>NZ_VANP01000007.1:0-414745 GCF_005864065.1 Microbispora triticiradicis | reverse complement strand
GGAAAGGCACCGTCAAAGGAATCCGCCACCAACACGGTGACGGGGTCATGCATGATTCATGCACTGGCTTTTAGCACACTGTTGAGTTCTCAAGAAACGGACGCGACCACCATCACCCGAAACCCGTCAACCAGGTCCCACGCTCCGGGGCGTTTCGTTTCGCTTGTGGTCTTAATCCTTCCCGACCGGCCATTCCGTGTCAAATCCGCCCTATTCAGAACCGACTTGACCCGAAACCCGCCAACCGACAGGAATTCGACCGCCCCGTTTCCGGGGCAACCCCTCTAACTTACCCGAACCCTCACCCCGATGCAAACCGCACATCAGGACAAGATCCAGAAGAGCACGAGAGGCCGTCGGTCAACCGACCCGCGCACGCCAAGCCAACCACCAAGGTGATCGAAGAGGAGTGCGCCGGACCGCGCCGACATCACAAGATTACCAGGCCTCGGCAGCGCCATGACCCGAATGGAAACGAACGCATCCGAGGGGCGCCCTATTCCCGGTGTCGATCCCCTGGTGTCGATCCGGGGACCGCCCCCGGAGACGGCTCGGAGGAGCCGTGGCAGGACCATGCCGAACATAGACTTTGGCGGGTGAGCGACATGCCGCCTGTAGCGAAGAAGGTTCCTTTCGAGCGCAGCCACCACGGTGACACCGTGGTCGACGAGTACGCGTGGCTGCTCAAGAAGGACGACCCCGACACCATCGCCTACCTGGAGGCGGAGAACGCCTACACCCAGGAGACGACGGCCCATCTTGGGGATCTCCAGGAGACGATCTTCAAGGAGATCAAGGGCCGGACCCTGGAGACCGACCTTTCCGTGCCCACGCGCAAGGGCGCCTGGTGGTACTACTCGCGCACCGAAGAGGGCAAGCAGTACGGCATCCAGTGCCGGGTGGCCGCCGACGGCGACGACCCGCCGAAGCTGGAGCCGGGCGAGCCGCTCCCCGGTGAGCAGGTTCTGCTGGACGGCAACGAACTCGCCGGCGACAGCCCGTTCTTCTCCATCGGCACGAGCGCGGTCAGCCCGGACGGCACGAAGCTCGCCTATTCCACCGACTTCTCCGGCGACGAGCGGTTCACGCTCCGGTTCAAGGACCTGGAGACGGGCGAACTGCTCTCGGACGAGATCCCCGGGGTCTTCTACGGCGGCGCCTGGTCGGGCGACGGCTCCACGTTCTTCTACACGACCGTGGACGACGCCTGGCGGCCGTACCGGATCCACCGGCACACCCTCGGCCAGGCCTCCGAGCGGGCCGCCGACCAGAACGGGGACGTCGTCGTCTACCAGGAGGACGACGAGCGTTTCTGGGTGGGCATCGGGCTGACCCGCAGCCAGCGCTACCTCGTGCTCACCTCGGGCAGCAAGATCACGAGTGAGGTCCGGGTGCTCGACGCGAGCACTCCGGACGGCGAGTTCGCCGTCGTGCGGCCCCGGCAGACCGGCGTCGAGTACGCCCTGGAGCACGCGGCGGACGGGTTCCTCATCCTCCACAACTACGGCGGCCCGGACGGCGACGGCGCCGTCAACTTCGAGCTCGCCACCGCCCCCATCGACGACCCGGGCACCTGGACCCCGCTGATCGAGCACAGGGACGACACCAGGCTGCTCGACGTGGACGCCTTCAGGGACCACATCGTCGTCCACTTCCGCCGCGACGGTCTCACCGGCGTGCGGATCCTGCCGGGCGACGGCGGCGACCCGTACGACATCTCCTTCCCCGAGCCGCTGTACGACGTCGCGCCGACCGGGAACGCCGAGTTCGAGACGGGCCGCCTGCGGCTCGGCTACACCTCGATGGTCACCCCGCCGTCGGTGTACGACTACGACCTGCGGTCGCGCGAGCTGATCCTGCTCAAGCAGAAGGTGGTGCTCGGCGGCTACGACCCGGCCGACTACGAGCAGTTCCGTGAGTGGGCCACGGCCGACGACGGCACCAGGATCCCGATCTCGATCATGGTGCGGAAGGGCACGGACCGGCCCGCCCCGACCCTGCTGTACGGCTACGGCAGCTACGAGTCCTCCATCGACCCCTACTTCTCGGTGGCCCGGCTCTCGCTGCTCGACCGGGGACTCGCCTTCGCCATCGCGCACGTGCGGGGCGGCGGCGAGATGGGCCGCCGTTGGTACGAGGACGGCAAGCTGACCCGGAAGAAGAACAGCTTCACCGACTTCGTCGCGTGCGCGCGCCATCTCAAGGCCTCGGGCTGGTCGAGCCGGGTCGTCGCCAGGGGCGGGTCGGCGGGCGGGCTGCTCGTGGGCGCCGTCGCCAACCTCGCGCCCGAGGAGTTCGCCGGGATCGTCGCCGAGGTGCCGTTCGTCGACGCGCTGAACACGATCCTCGATCCCTCCCTGCCGCTGACGGTGACCGAGTGGGACGAGTGGGGCGACCCACTGCACGACCCCGAGGTCTACGCGTACATGAAGAGCTACTCGCCGTACGAGAACGTCGACGGCCGGCCGTACCCGCCGATCCTGGCCACCACCAGCCTCAACGACACGCGGGTGTTCTACCACGAGCCCGCCAAGTGGATCGCCCGGCTCCGCGACAGCGCGGCGGGCGGCCCGTTCCTGCTGAAGACCGAGATGGGCGCCGGCCACGGAGGCCGCAGCGGCCGTTACGACGCCTGGCGTGAGGAGGCGTTCGCGCTCTCCTGGATCCTCGACCGAGTTGGAGTGACCGAGTGAGCTATGTGGCAGCCGAGGGCCGGTACGGGCCCATGCCGTACAACCGGACCGGACGCAGCGGGCTGAGGCTGCCCGCCGTGTCACTCGGGCTGTGGCACAACTTCGGCGACGACAAGCCGATCGAGACGCAGCGGGCGATCCTCCGCCGGGCCTTCGACCGCGGGGTCACCCACTTCGACCTCGCCAACAACTACGGCCCGCCGTACGGCTCGGCTGAGATCAACTTCGGGCACCTCTACCAGCAGGACTTCGCCAGATACCGCGACGAGCTGATCATCTCGACCAAGGCGGGCTACGACATGTGGCCCGGCCCGTACGGCAACTGGGGATCGCGGAAGTACCTGCTGGCGAGCCTCGACCAGTCGCTGAAGCGGATGGGCCTCGACTACGTCGACATCTTCTACAGCCACCGCTTCGATCCCGAGACGCCACTGGAGGAGACCATGGGGGCGCTCGCCCACGCGGTCCGCTCCGGGAAGGCGCTCTACGCCGGCATCTCGTCCTACTCCCCGGAGCGGACCCGGCAGGCCGCGGCGATCCTGCGGGACCTGGGCACGCCCCTGCTCATCCACCAGCCCTCCTACTCGATGCTCAACCGCTGGATCGAGAACGGGCTGCTCGACGTGCTGGAGGAGGAGGGCGCCGGCTGCATCGCGTTCTCTCCGCTGGCGCAGGGCATGCTGACCGACCGCTACCTCGACGGCATCCCCCAGGACTCGCGGGCGGCGCAGGGCAAGTCGCTCGACCCGTCCCTGCTGTCGGAGGAGAGCCTGCGCCACGTCCGGCGGCTCAACGAGATCGCCGGGCGTCGGGGCCAGTCGCTGGCGCAGATGGCGCTGGCCTGGGCGCTGCGCGACCGCCGGGTGACGTCGGTGCTCATCGGCGCGAGCAGCGTGGAGCAGCTCGACGCCAACCTGGACGCGGTCGGCCGGCTCGACTTCGCCCAGGAGGAACTGGACGAGATCGACAAGGACGCCGTCGACTGCGGCATCAACCTCTGGGCCGCCTCCAGCGCCGAGTGACCGAGGTGAGCGTCCCGAAGTGACCCCGCGCGCCGGTCCGGGCGGCCGCGCGGGGCGGTGCCCGCTGAAAGGCAGTGCGGGGCGGTGCCCGCTGAAAGGCAGTGCGGGGGAGGCGGGTCAGAGGGCGTTCTTGCGCTGGAGGTAGGCGAAGGAGGCCCAGCCGGGAAGGACGGGCAGCCAGAACGTCATCAACCGGAACAGCAGCACCGCCGAGGTGGCGACCGTGGCGGGCAGCCCGGCGACCGTGAGGCCGACCGACAACGAGGTCTCCACCGCGCCGAGGCCGCCGGGCGTCGGAGCGGCGGAGCCGATCGCGTTGCCGGCGAGGAACACCACGGCGACGGCCGTGAATGACACGTCGCCGCCGAAGGCCTGTACGCAGCCCGCCAGGCAGATCACGAAGCTGAGCGTGAGCAGCAGCGTGCCGGCGACGGCCTCCAGGACCTTCCGGGGCGACTGCACGACGTCGAGCAGCCGGGGGATCACCCCCGAGAACAACGCGCGCACACGGGAGGTGACCACCCGGCGCAGCGGCCGTATGGCGAGCAGGATGAGGAACAGCACGGCCACCCCGAGCAGCACCATGAGGAGCCCGCGCGACGGGGTCAGGGACGGCGCGGCCTGCGTGCCGGTCAGATAGCCGAACAGCAGCAGCAGCATGATGTGCATGGTCAGGCCGATGAGCTGGGACGCTCCGACGCTCGCCACGGCGGCCCCGGGCGGCACCCCGCGCTTCTGCAGGTAACGGGTGTTGATCGCGACCCCGCCCACCGCGGCGGGAGCGACCAGCTTCACGAACGACCCGGCGAGCTGGGCCAGGATCGTGTGCCCGAGCGGCAGCGACTCGGGGACGAACCCGCGCAGCATCACCGCGGCGGCCACGTAGCTCAGCGCGGCCGCCACCAGCGCGACGCCGCTCCACGCCCAGTTGGCCGTGGTGACGACGGAGACCAGGTTGACCTGGCTGAGCTGGGGCAGCAGCAGGTAGGCCGCGATCACGCTGAGGATGATCGTGACGAGCGTGCGGGGGTGGAACCGCTCCAGCCGCACCTCCTCCACCTCGGCCTTGGGCTTCAGCGCGATGATCTGCTCGCGGAGCGCGGGCAGCAGGTGCTTGTCGCGGCGGGCGGCGGTCCTGGTGTCGCGGCTCAGCGCGATCCGCTGGAGCAGCGGCATCGCCCCGGCCAGAGCGTCCTCCCCCAGCGCCTTCGCCGCCGAGCGGACGGACCGCTCGGCTCCCACCCGGGTGCCGAGGTAGGAGAGAAGCTGGGCGATGTCGAGCCGCAGCAGCAGGTCACCGGCCGCGATCTCGCCGCTGCGGGCGTCCACGAGGTAGACGTCGCCGTGCGCGTCGACGTGGATGCTCTCGCCGGTGAGATGGCGGTGGGCCAGGCGGTGGGCCTGCAGCAGCCGCACCTGCTCCCACATCCGCGCGAGCAGCTCGTCGTCGAGGTCCGCGTCGTCCAGCTCGCTCACCGGCCGGGTGTCCACGTGCTCGTAGGCGAGCAGCGCGGCCTCGGTGCCGACCTCGCTGGTGCCCAGCAGGCGCGGCAGCCGTACGCCCGCCGCCTGCGCGGCGTACGCCATGAGCGCCTCGCGCTCCAGCTCGGCGCGCAGCGAGCGGATGGCCCGGCGCCGGGTCTCGTTGTTGAGCAGGAACCGCCGCCACAGCCGGTAGAGGACCCCCGCGACCTGGCGGTCCCGGTCGAGGACGGTCACGTCGACGGTGCGGTCGCCGGCGAGGCCGATGAGGTAGCGGCGGCTGCCCGAGCTGTCGTCCTCCACCCGCCGCGCGCTGACCGGCGTGAACCCGAGCCTGCGCAACGCGGCCAGCACGGCGCTGCCCGGCGGCCGGGTGTTGGCGCTGCCGATGCCGTACAACGTGCCGAAACCGACGGCGAGGCCGACGACGTAGGTGAGGATCACGCCGAGCGCGGTGACCTTGGTGGCGGTGAACAGCGCGAACACGTCGAGGCCCAGAGCGACCCACATGAGCGCCCGCCAGTGGGGGCGGCGCGACATCCGCACCGCCGTGGCGTAGGCGATCGCGGGGGTGAGCACGGTGTTCAGCGGCTCGACGTCCCGGTTGCCGGTGAGCAGCTGCCTGAGGTCCGCTGGACCGGACTGCACCAGCCACTCGCCCAGCGCGTACGAGACCAGCAGGGCGAGGATCGCGGCGATCAGCCCCTGGGTGACGCGCATGCCGTCGCGGTGGAAGACCCGCTCGACGGCGAACGCCACCGGGACGACCAGCACGGCCACGCCGCCCAGCAGCCCGGCGGCGGCCGACAGCACCTCGGGCGCGCGGCCGGTGCCCGTGTGGACGTCGGACTCCAGGCCGTTGAGCGTCCGCTGCAGGGCCAGGGCCAGCAGCACGACGGCGGCGAGGGCCAGCAGCGTGAGCAGGAACCGCAGGGCGTCCGAAGGACGGCGGATCCGCTGCGGCAACAGAGGCTCGACGACCAGGACGACCCCCGGGCCGGGGGTGTCCAGTGTCAGGTCCTGCTCCTTGATGCCTCTCACCACCAGCGATTCTGTGCGATCTTCGCACTCAGTGTCCAGAATTAATGGCATGCATATATCCCTGGCCTCGGACAGCCTCGACGGGATCGCGCCGGCGCTGGCCGCCGAGGTGGAAAGGCGCGGCCATACAGTCACACTCTATGGAGCGCTGGCCCCGGACGGCCGGGCCGACTGGGCCTGGTGCTGCTCCAGCGCCGCGCGGGACGTGGCGGAGGGCCGGTCGGACCAGGCCGTCGTCTGCTGCTGGACCGGCACCGGCGCCTCCATCGCGGCCAACAAGGTGGCGGGGGTGCGGGCCGCGCTGTGCGCCGACGCCGTCACCGCCGCGGGCGCCCGAAAGTGGAACGACGCCAACGTGCTCGCGCTCAGCCTCCGCCTGACCTCCCAGCAGGTGCTCACGGAGATCCTGGACGCCTGGTTCGCCGCCGCGCCCAGCACCGAACCCGAGGACGCCGCCAACATCGCGTACCTGCGGGAGATCCGCTGAGGACGGTGGGAGGACGCGGCGAGAGGGCGGCCGACAGCGGCACGCTAACGTCGAGGCCATGAGCACGTCGCTACCCATCCTGGGCGCCTGTCCGCTCGACTGCCCCGACACCTGCTCCTGGGTCGTGACCGTACGCGACGGCGAGGCCGCCGCGCTGCGCGGCAACCACGACCACCCCTACACGCGCGGAGCCCTGTGCGTGAAGGTGAACCGCTACCTGGAGCAGGTCCGCGCGGCGGACCGGATCCTCCACCCCCTGAAGCGGGTCGGGCCCAAGGGGTCCGGCCGGTTCGAGCGCGTCCCCCTGGACCAGGCGCTGGCGGAGATCGCGGCGAGGCTGACGTCGATCGTCGAGGAGTACGGCGGCGAGGCGATCTGGCCGTACCAAGGCACCGGGACGCTCGGGTACGTCCAGGGCGAGTCGGGACAGGCCGGGCGGCGGTTCTGGAACGTCCTCGGCGCGTCCCGGCACGATCTCAACATCTGCGCGCGGGCGGGCAACGACGGCCTGCGCTACGTCAACGGGACCCCCGGCGGCATGGACCCCGAGACGTTCGCCCTGTCCCGGCTGATCCTGCTGTGGGGCACCAACACGCTGACCAGCGGGCACCACATGTGGAAGTTCGTCCAGGACGCCCGCGCCGCCGGAGCCTACGTCGTCGCGATCGACCCCGTCCGCACGCGCACGGCCGACCAGGCGGACGAGCACCTGCCGATCCGTCCCGGGACGGACGCCGCGCTCGCGCTCGGCCTGCTGCACGTCGTGCTGGAGGAGGGCGCCGAGGACCGGGCGTACATCGAGGAGCACACGACCGGCTGGGACGAGTTCGAGGCGGAGATCCGCAGGCATCCCCCGGCGCTCGTCGCGGAGATCACCGGGCTGCCCGAGGAGCGGATCAGGGCCCTCGGCGTACGCCTCGCGCACACGCGGCCGACCGGCATCCGGGCCACGATGGGCATCCAGCGGCACGAGGGCGGCGGGACCGCGATGCGGACGATCGCCTGCATCCCGGGCGTGACCGGCGACTGGCGGCACCCCGGCGGCGGGGTGGCCTACTCCACCTCGGCGTACGCGCCCACTGGGCCCGACCCCCGCGACGACCTGCTCCCCCACCCGGTGCGCACGCTCACGATGACCCGGCTGGCCGACGGACTGGACGAGTCGGTCAAGTGCCTGTGGGTCTACGCGGCCAACCCCCTCGGCTCGACCTCCGACCAGAACCGGATCAGGGCGGCGCTGGCGCGGGAGGACCTGTTCACGGTGGTGATGGAGCAGTTCCCGACCGACACGGCCGACTACGCCGACTACGTGCTGCCCGCGACGATGCAGATCGAGCACCTGGACGTGCATCACGGCTACGGCCACATGTACATGGTGTGGAACGAGCCCGCCGTCGCGCCGCCGGGCGAGTGCCTGTCCACGACCGAGACGTTCCGCCGGCTCGCCCGGCAGATGGGCCTGACCGAGCCGTCCCTGTACGACACCGACCTCGAACTCGCCGAGCAGACGCTCGCCCAGGCCGGGATCACGCTGGAGGAGATCCGCAAGCAGGGCTGGGCGCGGCTGCCGGCGGCCGACCCGTTCGTGCCGTTCACGGAGGGCTTCCCGACCCCGAGCGGCCGGCTGGAGTTCGCCTCCGAGCGGGCCGAGGCGGCCGGGCTGCCGCGCGTCGCGGGTTACGTGCCGTCGCTGACGGCCCGTACGGCTCCCGCCGACCGGCCGCACCCGCTCGTCCTGGTCACACCGGCGTCGCACACGTTCCTGAACACGACGTTCGGCAACAACCCGGAGCTGCGCAGGCGGTCGAAGGGCCCGCGGGTGCTGGTCAACCCGGCCGACGCGGCGCCGCGCGGCCTCGTGGACGGGCAGGCCGCCCGTGTCTTCAACGGCAACGGGGAGTTCCGGGCGTACGTGGAGGTCAGCGACCGGGTCGCGGCGGGGGTGGTCGCGGCGCCGAAGGGCCACTGGCCGAAGCACGCGGCCGGGGCCAACCCCAACGCGGTGGTGGACGAACGCGACGCCGACATGGGCCGGGGCGCGGTCTACCACGACAACTTCGTCGACGTCGCCCCGCTCCCGGAGGGGGTCACCCTGGAGGGATAGGGGTGCCGGGGGACCTGTCCAGGGGGCGTCAGGGGATGCTCAGGGACTTCCCCGATGCCGCCGGACCACCCGGGCAGGCACGCTGTAACCATGAACGAACTCACCCGAATGGACGAGATGTCCCTGGCCGGCGCGGCCCTGCGCGGCGCTCCCTGGCGTGCCGCGGCGACGGCCGGCGGGGCGGTCGCAGCCACGAGCTTCCTCCTGGGCGTCATCCTGCCCGGACCGGCGGACCTGACCTGGGCCCTGTGCTCGGGGATCACCCTGTTCGCCCTCGTCGCGGGGATCGGATCGATCTCCAAGCCGAACGTGGGCGACCGGGTGACCCGGCAGGCCCGCCACTGGGCGTTGCGGCACCCCTGGCGCTTCTCGCTCTACCCGGGGCTGGGCGCGGCGGCCCTGATGTACCCCGTGCAGCTCGTGATCGACCGCGAGGGCGTCTTCGGCGCGGGCTGGGACGCGCTGTGCGGGGGCCTGCTCGTGCTGCTGGTCACCGCCGTCTTCACGCTCTCCATGCGGAGCCGGGCCAAGGGCGCGTGAGTCTCAGGACTCCCGCTCCGCCGCGCTGCGGCACACGCAGAGTTCGTTGCCCTCGGGGTCGAGCAGCGTGACCCAGCCCGCCCCCTCGGGGGTGCGGTGGTCCTCGTACGGCTTGGCCCCGAGCGCGAGCAGCCGCTCGACCTGCTGGTCGCGGGTACCGTCCCCGGTCGGGTTGACGTCGAGGTGGAGCCGGTTCTTGACCGTCTTGCCCTCGGGCACCCGGATGAAGAGCAGGTGCGGAGGACCGTCCGGGCGGTCCAGCATGACCTCGTCGTCCTCCGGTTCGGAGCCGACGAGCGGCCAGCCCAGGGCCTCGCTCCACCACTGGGCCAGCTCGTACGGCCGGGCGCAGTCGAAAGTCATCGTGTGGATCTCAAGCATGCGCCCACCCAACCGCGACACCGTCAAAGGTGTCAAGCCGGTTATGTGACCATTCGCCGCGGCCGGAGCGATCGGACGAGGCCGGCCGCGGAGACCACGGCCCACACCCCCTCCAGCAGCAGGAACCCCCAGTCGGCGTCCGCGTACGCGAGCCCCGCGAGCACCGCGGAACCGACGAGGTTGAGCGTAAGGTAGATCTTCGACCGGCCGTCCAGGACGTTCATCTGGGAGAGCAGGAACGCGCCGAGGACGAGGACGGCGCCGGCGATCTGCAGAAGCTGGTTCATATCCCTTCGCCCGCCGTCTTCGCCGCTCCGGGTACGGCAGGCACCTCGTCCGGGAGGACCGCGAGTCGCGCCCCTCACAACCCCAACATATCCGTTGTGCGGGAGGATTCGCGCGATCTGTGGTGGAGGCCATGGATATGCCGGGTTACCGGCGGGTAGCATTCGGGCTAGAGTTACCGACCAGTACGTTACCCCCGGGTCTGGTTCTAGGAGCGCACACAGATGGGTCACTACAAGAGCAACCTCCGCGACCTGGAGTTCAACCTCTTCGAGGTGTTCGGGCGCAGGGAGATCCTCGGCGCCGGCCCCTTCGCCGAGGTCGACGAGGACACCGCCCGCAGCGTGCTGGACGAGGTGAACCGGCTCGCCACCGGGCCGATCGCCGACTCGTTCGAGGACGCCGACCGCCACCCGCCCGTCTTCGACCCGGCCACCCACGACGTGACCATGCCGGAGAGCTTCAAGCGGTCGTACCAGGCCTGGGTGGACGCCGAGTGGTGGCGCCTGGAGCTGCAGCCTGAGCTGGGCGGCACGCCCGCTCCGCGCAGCCTCGTGTGGGCGATGGCCGAGATGGTGCTCGGGGCCAACCCCGCCGTGTGGATGTTCGCCTGCGGCCCCGCCTTCGCCCGCCTGCTGTTCGAGCTCGGCACCCCCGAGCAGAAGCGGTTCGCCGAGATGGCCGTCGAGCGGCACTGGGGCGCGACGATGGTCCTGACCGAGCCCGACGCGGGCTCCGACGTCGGGGCCGGCCGTACGAAGGCGATCGCGCAGCCCGACGGCACCTGGCACATCGAGGGCGTGAAGCGCTTCATCACCAGCGCCGAGCACGACATGGCCGAGAACATCTTCCACCTCGTGCTGGCCCGTCCCGAGGGCGCCAAGCCCGGCACCAAGGGCCTGTCGATGTTCCTCGTGCCGAAGTACCTCGTCGACATCGAGACCGGCGAGCTGGGCGAGCGCAACGGGGTGTACGTCACCAACGTCGAGAAGAAGATGGGCCTCAAGGTCTCCACGACCTGCGAGCTCACCCTCGGCGAAAAGCACCCCGCCATCGGCTACCTGGTCGGCGACACGCACGACGGCATCCGGCAGATGTTCATGGTCATCGAGCACGCCCGCATGATGGTGGGCGCCAAGGCCATCGCCACGCTCTCCACCGGCTACCTGAACGCGCTGGAGTTCGCGAAGAACCGCCTCCAGGGCGCCGACCTCACCCGCGCCGGCGACAAGACCGCGCCGCGCGTGCCGATCACCCACCACCCCGACGTACGCCGCGAGCTCATGCTGCAGAAGTCGTACGCCGAGGCCATGCGGGCGCTGGTGCTCTACACGGCGACGATCCAGGACCAGATCCAGATCGCGGAGTTCGAGGGCCGTCGCGACGAGGCCGCCGAGGCGCTCAACGACCTGCTGCTCCCGCTGGTCAAGGGCGTCGGCTCCGAGCGGTCGTACGAGCTGCTCGCGCGCTCGCTGCAGACGCTCGGCGGCTCGGGCTTCCTGCAGGACTACCCGATCGAGCAGTACATCCGCGACTCGAAGATCGACTCACTGTACGAGGGCACGACCGCGATCCAGGGCCAGGACCTGTTCTTCCGCAAGGTCCTGCGGAACCAGGGCGCGGCGCTGGGGTCGCTGCTCGGCGAGATCAAGGCGTTCGCCGCCTCCGAGGCGGGCAACGGACGGCTGAAGGTCGAACGGGGGCTGCTCGACGAGGCGGCCGACGAGGTCAAGGCGATGGCCGACACGATGGCCGGATGGGCGATCGCCTCCATGGAGACGCCGCGGGAGGTCTACAAGGTCGGCCTCAACACGACCCGGTTCCTGATGGCGCTCGGCGACCTGGTCCTCGGCTGGCTGCTGCTGCGCCAGGCCGAGGTGGCGCTGAACGCGCTGTCCGTCTCGGAGCACGACAAGGACTTCTACACGGGCAAGATCGGGGCGGCCTCGTTCTTCGCCCAGACGATCCTGCCCCGCCTGGCCGCCGAGCGCCGCGTGCTCGCCGCCACCGGGCAGGACCTCATGGACCTGCCCGAGAGCTCCTTCTAGGAGGAGGCGGTCGCGTCGGTGTTGACGGTGGTGAGCAGTTCCTCCCGCTCGGAGGTGTTCTCCGGGCGGACGAAGCCGATGACCGTGAACAGCACCAGCGAGGTGGCCACCGGCGCGGCCGTCGCCACGGCGGTCGAGACGCCGCTCAGGCCGTAGTTGGTGAGCCAGAACGCGACCAGGCCGGCGGCCCACGAGACCAGTGCGGCCGTCGGCCCGGACCGGCGGAACGCCGGCAGCATGCCGAGCAGCAGCGGGATCGAGATCGGGCCGATGAGCCCGGCCACCCACTTGATGACGACCGTGATGATGTCCTTCAGCATCGGGCTGTTGACCTGGGTCGCCACGGCCATCGACAGCGCGATGAACGCGACCGTGGTGACCCGGGCCGCGATCAGGCCGGCCCGGGTGTCCCAGCCGCGCGCCGCGCGGGACAGCACCGGGATCACGTCGCGGGTGAAGACCGAGGCGATCGCGTTGGCGTCGGAGGAGGCCATCGCCATCGTGTGCGAGAAGAAACCGGCGATGACCAGGCCCAGCAGGCCGTGCGGGATGAGCTGGGTGGTCAGCAGCGCGTAGGAGTCGCTGGCGTCGGGCTTGTTCGCGTGGACCAGCAGCGGCGCGGCCCACATCGGGAAGAACAGCAGCAGCGGCCAGACCGCCCACAGCGCGGCCGACAGCCGGGCGCCCCGGGCCGCCTGCCCCGGCGTCGGCGCCGCCATGTACCGCTGGGCCTGGTTCCACATGCCGCCGTTGTACTCGAACGTCTTGATGAACAGGAACGCCAGCAGGAACGTCACGGTGAAGGGCCCGTTGAGCGGCTGCGCGTGCCCGGCCGGGAGCCGGTCCCACACGCCGCCGATCGCGTCGACGCCGCCGAGCCTTCCGAGGACGGCGACCAGCATGACGACGCCGGCGAGCAACTGGATGACGAACTGCCCGAAGTCGGTGAGCGCGTCGGCCCACAGGCCGCCGACCGTGCAGTAGACCGCGGTGACGGCGCCGGTGATCAGGATGCCCTGGTTGAGCGACAGGCCGGTGAACGTCGACAGCAACGTGGCGATCGCGGCCCACTTGGCGCCGACGTCCACGATCTTGAGCAGGCCGCCGGACCACGCGAGCGCCTGCTGCGTCGGCACGTTGTAGCGCCTCGCGAGGAACTCCAGCGGCGAGCTGACCCTGAGTCTCGAACGGATCCGGTTCAGCCGCGGCGCGAACAGCACCGAGCCGATGGCGATGCCGAACGGCGGGACGAGCGGCGACGCCCGCTCACCCTCGGCCGTTCATGCCCGGGAAGCGTGAACCGGGGTCAGAGTGCGTACTGCACGGCCGCGCGGGCGGCGAGGATCTGCGCGATGCACTCCTCGATCACCGCCAGGTGGGCCGGGTGGTCCCGATAGACGATGTAGTCCTCCGGGGAGTCGAACTCGGCCGTCACGGCGAAGGAGAAGTTGCCCTGGTTGACGCCCGCGTCCAGGCCGATCTGGTAGGTCCGGATCTCGGGGATGACGCCCGGCAGCTCGTTCAGCCGCCTGGCCACCTCGGCGCGCTGCTCCTCGGTGGCGTCGTCGGTCCACTTCAGCAGCACGATGTGGCGGAACATGCACTCTCCCTGGGACGGGACGCACGCGGCCCGGTGGCCGCGCTCTTCACGGCGCTCATCCTCTCATCCCCCGTGCCCGACGATCTCCAGCGCCCCTGCCGTCTCCGGCGTCCCGGCTTCTCCGGCCTTCCCCGGCTTCTCCACGGCTTCTCCACGGCGCGGGAGTCAGATCCAGTGGCACTCGACGGAGGCCCTCCTGCGCCGTGCCACGAGCCACTCGCCGAAGGCGGCCTCGCCCGCCGCGGCGAGCGTCTCCGGATCGTCCCGCGCCGCCCGGCGGTCCAGCACCACGCCGGTCAGATAACCGTCGCCGTACGGGACCGGGCCGACCAGCGCGTCGAGGCCCGCGTGACGCAGCGGCGCGGGCAGCTCCCCGGCCCACCGCTCGCCCACCGTCACCATGGCCTGCTCGTAGCCGGTCAGGCCGGAGACGCAGTGGAGCAGTTCGCCGTCCACCGGCTGGGAGCCCGTCACCCATAAGGCGCGTACGCGGTCGAAGTCGGAGCGGTGGGAGGCGAGGTGGCCCGGCCCGAGCTCGGCCTGTTTGCGCCGCCGGAAGCGGCGCCGCCGGGCGATCCCGGCGACGAGCGCCTCGAACTGCTCCCCCGACCACGGCGTCTCCGCCAGCCAGGCCAGCGTGGCGGCCCGGTCGTGCAGGCCGCGCCGGGCGCGGAGCTCCGCCACGGCCTCCCGCAGATCGCCGTCCTCCAGCGGCTCGTCGTCCTCCACGAGCTCACGCGGCGGGAGGCAGCGCTCTGCGACCTCGTCCGGGCCGTCCGGCCGATGCCGCTCGCCTCGCGGCACCGACAGCGTCACCACCCCGCCCTCGGGATGGCGCAGCAGAAGGCCGTACCCGTCGCGGTCGCCCGGCACGAGGCGGGGGCAGGCACCGGGATGGCGGCCGGCCCACTCCTCGATCGCCTTGCCCGCCTCGGTGAGAGGCGTGGCCCGACGGCTCAGGGTGCGCAGGATCTCCGCGCCCTCGGCGAGTACGACGGCGAACCCGGCGATCGCCGCCGCTCCCCCGTCTCGCGTCACGAGCGGGCCGTGGTCTCCACGAATCACGGTAGGGAGGCTAGGAACCCGTGCTTGAGTGTCACTGGTTCCGATCTTGCAGACGGCTTGTACGCCCCGAGCCGGCGGGCGTGACGTGCTCCTCCGGGGTTCACTAGCGGCGCAGTCACGAGCGGCGGGTGCGCGGAGCTCGCGCCCCGGCGTCCTCCGGAAAGGCGACCGGCGGCGGAAGGGCCGGAGACCGCCGATCGGTCTCCGGCCCTCCGGGGAATCGTGTGCGTCAGCTCCAGGCGAGCATGCGCAGGGGGTCCTCCAGCATGGCGCCGACGTCGCGCAGGACATGGGAGCCGAGTTCGCCGTCGACCACACGGTGGTCGAACGACAGCGCCAGCGTGGTCACCTTCCGGACGGCGAGCTGCCCGTCGACCACCCAGGGCATGTCCCTGATCTGGCCGACGGCGAGGATCGCCACCTCTCCCGGGTTCAGGATCGGCGTCCCGGCGTCGACGCCGAAGACCCCCACGTTGGTGATCGTGATCGTGCCGCCGCTCAGCTCGGCCGGCTGGCACCTGCCCGCCCGCGCCCGCTCGGTGAGCTCGCCGAGCGCCCGCGCGAGGTCGGGCAGCGACATCGCGTCGGCGTCCTTGACGTTCGGCACGATCAGCCCGCGGTCGGTGGCGGCGGCGATCCCGAGGTTCACGTAGTGCTTGACCACGATCTCCTCGCCGGTCCACGAGGCGTTCGCCATCGGGTGCCGCTTCACCGCCGTGATCAGCGCCTTCGCCACCAGGAGCAGCGGCGACACCTTGACCTCGGCGAACTCGGGCAGCGTCCGCAGCCGCCGCACGGCCTCCATCGTCCCGGTCACGTCGACCTGGAGCCACTCCGTCACGTGCGGAGCCGAGAACGCGCTGGCCACCATGGCCTGCGCGGTCGCCTTCCTGACCCCTCGGACCGGGATGTACTCCTCCCGCGCGGTCCCCGAGGCCGCGGAGGTTCCCGAGGTCGCCGGAGCGGGCGCCGCCACCGCGGCCTCCACGTCAGCCCGGGTGATCGATCCCTGCGGGCCGGTGCCGGTGAGGGCCGTCAGGTCGACGCCGAGGTCCCTGGCGAGCTTGCGCACCGGCGGCTTCGCCAGCACGCGGGCCCCGGCGGAGGCCGGGTGCCCGTTCCCGGGCACAGCGGGCACGGAGGACACAGCAGGCGCGGAGGACACAGCGGGCGGGGTGGCCGGAGCAGGTGTGACCGAAACAGGCGGGGCCGAAACAGGCGCGGGCGAGGCCGGTTTGCGGGGCCGGCGGCGGGTCGCGGACGTCTTCACGCCGTATCCGACGAGCACCGGCTGACGCTTCTCCTTCTTCGGCTCGGCGCCGTCTCCCGCGCCCGGCACCAGATCGTCGGCCAGCGCCTCCCGGCCGGCGTCGGCCGGGCCCTCGCCGTCGCCCGTACGGACCGAGATGATCGGGGCGCCGACGTCGACCGTCTGGCCCTCGTCGGCCATCAGGGCCGACACCGTGCCCTCGTACGGGCAGGGCAGCTCCACCACGGCCTTGGCCGTCTCGATCTCCACGATCGTCTGGTTGATCTTCACGGAGTCGCCCGGGGTGACGTGCCACCTGACGATCTCGGCCTCGGTCAGCCCCTCGCCCACGTCGGGGAGCCTGAACTCACGGAGCATCAGATCTCTCCCCTCTAGTAAGCGAACGAGCGGTCGACGGCGTCGAGCACCCGGTCGAGGTCGGGCAGGTAGTGCTCCTCCAGCCGGGACGGCGGGTACGGCGTGGAGAACCCGCCCACCCGCAGCACCGGGGCCTCCAGGTGGTAGAAGCAGCGCTCGGTGACCCGCGCCGCGATCTCGGCCCCGAACCCGGTGAAGACCGGAGCCTCGTGGACGACCACGCAGCGGCCGGTCCGCGTCACCGACTCGGTCAGCACCTCGGCGTCCAGCGGGTTGAGCGAGCGCAGGTCGATCACCTCGATGTCCCGTCCGTCCTCCTCGGCCGCCGACGCGGCCTCCAGGCAGGTCTTCACCATCGGCCCGTACGCCACGAGCGTCACGTCCCGGCCGGGCCGTACGACGCGGGCGCGGTCGAGCGGCAGGCCGGGGTCGGCGAGGTCCACCTCGGCCTTGTCCCAGTAACGGCGCTTGGGCTCGAAGAAGATGATCGGGTCGTCGCAGCGGACCGCGTCCTGGATCATGGTGTACGCGTCGGCGGGGTTGGAGCACGCGACCACCCGCAGGCCGGCGGTGTGGGTGAAGTACGCCTCCGGCGACTCGGAGTGGTGCTCGACCGCCCCGATGCCGCCGCCGCAGGGGATGCGCACGACGACCGGCAGCTTCAGCGTGCCGAGCGACCGCAGCGGCATCTTGGCGAGCTGCGTGATGATCTGGTCGGCGGCAGGGAACACGAACCCGTCGAACTGGATCTCGCAGATGGGCCGGTAGCCGCGCAGGGCCAGGCCGATCGCCGTGCCGATGATCCCCGACTCGGCGAGCGGAGTGTCGATGACGCGGTCCTCGCCGAAGTCCTTCTGCAGGCCGTCGGTGACCCGGAAGACGCCGCCGAGCTTGCCGACGTCCTCTCCCATGAGGAGGACCTTGGGGTCGTCCTCCATCGAGCGCCGCAGTCCCTCGTTCAACGCCTTGGCGAGAGTCAGTGTGGTCATCGCTCGAATCCCGCCAGGTAGGTCAGATACTGCTCGCGCTCCTCGTCGAGGAGTGCGTGGGCGCCCGCGTACACGTGATCAAAGATAGCCCCGGGCGGCGGGTCGGGCAGCGCGAGGCACCGGTCGCGCACGTCCTTGCCGAGGGCGTCGGCCTCCGCGTCGACCTTCTCGAAGAACTCCTGGTCGGCGAGCTGGTTCTTGAACAGGTACGCCTTGACCCGCTCGATGGGGTCCTTCAGCTTCCAGGCCTCCAGCTCGTTCGCGAGGCGGTAGCGGGTGGGGTCGTCGGAGGTGGTGTGCGCGCCCATCCGGTAGGTGAACGCCTCGATCAGGGTCGGGCCCTGCCCCTCGCGGGCGTTCCGCAGCGCGCGGCGGGTCACGGCCAGGCAGGCGAACACGTCGTTGCCGTCGACCCGGATGCCGGGGAAGCCGAAGCCCGAGGCCCTCTTGTAGAGGGGGATCTTCGACTGCTTCTCCAGCGGCTCGGAGATCGCCCACTGGTTGTTCTGGCAGAAGAACACGACCGGGGCGTTGAACACCGAGGCCCAGATGAAGGACTCGTTCACGTCGCCCTGGGAGGTCGCGCCGTCGCCGAAGTAGACGATCGCCGCGGACTCCCCGCCGTCGCGCTGGACGCCCATGGCGTACCCGACCGCGTGCAGGGTCTGGGAGCCGATGACGATCGTGTAGAGGTGGAAGTTGTGCTCGGCCGGGTTCCATCCGCCGTTGTTCACTCCGCGGAACAGCGCGAGCAGGTTGACCGGGTCGACGTCGCGGCACCAGGCCACGCCGTGCTCGCGGTAGGTGGGGAAGGCCATGTCGGCGCCGGTGAGCGCCCGGCCCGACCCGACCTGCGCGGCCTCCTGCCCGAGCAGGGACGCCCAGAGGCCGAGCTCGCCCTGTCGCTGGAGCGCGACGGCCTCCAGGTCGATGCGGCGGACGAGGACCAGGTCGCGATAGAGGGAGCGGACCTCTTCGGCGGTCAGCTCGATGTCGTAGTCGGGATGCTCGACCCGCTCTCCCTCGGGGGTGAGCAGTTGGACGAGCTCCGGGGGTGCGTCGGCACCGCGAGGGGCGTGGGCTGTCACATGCCACTCCTGTGCGTCTCGTGCCCGCCACGGGTGGGGTCGCCACCGCCGGAGGGCCGGGTAGGGTCGGCGGACGGCCGCTGGGGGTGGGCGACCGGTCGCATATGCGGACATCGTGGCAGAAGTCACACCCCTTCGCGCAAGACCCCGCCTCCTGTCCATACTTCTCCGATTCCCGGGGCGTGAGGCGCCACACCCCTCCGCCGCGGCCCCGCCCGCCGCGTGGCCCGTCGCGAGCGCGTCGCAGGGCCGCCACTAGGCTTGACCCAGAAACGGACCCACCGAAACCGGCGGACCCACCGAAACTGGCGGACCACTCGAAATTGGAGGCACATCGTGGCGCGCGTCATCGTCGACGTCATGCTCAAGCCGGAGATCCTCGACCCGCAGGGGCAGGCGATCGCCCGGGCGCTGCCGCGGCTCGGCTTCTCCGGGGTCTCCGAGGTGCGGCAGGGCAAGCGGTTCGAGCTGGAGCTGGACGGGCCTGCGGACGAAGCCGCCCTTTCGGAAGTCCGAAAGATGGCCGAAACCCTGCTGGCCAACACGGTGATCGAGGACTTCGCAATCCACGTCGCAGAGTGAAGTGGTGCATTTCACACCGCCGCGCCCCTGACTTCTCCCTCGTAAATGGGACATAGGTCGTCTTAAACCCACCCATGAGGCACGCCCCGAATAACAGGACCGTGATTTTGCGGTTAGCCCTGATTCAGTGGGGAAGCCTACCGTGGTGACCTTCGACACCGGGGAGGGGTCCGGTGGATATTGAGTTCTCGCTGGCCATGCCGAGGGATGCGATCGGCATCCCGATGGTCCGCCGCGTGGTGGGTAACGCGCTCAGGTCGCTCGGCGTGACCGAGGAGTGCGTGTCCGACATACTCCTGGCCACGTCCGAGGCATGCGCCAACGCTGTAAGGCACGGTGGACCGGCAAACCGTTACGAGGTCATGGCCACCATCGGCAACGGCCGATGTGAGCTGCGCGTCGCCGACGGCGGCGAGGGGCTGCACATGATTCCCCGCCAGCACCCGCCGGCCGAGACCGAGCACGGCCGTGGGATCCTGATCATGCGGGCCGTCGTGGACGACCTGTCCTTCGACATCACGCCCGGCCGCGGCACGACCGTGCGGCTGTGCAAGGAGCTCGACTGGGCCGAGGACGCCATCGCCCACCATCTCACTCTCGACCGCCACCTGGCCGGGGTCTGAGGACCCCGGCCACCGGCCGCGCCGGCCCAGGGCGCGGCACGTGTGGCTCATGACGCGGCCCGATCGGTTCGGGGCTCCGCGAGAGCGGCCGATTTGGCGGCTCCGATACTCTGAGGTGTACCGCCACTGACCGCCGTCCGGCACATGAGACGGTGGCGTCCGGCCTGGCGGCGATCCTTGGAGGGAACACAGTCATGAGCGCTGCCCGGGTGGGCGTCGTCACCTTCCCCGGAACACTCGACGACCAGGATGCCGCGCGAGCCGTACGGCTGGCCGGAGCGGAGGCGGTGCCGCTGTGGCACGCCGACCACGACCTCAAGGGCGTCGACGCCGTCTTCCTGCCCGGCGGGTTCTCCTACGGCGACTACCTTCGCTGCGGGGCGATCTCCCGGTTCTCCCCCCTCATGACCGAGCTGATCCCGGCCGCGCAGGCCGGGCTGCCCGTGCTCGGCACCTGCAACGGCTTCCAGATCCTCTGTGAGGCGCACCTGCTGCCGGGCGCGCTGACCCGCAACGAGGGCCTGCACTACATCTGCCGCGACCAGCGCATCCGCGTGGAGAGCACGCGTACGGCCTGGACCGCGGACTTCGCGGACGGCCAGGAGATCGTGCTGCCGATCAAGCACGGCGAGGGCCGCTACGTCGCCGACGCCGCCACGCTGGCGGCGCTGGAGGGCGAGGGCCGGGTGGTCTTCCGCTACGCCGGCGGCAACCCCAACGGCTCGCTCAACGACATCGCGGGGATCGCCAACGAGGCCGGGAACGTCGTCGGCCTCATGCCCCACCCCGAGCACGCGGTCGAGGACCTGACCGGCGCGCCGAGCGTGGACGGCCGCGGCTTCTTCACCTCGATCCTGAAGAGGCTGGTGAACGCGTGATGGCCCTCGACAGCGTGAAGCGTGCGCAGGAGACGCCCGAGGAGCGTCAGCCGTACGCCGAGCTGGGCATGAAGGACGACGAGTACCAGCGCGTACGGGAGATCCTCGGACGGCGGCCGACCGGCTCCGAGCTGGCGATCTACTCCGTGATGTGGAGCGAGCACTGCTCCTACAAGTCGTCGAAGGTCCACCTGCGGCAGTTCGGGACCAAGGCGCCCGAGTCGGAGGCCCTGCTCGTCGGCATGGGCGAGAACGCCGGCGTGGTCGACGTCGGCGACGGCTGGGCCGCCACCTTCAAGATCGAGTCGCACAACCACCCGTCGTACGTCGAGCCGCACCAGGGCGCCGCGACCGGCGTCGGCGGCATCGTGCGCGACATCATGTCGATGGGCGCGCGGCCGGTCGCGGTCATGGACTCGCTTCGCTTCGGCGGGGCCGATCAGCCCGACACCCGCCGGGTGCTGCCCGGGGTGGTGGAGGGCATCAGCCACTACGGCAACTGCCTCGGCCTGCCCAACATCGGCGGAGAGGTCGTCTTCGACCCCTGCTACATCGGCAACCCGCTCGTCAACGCCCTGTGCGTCGGCCTGCTGCGCAAGGACCAGATCAAGCTGGCCACCGCCCCCGGCCCCGGCAACAAGGTCGTGCTGTTCGGCGCGCGTACCGGCGCGGACGGCATCGGCGGCGCGTCGGTGCTCGCGTCGGCCACCTTCGAGGACGAGTCGCAGGCCAAGCGGCCCGCCGTACAGGTCGGCGACCCGTTCATGGAGAAGCTGCTGATCGAGTGCTGCCTGGAGCTCTACCAGGCGGACGTGGTCGTCGGCATCCAGGACCTCGGCGCGGCCGGGGTGTCCTGCGCGACCACCGAACTGGCCGCCAAGGGCACCGGCGGCATGCGGGTGGACCTGAACCTCGTCCCGCTGCGCGATCCCTCGCTGCGGCCCGAGGAGATCCTGATGAGCGAGTCGCAGGAACGCATGATGGCGGTCGTCACGCCCGACGACATCCCGGCCTTCATGGCGATCTGCGACAAGTGGGACGTCCCGGCGACCGTGATCGGCGAGGTCACCGACTCCGGCAGGCTCGTCATGACGTGGGACGGCGAGGTCATCGTCGACATCCCGCCGGGCACGGCCGCCGACGAGGGCCCGGTCTACGAGCGTCCGTTCCACGAGCCCGCCGGGCAGGCGGCGCTCAACGCCGACGGCCCCGAGCGCCTGCCCCGGCCCGCGGACCTGCGCGAGACCCTGCTCACCCTGCTCGGCTCGCCCAACCTCGGGTCGAAGGAGTGGGTGACCTCCCAGTACGACCGGTACGTGCGCGGCAACACCGTCCTGGCCCAGCCCGCCGACGCCGGCATGCTCCGGATCTCGGAGGCGATGCCGGGGGCGGAGGAGACCACCCGGGGCATCGCGCTGGCGACCGACGGCAACGGCCGCTACGCCAGGCTCGATCCGTACAGCGGGGCGCAGCTCGCGCTGTCGGAGGCGTACCGGAACGTCGCCGTCACCGGCGCGAAGCCGCTCGCGGTCACCAACTGCCTCAACTTCGGCTCTCCGGAGGACCCCGAGGTCATGTGGCAGTTCTCGGAGGCCGTACGCGGGCTCGCCGACGCCTGCCGCACCCTCGGCGTGCCGGTCACCGGCGGGAACGTGTCGTTCTACAACCAGACCGGCTCGACCGCGATCAACCCGACACCCGTGATCGGCGTGCTGGGCGTGATCGACGACGTGGCGCGGCGGGTCAGGTCCGGCTTCCCGGAGGCCGGCCTGCGCGTGCTGCTGCTGGGCGAGACCCGCGAGGAGTTCGGCGGCTCGGAGTGGGCGCACGTGGTCCACGGCCACCTGGGCGGGCTGCCGCCTCAGGTGAACCTGGAGGCCGAGCGCGCCCTGGCCGCGGTGCTGGCCGAGGCGGCGGCCCGCGGGCTGCTGGAGGGCTCGCACGACCTCTCCGACGGCGGTCTCGCGATCGCCCTGGCCGAGGCGTGCCTCTCCCGTGGCGTCGGCTGCACGGTGACGCTGCCGGGCGAGGACGCGTTCACCGACCTGTTCAGCGAGTCGGCCGCGCGTGCGCTGGTGTGCGTCCGCCCGGACGCGTTCGACGCGTTCGCCGAGCTGTGCGTCCGGCACGAGGTGCCCTGCTCCGGGCTCGGCCTCACCGGCGGCGACGCGCTCGTGGTCGAGGGCGTTCTCGACGTCCCGGTCGCCGAGCTTCGCGAGGCCCACACCTCGGCCCTGCCCCGCGTCTTCGGCTGATCGTCATCAGAGGGCCCTTCCGGACGACCCCGTCCGGAAGGGCCTTCGCTTTCGCCGGGGTTCCGTCGCGGCGGGGAAAACGGCTGGCGAGCGGGGTGCTCGGGGACCACCATGGGCACGGTGAACGACCAGCCCCAGCGGTGGACCCAGGCGACCGTATATCGAGACATGTGGGTGGATCCGGCTGACGATCCCCGCGAGAACAACGAAGTCAGCCCGGAAGGCGAACCGGCGACGCTGCGGGAGTACCTGAGGAACTACCGGCTGACCCTGCTGATGAAGTGCGAGGGGCTCAGCGCGGAGCAGCTGGCCCGCCGATCGGTGCCGCCGTCGACCATGTCGCTGCTCGGCCTGCTCCGGCACCTCGCCGAGGCGGAGCGGGACTGGCGCGGCTGGATCCTTCCCGGCGGCCCGCCGCCGAAGCTGTACGGCCCGGGTGGCGACTTCGACGGAGCGGTCGGCGACCAGGCGGTGGTCGACGCCGCGTACGCCGACCTCGCCCGTGAGCAGGAGGCCACCGACGCCGCGCTGGCCGAGCACCCGGATCTGAGCGTGCGTCTGGGGAAGGACGCCATCGCCGTCCGCGACCTGCTGGTGCACCGGATCGAGGAGTACGCCCGGCACTGCGGCCACGCGGACCTGCTGCGGGAGTGCGTCGACGGCCGCGTGGGCCAGTGAGGCACATCGCCCGGGGGCGTCAGGAACACCTGCCGTTCTTGAGCAGACGCCCGCCGACCGCCTTGTTGTCGCAGGTGATCCTGTTTCCGCCTACGGTGTCGTTGATGCCGACGCCGGCGGCGCCGTCGAGATAGAGGGTGTTCCTGCGGAAGACGTTGCCGGTGCCCCAGCCGTCGACGATCTCGTGGGTCTGGAAGCCGTCGACGGGGGTGTTCCTGCCGACGTTGCCCTCGATCAGGTAGCCGTTGCCCTTGACGTCGACCCACGAGTCGGCGGTCGCGGCGACGAGCGCCGACCCGTCGAAGACGTTGCCGACGATGCGGCCCCCGCGGGTGCCCTCCTTGACGTCCACCGCCTCGGCCCTGGACCGGATGACGTTCCCGCGAACCAGGTTCCGGTCGCTCCGGTCCATCCGCCCGCCGGAGTACCGATCCCAGTTGGACTTCGCTGAGCCGAGGTAGACGCCCTCGCCGAACTCCGCGCGACGCAGGCCGGTGTTGTCGATCCGGTTGTACTGGACGATGTTGCCGCTGCTGAAGGCACGCAGATGGACGGCCTCGTCGCCGATGTCGCGGACGGTGAGGCCCTGGATGACCGAGCCCCGGGTTCCGTCCGCCATGACGCCCTTCTGGCTGTTCCTGACGGTGAAGCCCACCAGGCGCCAGTAACCGGCCCGGTCGAGGTGGAAGCCGTACCCCTTGCCGACGCCGCCGCCGTCCAGCACCGCCGCGGCGGGGCCGCACAGGTAGATCGGCTTCTTCGGCGTGCCGGAGTGCCGGGCGACGAACCTGCCCCGGTAGGTGCCGGGCCGCAGCCGGATGACGTCGCCCGCACGTGCCGACCTGAGCGCCTCGTGCAGCTCACCGGCGCTGCCGACGGTCCTGGTCGGCTTCGGGCAGCGGATCGCGCCCGTCCCGGTCGGCACGGACGTCGCGGGTGCGGCGGTGGCCGCGGCCGCCGGCCACACCACGGCGGGGACGACCAGGGGTACGACGAAGGCGCCGACGAGCGTGGCGTGGATTCTCATGCGACGTCTTTCCGTCCGGATACGCAGTCGACCACAAAGGGTGCGAGGTGGTGCAAAGCTACACCGTTCCATAGTCGGTGTCCCGGGACCATCGTGATCAGACGGCCTATCCGGGGCGAGAGCGCGTAAAGTCACTCCGGTGATCGCCGCCTCCGGCAGAGGAGAAGACAGTGTGGCTTGACGCGGAACTGAGTCCCCGGTCTCTTCACGACCCGGAGGACTTCACCGCTCTCAAGGTGACGGCCCGGCGCGAGGACCATGTCTGGCTCACCCGGGAGGACATCATCCGCCTGGCCGGTGACCAGGGCCGGGACCCGGAGTGGCGGGACAGGCTCGACCGGATGCTGGAGTACGCCGCCTCCAAGGGCTGGGTCGACGACGCCGGGGCCGTACGGGCCCACGTGGAGTGGACCTGACCCTTCGTCACGACCCGGACGGCGTGCCGGCGGCGGCCACCGGCTTGCGGGCGACGAGGTAGGCCTGGGGGGTCCGTTCGGACTCGCCGCGTTCGCACAGCAGGCGGGCGATCACGGGGATTCCCGCGTCGGCCAGCAGCCGGGTCAGGTGATCCGGCGAGACGCGGTGGAAGTCGAGCCCGACCTGGTGCCCGAACGCCTCCGCGAGGTGGAACGGCTCGTCGCCGACCTGGCCGACCTGGAAGGCGAGCAGGAGATGACCGCCGGGCGCCAGCACCCGGTGGAACTCGGCGAGCACCGCCGGATGGTCCTCCGGTGGCGTGTGGATGATCGAATACCAGGCGACCACGCCGCTAAGGGACTCGTCGGCGATGTCCAGGGCCGCGAGGCGGCCTTCCTGGAACCGGATGTGCGGGTGCTCCTGACGGGCTATCGCGATCATGCCCGGCGACAGGTCGACGCCGGAGACGTCGAGGCCGAGCGCGTGCAGGTGCGCCGTGATCCGGCCCGTTCCGCAACCGGCCTCGACCACCGGGCCCGGGAGGTCCGACGTCCGCACGAGCTCGGCGTACGTGGCGAGCATGGCGCGTTCGAACGGCTTGCCAGCCAGCGAGTGCCGGGCGAAGTCGACGTAGTCTCCGGCCATCGCGTCGTACGCCGCCCGGGCGACCCGGACGTAGGAGGGCTCGATCATGACCGGCCACCCTAGTCGTCGGAGCCGGCAACCGCCTTCCGGGGCTACGAGGGCCGCGCCCGTGCCTGTCGCGTGGCCTCCGGGAGCGGCGGAGGCCGGAATTAGGCCGGAAACGCGCGAAGACCCCTCCGGTAACCCCTCCGGAAGGGCCTTCGCGGTGCCGTACGCCAACGCCTCGTCGCGTACGGCAGGCATATGTGGAGCGCCGTACGGTGGAGCCCCCACGGACTCCACCCTTCCGGCGGCGTGGCTGACTCAGACGCCGACGCAGATGACGTACATGGTGCCCTTGGTGCCGACGGACCCCTTGACCTCCCAGCCGGTCGGCTTGCCTCCGGTGATGATCGGGCCGTTGGTGGTGACCTCACCGACGATGTTGGTGCCGCGGTAGCCGCCGCCGGTCGCGTAGGTCCCGCTGTCGCAGCTCAGGCTCTTGGAGCCGCCGCCGAGGCCGAAGCTGAACTCGGCCGACTTGTACGAGACGGCGGCGACGCCGTCCTTACCGTCCTTGCCGTCCTTGCCGTCCTTGCCGTCGTCACCCTTGGGACCCTGCAGACCACGCGGGCCCTGCTCGCCGGCCTTGCCGTCGTCGCCCTTGGGACCCTGGGCGCCGGTCTCGCCCTTCGGGCCCTGGGCGCCCGTGTCACCCTTGGGGCCCTGAAGGCCACGCGGGCCCTGCAGACCGCGCGGGCCCTGGGGACCCTGCGCACCCGTGCCGCCGATCCCCGCCGGACCCTGCGGCCCCTGCGGACCCGCCTGGTTCCACGACACCTTGTACTCGGTCGCCTTGCACCTGGTCGTCACCCCGACCAGACGCATGTACCGCGTCGACTTGTTCACACACGCGTAGTACGCGCCACCACTCGCCGACGAGGCCGTCGCCGCCCCACCCAGAACCAGAACCGACCCCACCAGAGCACCAGCCGTCACAAGGCCGATGGTCCGACCGCCCGGCAACTTGATAGCCACGGGACTTCCCTTTCTGCGGCACGCGAGGTGCTTCGATCACAAGAGGTACGAGTGATACACGTGTGAGAGAAAGGGATGGTTGACGGCACAAACATCACGTATGCGCATCAAGGCCGCGAGTAAGGCCGCACAGTCAGATCTGCCGCTTTGGCCGACGAGGACACCGGGCGCGATGTGGTCCACGCCTTCAACGAGAAGGGCCTGGCCGCCCTGGGCCCTCAGTGGGCGGGAGGCCGTCCCCGCCTGATCGGTGACGACGACATCGCGCCCATCGTCGCAACGGCCTTGATCTAGATGTCGATGACGACCTTGCCGTGCACGTGCCGGCCCGCCTGGAGCTCAACCGCGCGGCGGATCTGCTCGACCGGGAAGCTCGCCGCGACAGGCACCCGCAGCCGGCCCGCCGCGACCAGGGCGGCGACCTCTTCCAGGGCGCCGGGGGCGGCGTTCGCGCCGTTGGCCGTCGGCACGCCGTCGACCTGCGCGGCGATGGTGCAGATGCGGCCGTCCGGGACGCCGAGTTCCCTCGCCGCGTGCACCGTCTCCGTCCCGTAGAGGTCGATGGCGGCGGTGACACCGCCGGGAGCGAGGACGCGGACCCGGTCGGCCAGGCCGTCGCCGTACGCGACCGGCTCGGCTCCGAGATCGCGCAGGAAATCGGAGGATGTCGCCGATCCCGTCCCGATCACGCGCGCTCCCGCGATCCGGGCCAGCTGGACGGCGAACACCCCGACCCCGCCCGCCGCGCCGCCGATCAGCACCGTGTCGTCCGGGCCGGGGCCGACCACGGCGAGGGCGGCGGATGCCGTGCAGCCGGCGATCGTGAGGGTGGCGGCGGTGCGGTCGTCGACGCCGTCCGGAGTGTGATGGGCCTCGTTCGCCGCGCTCCCCCCGGCCGCGTCGACCACCACGAAGTCGGCAACCGCGCGGGACAGGGCGCCCCCGAACACCCGGTCGCCGGGCGCGAAGCCGGTCACCCCGTCACCGACCTGGTCGACGAGTCCCGCGTAGTCGGTCCCGAATCCGGCCGGGAGGCTCAGGCCGAACCGGGCGGCGGTGTCCGCGTCGGCGGTCATGATCCAGTCCATCGGGTTCAGACCGGCCGCGGTGACCCGCACGCGGATCTGTCCCGGGCCGGCCTGCGGAGCGGGAACCTCACGGATGTCCAGGACTTCGGGGCCGCCGAACGAATCGAGCCGGACCGCCCTGCTCCTGCCCGTCGGCGGTTGATCGCTCTGTTCCTGCATGTACGCCTGGCTCCTTGGGGACGAGGGAACGCGTTGAAACGGACTATGCTCCGTTTCCATGGGCGACCCTAACACAACCGGAGCGCGATCCGTTTTTACTGAGGCGGAGCTGCGCGCGCCACGGGCGGACGCGACCCGTAACCGCGACCAGTTGCTCGCGGTGGCGACCCGCGTGTTCGTGTCGGCTGAGGCCGAGCCGTCGATGCGTGCGATCGCCCGCGAGGCCGGAGTCGGCATCGCCACGCTCTACCGGCACTTCCCGACCCGCGAGTCGCTGGTCGACGCGGTCTACCGGGACCAGGTCGTGCGGCTGACGACCGGCGCCCGCGAGCTGCTCGGCCGGTTGCCCCCGGCTGCGGCGATGCGGCGCTGGATGGACTTGTTCGGGGACTGGATCGCGACCAAGAACGGCATGCTCGACACGCTGCTCGCGATGATCGAGTCGGGCGAGATCGCCCATGCGCAGACCCGGAGCGAGCTGCTGGCGGCCATCACCACGATTCTCGACGCCGGTCGCGCGGCGGGCGACCTCCGCTCCGACGTCACCGCCGACGACATCGCCGCCTCCCTCATCGGCATCTTCACCGTGGCCCCCCGGCGCCATCATGAAGCCAAGGCCGGGCGCCTGCTGGACCTCCTGATGGACGGGCTCCGGCCCCCCACCCGGCCGGCCTGAGCCCGGATCGAGGCGCGCCTTTCTCGCCGCGTACGCGGGCGCGTTCCCGGCGTGCCGATCGGATGTGATCGAACCCATCCGATCGGCACGGGGAGCCACGCGCGGGTCCGGTGATCGTTTCCGGCTACAGCACTAGCTCTTGAGGCACAGCACGTAGATGGTGCCGCTGACGTTCTTGCCGTAGAGCTTCCAGCCGACCGCCTTGCCGTCGTCGTTCAGGTACGGCGCGTTGGTGGTGATGAAGGGCTGGCCCGAGCCACCGGCGACGAAGCCGCCTCCCGTGGCGACGGTTCCGCTCGGGCACATGACGGAGTCGCTGCCACCGGCGGCCGGCAGGTAGAGGGAGTCAGCCTTGGTGACGACGGTGGCGGAACCCCCCTCGCCCGCGGGGCCTGCGGGACCCGCCGGACCCGCGGGACCACGCGCGCCCGTGTCGCCCTTCTCGCCCTTGTCACCCTTCGGACCGGCGTCCCCCTTGGGGCCCTGCGGCCCGGTGACGCCGTTCCTGCCGTCGTCGCCCTTGGGACCCTGCGGACCAGCCGGACCGCGCTCGCCCTGCGGCCCCTGCTTGCCGTCGTCGCCCTTGGGGCCCTGCGAGCCTGCCGGACCGGCCTTGCCGTCGTCGCCCTTGGGACCCTGGGCGCCGGTCTCACCCTTAGGCCCCTGCGCCCCGGTCTCGCCCTTCGGGCCCTGGGCGCCCGTGTCACCCTTGGGGCCCTGCAGACCTCTCGGACCCTGCAGACCACGCGGGCCCTGGGGACCCTGCGCACCCGTGCCGCCGATCCCCGCCGGACCCTGCGGCCCCTGCGGACCCGCCTGGTTCCACGACACCTTGTACTCGGTCGCCTTGCACCTGGTCGTCACCCCGACCAGACGCATGTACCGCGTCGACTTGTTCACACACGCGTAGTACGCGCCACCACTCGCCGACGAGGCCGTCGCCGCCCCACCCAGAACCAGAACCGACCCCACCAGAGCACCAGCCGTCACAAGGCCGATGGTCCGACCGCCCGGCAACTTGATAGCCACGGGACTTCCCTTTCTGCGGCACGCGGAGCGTGAAGATCACATTTGTACGCGCGTATCACACGTGCCGGAAGGTGCTTTGGTTGACGTCCGAAACATCACGGATGCGCAACTTCGACCACAGCGCCTACGACGCCGCGTCGCCCGTCGCGCCTCCCTGCGGCTTCCTCGCGGCCATGGTCTCGACGCCGCTCATGAGGAGGTCCAGGCCGAACGTGTAGTACGCCTCCACGTCGGCCTCGTTCTCCATCAGCTTCGCGAACTCCACCATCCGAGGGAACTCGTCGGCGGGCAGCCGTTCCAGGGCGAGCCGCTTCTGCCGCCGCCACTCGGCCGCCTGGGCGGCCGTGAGCGTCCGGGGGCACCCGGGCTCGCCGCCGACGAGAGCGATCGCGCCCTGCAGGAGGTAGTGGGACACGGCCCAGCCCTCCCGGAGCGTGAAGCCCGCCAGCGACAGCAGGTCGAGCGCGGCCTCGGTCGCCCGGGTGAAGCTGGGCACCTCCTCCTCCTTGACCAGCGCGAACAGCTGCGGCATGAACCTGTGCCGCCGCATCACCCCCACCAGCGCCTCGACCATCGCGCGCAGCCGGAGGTTCCACGGCGCGGCGGGGTCGAACTCGGGCGTGACCTCGGCCAGCAGGTGGTCGGAGAGGCAGGCGAGCAACTGGTCCTTGTTCTTGACGTGCCAGTACAGCGCCATCGGCGTGACGCCCAGCTCCTGGGCCAGCCGCCGCACCGTGACGGCGTCGAGGCTCTCGGAGTCGGCCACCTCCACGGCCTTCTCCACCAGCGCCCGGCGGCTCAACCGCTCCGTGTCAGCCATGGTCCGCTCCCTCGCTACCTCCGCACTTGACAACTATACGACGTACAAGTTCTCCTATGCACTGTACATGTACGCCGTACACGTACTCCGTACAAGAGGAGGACTCATGTCTGGACGGTGGTGGGCGCTCGTCGCGGTGGCGCTTGCGACATTCATGACGTATTTGGACAACAACGTCGTCAACGTTGCGTTGCCCACGATCCAGCGCGACCTGGCGCTGACGATCTCCGGCCTGGAGTGGATCGTGAGTGCGTACATCCTGGTTTTCGCGGGACTGCTGCTCGCCGGGGGACGCCTCGCTGACGTCTTCGGTCCCCGGGCCGCGTTCTTCACCGGCTTGACGGTCTTCACGCTCGCCTCGGTGGCGGCGGGCCTGGCCTGGAACCAGGAGACGCTGATCGGCGCGCGGGCCCTGCAAGGGCTCGGCGCGGCGCTGGTGACTCCCGCCACGCTGGCCTTGCTGCCGCGGATCTTCCCCGACCCGCGCGAGCGGGCGACGGCCGTCGGCGTCTGGAGCGCCGTCGGCGCCCTGGCCCTCGCGATCGGCCCGCTCACCGGCGGTTTCCTCAGCGAGAACGCCCACTGGGGCTGGATCTTCCTGATCAACGCGCCGATCGGCGTGGTGGCGGCCGTGATCGGCGCGCGGGCGATCCGGGTGGAGCGGGTCACCCCTGAGCAGGTCACCACCGGGCAGGTCACGGTCACTTCCCGGCGGGGCGCGACCGGGCGGCTCTCCCTCGACCTGCCGGGCCTGGCCACCTCCGCCGTCTCGCTGTTCGCCCTCACCTACGCGCTGATCGAGGGCGCGTCCCGCGGGTGGACCTCCGGCCCTATCCTCGGCGCGTTCGCCGTCGCCGCGGTGGCCGCCGTCGCCTTCCTCGTGGTCGAGTCCCGTACGGCGCAGCCGATGATCGACCTGACGCTGTTCAGGGAGCGGGTCTTCAGCGGCGGACTGCTGGCGATGGGGCTGTGGGCGTTCGGGGTGTTCGGCATCTACTTCTTCACGGCGATCTACCTGCAGAGCGCGCTCGGGTTCTCCCCGATCGAGGCCGGTGCGGGCTTCGTGCCGATGGCGCTGCTCATGGCGGTGTCGGCGACCGTCGCGCCCCGGCTCGCCGAGCGTTTCGGCAGCGGGCCGACCGTCGCGGCGGGTCTCGGCCTGATGGCGGTGGCCGTCGCCGGGCTGTCGAGCGCGGGCGAGGGCTCCCACTACGGCGATCTGCTCCCCTGGTTCCTCGTGTACGGCCTGGGCGGCGGCCTGCTCGTCCCGCTGACGAACGTCGTGCTGAACGCCATGCCCCCCGCCCGTGCGGGGGTGGCCTCGGGTGTGCTCAACGTCTCCCGCGAGGTCTTCGGCCTGCTCGGGGTCACGATCCTGGGCGCCGTCCTGAGCGCCAGGCAGAGCGCGCTCACCGGCCCTCCGCTGCACACCTTCCTGGAGGCGTACCGGTTCACACTGCTCATCGCGGGGGCGATCGTGCTGGTCGGCGTGCCGGTGAGCCTCTACTCGCTGCGCCGCACCCGCACCGCCGCGTCCGTGCCCGCCGAATCGGCCGTGCCCGAGCCCGTCGCCTGACTCTCCGGACGGCCGGGCGCCGGTCGCGCCCGCACCTCGCGCTCCCGCACCGCCCGCACCTCGCGCTCCCGCGCCGTCGGCACCGCCCGCGTCCTGCCGCCGCGCAGGCCGGCGGGCCGGCTGACGGTGCAGGACGACAGGGTGAAGGGCGGCGACGGTTCAGGACGACAGGGCGACGCCGGGGAGCGGGGTGGCGGGCAGCAGGGCGCCGGCCCGCTTGATCGTGCGGATCACCGGAGCGGTCTCCACCTCGAGCACCCCGCTCAAAGACGCCACCCGTTCGGTCAGGTAGCGGTAGAGGGCCCGAGTGTCGCGGCAGGTCACCCCGGCCATGAGGTTGGCCGGGCCGGTGGTGGCCGCCACCACGTCGGCCTCGGCGTGACCGGCCATGGCCGCGCCGACGGCGGTCAGGGCCCGTGGCTCGACCTTCATCCACAACCATGCCTCGGCGTGGTAGCCGAGCACCTGTGCGGGGATCTCCACATCGAGACGCAGGGCCCCGGCGGCGCGCAGTTGCTCGAGTCGCCGGCGGGCGGTGGTCTGCGAGCATCCTGCGGCCGCAGCCAGTTCGCCGAGGCCGGCCCGGCCGTCCCGGGCCAGCACCCGCAGCAGGGCGTGGTCCTCGCCGCTCAGGGTGATCTCGTGCTCGTCGTCCAGGGGATCCGGGCGCAGGCGGGCGGCCTGCTCCTCGGAGAGCGCGGCCGTCCGGCTGCGCCACCCGGCGAACATGTGCAGCGTGGCGTGAGCCGACATCGAGGCAATGCGCGGAGTCCTGGGAAGCCTCCTCAGCAGCAGGTCGTCCCCCTCCTCACCGGCCTGGACCCCGCAGGCGATCTCGGTGCCGCCGGACAGCAGCCGCACCCAGACGGTGTCCTCGCGCCGGGCCAGCGCCTCGGCCACCGGCCCGGCGGCGTCTGGCGTGCACACCAGACGCACCGCCCAGGAGACCTGCCCGAAGCGAGTGCCGTCCAGCATGCCGACCACCCGCAGGAGTCCCTGAGAGCGCAGCCTGCGGTAGCGGCGCCCGATGGTGTGCTCGGAGGTGCCGATGACCTCGGCGACCCGCCGGAAGGGCACCCGGCCGTCGATCTGGAGCGCGTGCACGAGAGCGCGGTCAATGCTGTCCAGCACGCCAATTTTCGCCATATTGCATGGTTTCCTGCGATTTGCCGCCACGTACAGGCCGTTGAGCTGCGGGCCCGGCCGTGCCGAGGCGATCGTGGACGCATGAGCACCTATCCGGTTTCCGGAGCCACAGGGAACGTCGCGCGATGGGCCGCTGAGCACGCGGCCGGCTTCGGCGGTGGGCCGCGATGAGAGTGATCGTCGTCGGAGCGGGCCTGGGCGGCCTGGCCCTGGCCAACGGACTGCGTGGGCACGGCATCGACGTGGCCGTCTACGAGCGTGATCCCTCGCCCGTGGTCCGCGGTCAGGGCTACCGTCTGCATCTGGGCGACCCGGGCATCGACGCGCTGACATCGGTGCTCGCGCCCGCGCGGGCATCCGCGTTCCTGGCCGGCGCTCACGCGCCCAAGGCCCGGTTCATGCGTTTCGATACGGCACTCCACGTCGTGGAAGAGCATGATTTCGGCGGCCGGCACCTGTCGGTCGACCGGCAGGAGTTACGCGACGTCCTGCTGGCGGACGTGAACGACATGATCAACTATGGCAGGCGCCTCACCGCCTTCCGGAACGAGGCCGGACGGGTGACCGCGTACTTCGACGACGGCACCACGGCCGGCGGCGAGGTGCTGGTGGGCGCCGACGGCGTCAACTCCACGGTCCGCAGGCAGTACCTGCCGCACGCCCGCGTCGTCGGCACCGGCCTCGCACAGCTCTACGGCAAGATCTCCCGCAGCCTGACCGAGGACCTGGACAACGTGTTCAGCGCGGTCACCGGACCCGGCCACCGCGTGGTGGGCGTCGCCCGCACCCGCGATTACGCCACCTGCTCGTTCAGCGCCCGGGTCGACGAACTGCCGCCCGATCTCCACCGCATGACCCAGCAGCAGCTCAAGTCCCTGGTCATGGAGATGACACACGGCTGGCACCCCCGCGTCCGGCAGATGCTCGAAGACTGGCGGGAGATCGTCCCGCTGGCGCTGCGCACCAGCATCCCCGTCGACCCCTGGCGCACCACCCGCGTCACGCTGCTCGGCGACGCGGCCCACGCGATGAGCCCGGCGGCGGGGGCCGGGGCCAACCTCGCACTCCAGGACGCCGCGCGGCTCACCGCCGCTCTCGCCTGCGGCGGCCCGCCGATCCCGGGGCTGCGTTCCTACGAGCGCGAGATGATCGACTCGGGCTTCGCCGCGGTTCGCGCCTCCGCCGCCAACGGCACTCGGATCCTCGGTCAGGACCCGCTCCCGGACCGCCAGGAGGATCGACGCACCGTCCCCCGAAGTTCATAGCCCCGGCCCGGCCGGACGGCCGGGCGCCGGGCAGGGCGAGCCGCGCGGCCCGGACCGCGGCGCGGACGTGACCCGACGGGGAGCCGGGCCGCGGGCCGGATCCGGGACAATGGGCCGGTGCCGGCACGCAGACTCGACCCCGAGAAGATCAGAGAGGCGCTCGACGCCCAGCTCGCCGATCTCGGACGGCCGCCGTACGACGGCCCCGCGACCAGGGCGGCCGGCGCGTGTGTGGGGGCCGTGCTGGACGCCTTCGAGGCCGGGCGGGCGCCGGTCAGGACAGCCGCCCGCGCCGCCGTACGGCACCTGCTGGAGGAACTGGCCGCGCGGGCGCCGGGGCGGTCGGTGGAGGTGCGGGTCCCGCCGTACGCGGCCGTGCAGTGCGTGGAGGGGCCCCGGCACACCCGGGGCACTCCGCCCAACGTGATCGAGACCGATCCGCGCACCTGGCTCGAACTGGCCACCGGCCGCCTGTCCTGGGCCGACGCGACGGACGCCGGGAAGATCGCGGCCAGCGGCGCCAGAGCCGACCTGTCCTGGCTCCTGCCGCTGGCGTGACCCCGCACCCCGGAGCCCCGCGGCCACCGGCCTGTCCGGCGACCCTGAGACGCTCGGTGGCCGGCTCGCAGGGGTCACCGCGGCCGGCCGAGCCTGTCGTCCACGCAGCGCCGCGCGTCCTCCTGGGTGGGGTAGAGCCGGGAGTCGAAGCACTCGCCGAGGCGCCTGCTCTGGAACCAGTTGTAGAGCAGCACGCCGAGGATCAGGGCGAGGACCAGGGTCAGCGCGTTCAGCACGACCCCGGCGGTGGCTCTGCGCCTGTTGGAGTTCCTGGCGATCGCCACGATGCCGAGGACCAGTCCGACGACGGCCAGGACCGTCCCGACGCCGCAGAACAGCAGCAGGACGAGCGAACAGATCCCGAGCACCAGCGCCGCCGTGCCGAGGCCCCCACCGGGTCCGCCGGGCCCACCGCTGGGCCCGCCGCCCGGCCCTCCGGGTCCCCAGGGCCCGCCGGGACCGTCCGGCCCCCAGGGCGGCGGCGGCAACGGCCCGCCGTACGGTGGCCTGCCCGGAGGCTCGCCATAGGGCGGCCCGCCGTGAGGAGGCCCGCCCGGAGGTCCCCCGTACGGGGGCTCGCCGTACGGCCCGCGCGGGGGCCCGGGGTCGCCGGGTCTCGCCACGATGATCCCTCCCGTACGTGATTCTGGCCTCTGCCGCGGCCCTCAGACTCTCCCGGAATCACGGTGTGAGCAGGGACGACACGGCAAAGAGCGGTTGAGGGTTACGGCGGCCGAAGGGCATGCGCCGGTTTGAGCAGCGTCAATGCCTGAATAGACTCGACTGTGTGTTGAAGGGCGACGGCCGGCTGGGCCATGACCTCGACCCCCAGGACCGCGCTCCGAAGGACGCCTGTGGCGTCTTCGGCGTATGGGCGCCTGGGGAGGACGTCTCCAAACTCACCTACTACGGCCTCTACGCGCTGCAGCACCGTGGACAGGAGTCCGCGGGCATCGCGGTCAGCGAGGGCAGCCGAATCCTCGTCTACAAGGACATGGGCCTGGTGGCCCAGGTCTTCGACGAGTCGATCCTCGGCACCCTGCGCGGGCACCTGTCCATCGGGCACTGCCGTTACTCCACGACGGGATCGAGCGTCTGGGAGAACGCGCAGCCGACGCTGAGCTCCACCGACGGCGGCGGGCTGGCGCTCGCCCACAACGGCAATCTGATCAACACCGCGCAGCTCGCCGAACGGCTCACGTCCGGTGCGATGCGGGCCACCACCGACACCGAGGTGCTCACCGCGCTGCTCGCGCAGGACGCCTCGCGCCCTGTGGACGACGTCGCGGCCGAACTGCTGCCGGAGGTCAAGGGCGCCTACTCGCTCGTCTGGATGAACGAGACCACGCTGTTCGCCGCCCGCGACCCGCAGGGCATCCGGCCGCTCGTGCTGGGCAGGCTGGAGCGCGGCTGGGTGGTCGCCTCCGAGACCGCGGCGCTCGACATCGTCGGCGCGTCGTTCATCCGGGAGATCGAGCCCGGCGAGCTGCTGACGATCGACGAGCGCGGCGTGCGCTCGCGCCGCTTCGCCGTGGCGGAGCCGAAGGGCTGCCTGTTCGAGTACGTCTACCTCGCCCGGCCCGACACCACGATCGCCGGGCGCGGCGTGCAGTCCACCCGGGTCGAGGTCGGGCGCGTGCTCGCCCGCGAGCACCCGGTGGACGCCGACCTCGTCATCCCGACGCCCGAGTCCGGCACCCCGGCCGCCATCGGATACGCCGAGCAGAGCGGCATCCCGTACGGCCAGGGCCTGGTGAAGAACTCCTACGTCGGCCGGACCTTCATCCAGCCGTCGCAGACCATCCGCCAGCTCGGCATCCGGCTCAAGCTCAACCCGCTGCGCGAGGTCATCGAGGGCAAGCGCCTGGTGGTCGTGGACGACTCGATCGTCCGCGGCAACACCCAGCGGGCGATCGTGAAGATGCTGCGCGAGGCGGGCGCCACCGAGGTGCACGTCCGGATCTCCTCGCCCCCGGTCGCCTGGCCCTGTTTCTACGGCATCGACTTCGCCACCCGGGCGGAGCTGATCGCCGGGTCGCTGTCGGTGGAGGAGATCCGCTCCTCGCTCGGCGCCGACTCCCTCGGCTACATCTCGCTCGACGGGCTGACCCGGGCGACGACGCTGCCCGCCGACCGGCTCTGCCGCGCCTGCTTCACCGGTGAGTACCCCATCCCGATCGAGGACGACCGGGTGGGCAAGTTCGTGCTGGAGGCCCAGCGATGACCAGCTACGCCGACGCCGGCGTCGACATCGAGGCGGGCGACCGCGCGGTCGAGTTGATGAAGTCGCGGGTGGCGCGGTCCCGGCGGCCCGAGGTCGTCGACGACGCCAGCGGCTTCGCCGGGCTCTTCGACGCCTCGGCCTTCCTGCGTTACCGCCGGCCGCTGCTCGCCACGTCCACCGACGGCGTGGGCACCAAGGTCATGCTGGCGCAGCGGCTCGGCAAGCACGACACGATCGGCATCGACCTCGTCGGCATGGTGGTGGACGACCTCGTCGTGTGCGGGGCCGAGCCGTTGTTCATGACCGACTACATCGCCTGCGGGAAGGTGGTGCCGGAGCGCATCGCCGACATCGTGGGCGGCGTCGCCGAGGGCTGCCGCCTCGCGGGCTGCGCGCTGGTCGGCGGCGAGACCGCCGAGCATCCCGGCGCGATGGGCCCCGACGAGTACGACCTCGCGGGCGCCGGCACCGGGGTCGTCGAGGCCGACGAGATGCTCGGGCCCGACCGGGTGGTGCCGGGGGACGTGGTGCTCGGGCTGGCCTCCAGCGGCGTCCACTCCAACGGCTACTCGCTCGTCCGGCATGTGATCGCGAAGGCCGGGCTGGACCTGGAGCGGGAGTTGCCCGAGCTGGGCCGCACGCTCGGCGAGGAACTGCTCACGCCGACCCGCGTCTACTCGCTCGACTGCCTGGCGCTCATCCGGGAGACCGAGGTGCACGCGCTCGCCCACATCACCGGCGGCGGGCTCGCGGCGAACCTGGCCAGGTCCCTGCCCGCGACGGCCGACGCCGTGCTCGACCGGAGCTCCTGGACGCCTCCCGCGATCTTCGAGGTGCTGGCCGGCCACGGCGGCGTGCCCCAGGAGGAGATGGACAGGACGTTCAACCTCGGCGTGGGCATGTGCGCGATCGTCCCGGCGGCGGAGGCCGACAGGGCACTGGCGCTGCTGACCGGCCGCGGCCTGCCCGCCTGGGTGCTGGGCGAGATCGTCGCCGGAGAGGGGCGGGCGCGTTTCCGTCGGTGAGCCCGCGTCGTCCGGCGGCCGGTGTGGTGTGACACGTCTCACCGCGTGCCCGCCGTTCACCCCGACCGGCGGCGAGGGCTCGCCTCGGCTCCTGTCGCACGGGCTCCCGTCGCAGGGTGCCCGTCAGCGGAAGAACGCGGGCATCCTCGGGCGCTCCCCGAACAGGCCGATGTGGCGAGTATGCGAGGCGGGCACGCACACAACCGGGCGTACCACCTCGCGTGAAGGCGCGTCGCTGGTCGCGGACACGCTGGTCACTGCATATGAGTCAGCAACCCGGCGGGGGAACGGTCCCCGCCGGGTCACTCATCTGGCGATCGGTAACGGCTCAGCGCCGCCCGGGGCTGCCGTCGTCGCCGTCATCGTCGTCGACGGCCGCGTAATCGCTGTAGCGATCAGCCAACTCGTCGTAAGGGTCATGCTCGTCACTGTGGCCGGAATCGTCGGCGTCCACGACTCCGAGCTCCGCGCGCAGGCGCTCAAGATCCGTCCCGCCGCTGTTGTACTTCAGCTGACGGGCGACCTTGACCTGCTTGGCCTTGGCTCGGCCGCGCCCCATTGGCTCGACCCCCTCATGCGGGGTCGTGCCCGACCCCTCGTCACTAACGCACCGCGCACCGACGCCACCTGACTTCAGGCGTCAGTCTCTCGTTCGCCTATTACCGTACCTGGTTTGTGCGCCGCTCGGTACGTCGTAAGAGCGGCGGCGGTCAGCGCCGGAGCCAAATCCCCCTAAGGCGACCTATTTCCGACATTCTGCGCTCCGCCAGCCTATCCGCGGCGACCGCGGGAGGAACCCCTTCCTCCTCGGCCGACCGGAAGATCCTGCGGGTGGTGTCGAAGATCATCGCGGCCCGCGCGCGGGCGCGTTCCATGTCGAATCCCCCGATTTCATCGGCCACCTGGATGACCCCGCCCGAGTTCACGACGTAGTCGGGGGCGTACAGGACGCCCCGCTCGGCGAGCTGCTTCTCGACGCCCGGATGCGCGAGCTGGTTGTTCGCCCCGCCACAGATGATCTTCGCCTTGAGCCGGGGGACGGTCTCGTCGTCCAGCGCCCCGCCGAGCGCGCAGGGGGCGTACACGTCGATGTCGGACGCGGCCAGCGTGGCGGCGTCGGGCACGACCTCGACGGCCGGATGGCGCTGCCGGACCCACTCGACGGCCCGCTCGTCCACGTCGCAGACGACGACCTCGGCGTCGTCCGCGATCAGGTGGTCGACGAGCCGGCGGCCCACCTTGCCGACCCCTTCGACCCCGACCCGCCGGCCGCTGAGGGACGAGGTGCCGTACATGTGGTCGGCGGCGGCCCGCATGCCCTGGAAGACCCCGAAGGCGGTGAGGATGGAGGAGTCTCCGGCGCCGCCGTGCGCCGGGGTCCGGCCGGTGACGTAGGAGCACTCCCGCGCCACGACGTCCATGTCCTCGCTGTAGGTGCCCACGTCGCAGGCGGTGTAGTAGCGGCCGCCCAGCGACTGGACGAACCTGCCGTACGCGCGCAGGAGCGCCTCGCTCTTGTCGGCCGAGGGATCGCCGATGATCACGGCCTTGCCGCCGCCGTGGTCGAGCCCGGCCAGCGCGTTCTTGTACGCCATGGCCCGGGAGAGGTTGAGGACGTCGGCGAGGGCGGCCTGCTCGCTCTCGTAGGGATAGAACCGGGTGCCGCCCAGCCCCGGTCCGAGGGCGGTGCTGTAGATCGCGATGATCGCGTAGAGGCCGCTGCGCTCGTCGGTGCAGAAGACGACCTGCTCGTGCCGTACCGGCTGAACGGGGTTGACGCCGTCACCCGAGCCGGATTCCTTGTGGGACAGCCCGAAAACGTCGGTCACGGTAGTGACTCCTGATCGTGTACGCCGCCTCGTCGCGGCGATTCGCCTCCAGCTTAGCCGACCCGGCCATGAAACGATCATGAAAAACCCGGACAGTGCTGCGCGTTCCTCCCCCGACATGGCACGATTCTGGTGTGCTCCCCTACGCCGCCTATCTCCGTGTGTACGAGCCGCTGACCGCTTTCACCCCTCAGGATCGGGCGCGGTGGGCCCGGTACGCCGGGTCGCGCGACCGGCCGCGCCGGGCCGGCGCGCTCGAGGTCGAGCACGGCGAGGCGGTCCGCCGGCTGCTGAGCGTCCCGCCCCTGCCCGCGCCCGAGCGCGAGAGCCCCAACGCCTACCTGCGGCGGGTGGAGGAGACGCTCTACGTCTGCCCCTGGCAGAGCAGGCTCCGGTCGTGGCTGGCGTTCGCCTCCTTCCGCGGCAGCACGCCGGTCAGGCTGGCCTCCCGGTTCGTCCCCCAGGCCATCGCCGAGCAGACCGCCGACGACTTCGACCGGTTCAAGCGCGGGGAGGAGTCCCTGCGCACCTACATCCGCACGAGCACCTGGCATGTCCCGACCGCGTGGTTCGTGCCGTTCGACTCGGCCGAGCGCTGGCTCGTGCTGGGCTCGGAGCAGCCGGCCGAGCCCGTCTCGCAGACCACCGCCGCGCCGCCCAGGAACATGCTGTACGTCACCTCGATGGCGCAGGCCCGCCGCCGGGTGGCCCGGGCCCTGGTGGTGATCCGCCGGCACGTCGGGCAGGTCGCCGCGCTGACCGAGGTGGAGGACATCGGCCGCTGGCTGGAGGAGTTCCATCCCCACTCGCTCGTCGAGCTCGACTACGGCGGCCTCGTCCACCTGATGGACGACCGGACGCTCCAGGGCGACCAGTCCGTCGCGGAGGTCGCCGCGGCCCTGGCGGGCCTTGATACGGGTCAGGAAGAACTTGCCTTCGCGATGTATCAGCGGGTGATTGTCCGCTGGAGGTCGATCCGCGCCCTCGAATCGGCAAACTGAGGGTCATCAACACGCCCCGACCTGCAGATTCTGGTCATGGGATAGTCGATCACACATCTACGAACTGAGTAGTTTGCCGTTTTCACTGCGATACCACGAAACGTGTCGCTAGAATCACCCAGCGTGACATCAACCCGTGGTCGAGACGTTGTGCCCGGAGGGCTCGCCAATCGCGCTACGTGGCTGTATGGTCACATCGGGTGATGCCGTAAATGATCCTAGAAACCGCACGTTTTTGGATCATTGACGGACATCCGTGACAGTGCCGCGCCGACAGCATTGTGCTGTACGGAGCGGCACGAGCGTCAGACAAGTCGGAGGATCGCTGCCGACGGTCCACACGGAGGAGAGGCCGCACAAATGTCAGCTCGTACACCCGAGGCCGAGCCACTGCTCACCCCGGCGGAGGTCGCCACGATGTTCCGCGTCGACCCGAAGACCGTCACGCGGTGGGCGAAGGCGGGCAAGTTGACGTCGATCCGCACCCTCGGCGGTCACCGGCGGTACCGGGAGACTGAGGTCCGCGCACTGCTCGCGGGGATTCCGCAGCAGCGGTCCGAGTAGGACGTGGCCGCCGCGTCACGGGGGAACGACGGCGCGCTCGCGTCGGGGATGTGAGCGCGCCCACCATGCTCCCGTGACCGATCACCGGTCACGGGAGGGATCTGGGGCCGGCGCCGCCCGCCCGGCGCCTCCCCGCGCACACGCTGTCCCGTGCGCCTTTCTTCCCTGACTCCACGGCGATCCGATCCTTACCGGAACGCCCCGAGCAGGCGCCCTCGCCGTCCCCGTACGGGGAGCGCACCCGACCGTTCGGCGATCAGACCGGCCCGTTCGGCGATTGACCTGATCCGGTTCAGGGGACCGGCTCGCCACCCGGCACGAGCGCCGGCGAGCCCAGCAGCGTCCCGACTTCGGGGTCGTGCCCACCGGCCACCTCCAGGAGCGCGACCACCTGGCTCACCAGCAGCCGCTCCAGGTCGTCCCGCGCCATGTCGCGGTGCTCCAGCCAGTCGAGCCCGGCCGTCTCCACCGACGCGATCCACGACCTCAGCGTGACGCGCAGCGCCGGGCCGGGCGTCTCGACGCCCAGCTCATAGGTGATCATGCGGAGCATGCGCTGCCGCACGCCGTCCACGATCTCGCCGATCTCGCCCGCGCGGTTGGCCGGGCCACCCCTGAGCAGTGCGGCGAACCCGGCCGCGCGTTCCTCCACGAAGTCGAAGTAGCGCGTCAGGCCCAGCGCGAGCCGCTCCAGGGGCCCACCTTCGCTCTGCGGCTGCAACCGCGCCTGTAACTCGGCGGCGGCGCTGCGCAGGGCGGCCACGTAAAGCTCCTGCTTGCCCCCGAAGTAGTGGTAGACGAGCGCCCGGGAGGCGCCCGCGGTGACCGCCACGTCGTCGATCGAGACGTCCTCGGCGTCATGCCTGCTGAACAGCTCCAGCGCGGCGGCGATGAGCTCTTCCCGCCGCCTGTCGACGCTCAGCCTGCGCCGCGCCGGCCGTGCGCCCTCCTCAGCTTGGCGTGTGGCACCCACATCCCGCACCCTAGCGAATCGTCCTCGTTATGGGGGGATCGGGCAGATCAAGGGTTGACCCCGGAACCGCATCCGCGGCGGGCACCGTACCCGCGTTCCGGCTACCCTTCCCACACCCGCTGGGAAGGAATGATCCCGCTTTAAGGCGCTCTTAAGGCGGTCAACCCGTACCCTCAGGGCAACTCGATCGTTTGGTGTGTCAGGTGCACGTCCACGCATCGTGGGGAGAACCATGTCAGGACCGTCCATGCAGACCACTGCCCGGAAAGACGCCGGGGTCGGGATACCCGACTGCGGACTGTCCGACGGGTTCAGCCCTCGGCCACGTCCCACGATCCGCAACGTGGCCGAACGCGCCGGCGTCTCCAAGTCGCTGGTGTCACTCGTACTGCGGGGTTCCCCGCACGTCAGCGAGCACCGCAGGGAAGCGGTGCTGCAGGCCGCCCGCGAGCTCGGCTACCGGCCGAACGCGGTGGCGCGCAGCCTCGTCGAGGGGCGGACCCACCTGGTGGGCGCTCTCGTGGCCGACCTGCACAACCCGTTCTACGCCGAGTTCCTCGACGGCCTGCAGGAGAGCCTGCACGGCGACGGGCTGCGGCTGCTGATCGGCAGCGGCCGCTGGGACCCGGCGTTCGAGGACGAGGCCGTGGAGGCCTTCCTGGAACTACGCGTGGACGGCCTCGTCCTGCTCGGCGTCGCGCCCTCCAGCGACACGCTGGCGGAGGCCGCGGCGTACACCCCGACCGTGGTGGTGGGCGAGCGCGACGTCGAACTCGAGGGCGTTGACATCGTCGTCGACGACGACCAGTACGGCGCCCGCCTCGCCGTCGACCACCTCGTGGAGCAGGGGCACCGGCGCATCGCCCACATCGAGGGCGCTCCGTCGTCGGCGGCCCGCTGCCGCTGCGAGGGATACCTGGTGGCCATGCGCCGCCACGCGCTGGCGCCGTACATCATGGTCGAGCACGGCGACTTCAGCGAGGAGGGCGGCCGGCGCGCGGCGCTGGCGCTGCTGCGGCGCGAACCCCGTCCGACGGCGATCTTCGCGGCGAACGACATCGTGGCCATGGGCGTGCTGTCCGCGGCGAGCGAGCTGGGCCTGCGGGTGCCCGAGGACCTGTCGGTCGTCGGGTACGACAACACGCACCTGGCGTCCGTCACCCACATCTCGCTGACCAGCGTGGACCAGCCCCGGCGGGCCATGGGCCGCTCGGCGGCGGCGCTGCTGAGCGACCGCATCACCGAGCCGGGCCAGACCGCGCGGCTGCGGCAGGTGACCCCCCAGCTCGTCGTACGGCGCAGCACCGGCCCCGCGCCAAGCGACGCCAAAAGCTAGGTCAACCGGCGACGTGTCCCCTCGCGGCCGGTGTTGACTGCGGCCGTGACGCCGGCCCCCCGGCGGGTCGCCGAGTGGCTTCCCGCGGGCCGGTGACCGAGAATCGGGGGGGATTCATGCGTGATCCTGAGTTGGTCTCCTGCGCCCAGCGGGCCGCGGTCGAGCTGGAGCGGGCCTGGGCGCACTGGCGGGAGAGCCGGGGGCTGGACGGCGAGGACGTCGCGGAGTCGGTGGCGAGCTACGTCGCCCACTCGATCGACCATCCGTGGGGACGGCCCCGCGTGGTGCTGGGCCTCGACGCCGAGGACGCCCGTGAGCTGGCCGCCCTCCTGCACCGGCAGGAGATCCCGGAGCCGGCCTGGATAGCCAGGTTCCCGGCATAACGGTCTGATCACGAGCCCCTTCCGGTTAGGTTGGTGAGACCACACCTCCGGGAAGGGACTTCCAGCGTGATCAGACGCCCGCTCGCCGCCGCAGCCCTGGCCCTGTGCGGGTTCGGCGCCGCCGCCTGCGGCGGCGGTGAGGCCACCGGCACGGGGGCCGCGGCCCCCGCCGCCTCTCCGCCGGCCGCGGCCCGGGACACCGCCTCCGGCACGGCCGGCGGCACCGCTGCGGGCTCCGCGGACGGCACGCCGGCCACCCCGGACACCGGCGCGGCCAGCCCGGTCACCCGTACGGCGTCCGAGTCCGCCGCCCGGCCGCTGAGCGGCAAGGTCGTGGTGATCGACCCGGGCCACAACGGGGGCAACTTCCGGCACACCCGGGAGATCAACAGGCAGGTGAACATCCTCACCCAGAAGAAGGCCTGCGACACCACCGGGACGTCGACGAACGACGGCTACACCGAGGCGGCCTTCACCTGGGACGTGTCCAACCGGCTCGCCCGGCTGCTGCGGGACCAGGGGGCCACGGTCAGGCTCACGCGGGCGGACAACACCGGCTGGGGCCCGTGCATCAACCAGCGGGCCGCGATCGGCAACAAGGCGCACGCCGACGCCGCGATCTCCATCCACGGCGACGGCGCGGCGCCCGGCGCGCACGGGTTCCACGTCATCATGCCGAAGAAGATCGGCGGGCCGGTCGACCCGGTCGTCGGCGACTCCCAGCGGCTGGGCCGGAAGGTCCGCGACGCCTTCCACAACGGCACCGGGCTGCCGTACTCGACCTACATCGGCAGGCAGGCGCTGAACTACCGCAGCGACCTCGGCGGGCTCAACCTGTCGACCGTGCCGAAGATCTTCATCGAGTGCGGCAACATGCGCAACGCCGGCGAGGCCCGCAGGTTCAGGGACGCGAGCTTCCGGCAGACCATCGCCGAGTCGCTGGCGAAGGGCCTCAAGGCCTACCTCACCACTCGGTAGAGGCGGCCGCCGGGGACGGCCCGCGCCGCGTGCTCGTGAGCGCGCGCCGCGGCGGCCGTCCCTCCCTCTTCCAGGCATCTCCGGGGACTCCGGCCGGCCTGTGGACGCCATGTCGTGCCTGTCGGTGGGGTTTGGCATCATCGCGGGATGGATGACCTGCTTCCCCTGCCGAGGACGATCGAGACGGGCGCCGGGTCGGCCGAGATCGCGGCCGGGGCCGTCGTGTCGGGGCCGGCCGCCCTCTGCGACGCCGTACGGCTCGCGCTCGGCGTGCTCGACCCGCGGCCCGGCGACGCCGCCACAGCGGCCCTGCGGGTGGAGGAGGACCCCCGGCTCGGGCCGGAGGCGTACGTGCTCACGATCGCCCCGGACGGCGTGCGCATCGCGGCCGGGGATCGGGCGGGCGCCTTCTACGCGGCGCAGACGCTGCGGCAGGCGCTGCCGGACGAGGCGTTCCGGTCGGCCCTTCCGCCCGGGACGCGCTGGACCCTCCCCTGCGGGCGGGTGGCGGACGCGCCGGCCTTCGCCTGGCGCGGCACGCATCTCGACGTGTCCCGCAGCTTCCTGCCCAAGCGGGAGGTGCTGCGCATGATCGACCTGATGGCGTCGCACAAGCTGAACCGGCTCCACCTGCACCTGGCCGACGACCAGGGCTGGCGGGTGGAGAGCAGGGCGTTCCCGCTGCTGCACGAGGTGGGCTCGCACCGCCCTCGCACGGTCGTCAGCCATCACGGGGAGGACCTCGCCTTCGACGACGTCCCGCACGGCGGTCACTACACGCTCGCCGACCTGGCCGAGATCGCGGCCTACGCCCGGGCGCGGGCGGTCGTCGTCGTGCCGGAGATCGACGTGCCGGGACACGCCTCGGCCGTGCTGGCCGCCTATCCGGCGCTCGCGTCGCGACCCGGCGAGCGCTACCGGGTGCTCGACCGGTGGGGCATCTCGCCGGCGATCCTCTCCCCGCTTCCGGCGACCGTCGACTTCCTGCTCACCGTCTTCGGTGAGATCGCCGACGCCCTGGGCGAGGTGCCGTACTTCCACATCGGCGGGGACGAGTGCGTGCTGGACGACTGGGCCGCCTCGGCCGAGATCTCGGCGTACCGCGCGTCGCTGGGGCTGGAGAGCACGGGCGACCTGCACGCGTGGTTCCTGCGGCGACTGGCCGACGCGCTGGCCGAGCGCGGCAGCCGGGCGGTGGTGTGGGACGAGGCGTTCGTCAGCGGCGGGCTCAGGCCGGACACGATCGTGATGCCGTGGCGCGGCGAGCACGTCGCCCGGCGGGCCGCCGCGGCGGGGCACGACGTGGTGGCGACGCCGGTCTTCCCGATGTACTTCGACTACGCCGAGGCCGCCTCACCAGAGGAGCCGGCCGGCCTGGGTGACGCGATCACGCTGGCCGACGTGGCGGCGTTCGAGCCGGCGCCCGCGTCGTGGTCGCCCGAGGAGCGGGCCCGGGTCGTCGGGACGCAGTTCCAGCTGTGGAGCGAACGCATCCCGGACGGCCGTTCGCTCGACTACCGCGCCTGGCCCCGGGGCTGCGCGGCGGCGGAGGTCGCCTGGACCGGCGGCCCGCCCGCGTCCGAGGACTTCGCACGCCGTCTCGGCAGGCATCTCGGGCGGCTGGACGCAATCGGCGTCGAGTATCGCCCGCTCTCGGGGCCCCGGCCCTGGCAGCGCGGCGGCACCGGCCGGCGCCGGCACCGCCCGGGGGTCGTCACCGTCCAGGAGGTCATGCGCCACCTGCACGAGCTGAGCCTCTCCGCCGACTCCACCCGCCCCAGCATGTGACGGGTCAGGCGCCGTCGAGGACCTCGGCCACGATGGCGGCGGCGATCTTCTCGGTGTCGAGGTCCCGGTGTGCCTCGATGACCTCCCGGATCCTGGTGGTCAGGCTCAGGTCGGCGTGGGCGGCGTCGCCGATGTGGTGGGCGGCCACCGCGACGGCGGCGGCGAACTCGTAGGCGTCGTCCGGCCCGAGCCCCTGCGGGTCGATCTCGGCGAGCACGCGGGCGCCGTTCTTCGGCGAGACGCGGACCGTCCAGCCGCCGGACCGTGCGGCGACCGACAGGGTGTCCTTCCGCAGCGCGGGCGGGAACAGGACGACTGCCATCCGGCCCGCCGCGGCGAGGATCCGCTCCGCGAGCCTGCGGACGTCCTTCTTCGCGACGACGATCCTCCCGGAGCGGTTGACGATGCTCACGAGATCACCGCTGTCGGCCACGGCGATCCTCTCGCCGTCGGCCTGGTCGTAGATGGCGCTCATGGGGGTGTCACGCTTACCAGTTCTCGTCGGGGCGGGCTGCGAGACGTCGCCCATGCATGATCTCGCACTTTCCCCCCGAAAAGATCGCGTTCGGCCCTTCCGCCACAAAGGCCGGCCGGGTCACACCAGGGTGTAACCGGCCTCCTTCACGGCCTCGCGCACGGCGTCGTCGGTGACGTCGCCGGAGACCTCCAAGCGGCCGCTGCCGAGATCGACCTCGACTCCGGTGACGCCGGGGATCTCCCCGACCTCCTCCTTCACCGAGCTGACGCAGTGGCCGCAGGTCATGCCTTCGACGGTGTAGGTCTTCACGCTCATGACGGTCTTCCTATCCGAGAGAACGGGGTTCAGGCGGTCCGGCCGATCACTTCGCGGACCGAGCCGTATCCGTGCCGCCGCAGCCGGCGGGCGAGCCGCCGGTTGATCCGGGACGGCCACAGCGGGCCCTCGTAGATCAGGCCGGTGTATCCCTGGACGAGGGTGGCCCCGGCGAGCAGCCGTTCCCACACGTCGTCGACGTCCTCCACGCCTCCGACGGAGACGATCGCGAGCCGGTCGCCGGCCTTCTGGTGCAGGCGGCGCAGCACTTCGAGCGAGCGGCTCTTGAGCGGCCGTCCGGACAGCCCTCCGGCCTCGGTGCTGGAGACACCCGTACGGCTGATCGTGGTGTTGGTCGCGATGATCCCCGCGAGGCCCAGGTCGGCGGCGAGCTCGGCCACCGCGTCCACGTCCTCGTCCGCCAAATCCGGCGCGATCTTCACGAGCAGCGGGGTGCGACCGGCCGCCTCCTTCACCGCCGAGAGCAGCGGCCTCAGGCGGTCGACCGCCTGGAGGTCGCGCAGGCCCGGGGTGTTGGGCGAGCTGACGTTGACGACCAGGTAGTCGGCGAGCGGCGCCAGCCTGCGGGCGCTGTCCACGTAGTCCCGTACGGCCTCGGACTCGGGCACCACCTTGGTCTTGCCGATGTTGACGCCGACCACCGCCGGGAGATGCCGCACCCGGCGCAGCCGGGTGGCGGCGGCGGCCGCTCCCGCGTTGTTGAAGCCCATCCGGTTGATGACCGCGCGGCTCTCGGGCAGCCGGAACAGCCGCGGGCGCGGGTTCCCCGGCTGGGCGTGCGCGGTGATCGTGCCGACCTCGACGTGCCCGAAGCCGATCGCCGAGAGCGGCTCGACACACCGGGCGTCCTTGTCGAACCCGGCGGCGAGCCCGAACGGCGAGGGGAAGTGGACGCCGAACGCCTGGACGCGCAGCGACTCCGCCCGCGGCGCGAGCAGCCGGTGCAGCAGCCGCGTGAGGGGCGGGAACATCGCGAGCAGGCGGAGCAGCCTGATCGTGAGATGGTGGGCGGCCTCGGCGTCGAGGCGGCTCAGGACCTGCGTGAACACGAGTCGATACATCACGGCCAGACTATCGTCCGGGCGCGGGTCAGTTGAGCCGAGGACGGGCCTGGGCGGTGGGCTCGACGAGCGGCACCCGCCTCGCCACCCGGATGGACAGCGCGGCGTCGAGGCCCAGCAGCCGCAGCAGGCGCAACGGGCCTCTGCCGGGGTGGTGGAAGGTCACGCTGCCGCCCCAGCTCCGTACGCGCTCGTCGGCCCACAGCAGGCTCCGCGCGCCCGCGCAGTCCAGGAAGCCGACTCCGGACAGGTCGACCTCGACGTGCCCGGGCCGGCAGGTCTCCAGGACCTGCCCCAGGCACGCGCGGAACTCCGGCGCCCCCGACAGGTCGAGGTCGCCGCTCAGGACGAGCCCGACGCCGGCCTCAGACGACGTGGTCTGGATTCGCAACATTCCGCGGACCCTGCTCGCCCAGCAGCTCCGCCGCGAGCTCGGATACCTTCCGTCTGCTGTCCCTGGCCTGTTTGCGCAGTCCCGTGAACGCCTGTGACGCGGTCAGATCGTGCTTGCCCATGAGATAGCCGATGGCCCGCTCGATCACGACCCGGTAGTCCAGGGCGTACTGGAGCTGGTCGGCGAGCACCGCCTTCTCGTCCGCCTCCATGGACGCGAGCAGGACCTGCTCGATCACATGCGCGTACGCGTGGAGGGCCTGGGTGTCGGTCTCCTGCCACTCGTGCGGCGCGTCCTGGTAGACGTTCAGGGTGCCCACGGGCACGCCGCCGAGCCGGATCGGCACCCCCGCCACCCCGCGTACCTCGGGGTGCAACAGGTCACGCAGAGCCGGCCACCGCCGGTCGGCCCGCACGTCGACCGTCGTCACCGCGGTGTCCCCCACGTACGCCGCCACGCACGGGCCCTGGCTCGTCACCGCCTGGGCCCGTTCGAGGCTGCGGCCGCGCTCGTCCGTCGCGAAGAGGTAACGCAGGGTGCGATCCTCCTCGGCGAACATCAGGCCGGCGCCGGAGTAGCCGAAAAGCCGATCGACCACTTGGACGATGCGCTCGAGGTGGTGCACGATCCCGGTCGCCGACCTGTCCTTCTGCAGACGTCGCAGGCTGGCGACAAGAGCCTCAGGATCGATATGGGTCATTCCGTATCCTCTCGTGAACCTCACCTCGCACCGCCGTGGCCGTGGGAGAGGTGGCGATTCGGCCATCACAACTGCCCCAGAGGGGCGCGATCAGTCCTGTTCTCTGCCAGGACCTGCAGAACGATGACCATCAGCTCACCGAGGCGGTATCCGGCTTCCACCTCTGTGCGGTCCCAGACGTGCCCCACTCGGGCGTAGAAGTCCAGGACGCCGATGAGCTCCCCGCCCTCGACGAGAGGTACGGAGAGGACAGCCCGGACCGGGAGTGCGTGGACGGCCACGTGCGGGAACCCCAGGGGGCGATCGGCGTGCAGATCCTGGATCGCGACGAGACCGCCGCTCGCGGCGCTCGCGATGGCCGGGCCGTCGCCCACGTATTCCTGGGCGGACTCCAGCAGGACCCCGTCGTCGTCCGTCGCACCGATCGCGCGAAGGCGGTCCTGCGCGTCGAGGAGCATCAACGCGGCGCCGTCGACGCCGAACAGACCGGCCATGCCGGTGAGGACGTTCTCCAATACAGACGACGCGTCCGATGCCATCGCGAGCCCACTCTCAAACGATCAAGCGGCCGCGGACACAGGGCGGATTGCCCCTAAGCCTAGTGGGCTCTGAGCAGTTGAAGCCAGGTGATCCCCAGGGTTGCCGACAGGGTTGGCCGACAGGGCTGGAGAGGATACGAAAAATCCGCCCTCCTGCGGGGAAGGCGGATCGGGAACGGATGGGGAAACGGGGTCATTCGCCCCAGAATGCGTCAACCTCGTACTGGTCGCGGCTGTGCAGCCACGACTCGGCGATCCTGCCGTCGCGCATGGTGATGACGTGCGCGAGGTTGTTCTCCAGCGGCACCTCACGGTCCGGCCGCGTCGCGGTGTACGTCGCGAGCGCGACGGCCGCCTCGTCGTCGGCCAGGACGCGGTGGACGTCGAGCTTGAGCGTCCCCTGACTGAGCGTGGCGGCCTTGAGCACGAAACCGATCACGGCCTCCCGCCCGGCGTAGTCGCCGGTGTTCGTGCTCTTCCCGGGGACATGGAGCACCGAGTCGTCGGTCAGGAACGCCCCGGCGGCCTCCAGGTCTCCCCCGCTCAGCGCGTCGTAGAAGCCCCTGACGACCCGGGCGTTGTTCTCAGCCTGCGCCTTCTCCGATTGGGCGAACATGCGAACCCCTCCTCAAAGTATTTCGATGTCGAAAGAGTCGCACAGAGGTCTTTTGATGTCAAAATAGATGAGTGAGGGATCCAGACTTCCCCGTACGGCAGATGATGGACCAGTGGGCCGCGCGCAGGCCGGACCTCGACCCCCGGCCTATGGCCCTTTTCGGACGGCTGACCAGGGCCGACACCCTGGCCAACGGGGCCATCGCGGCGACCCTGAGGGCGCACGGGCTCAACCGCGGGGAGTTCGACGTGCTGGCCACGCTCTACCGGGGCGGGGAGGAGATGTCGGCGGGCGCGCTCGCCGGGGCACTCCTGCTCTCCCCCGCCGCGACCACTAACCGCCTCGACCGCCTCCAGGCGGCGGGGCTGCTGGCCCGCCTGCCCGATCCGGAGGACGGCCGGGGCGTCCGCGTACGGCTCACCGACGCGGGCCGGGATCTGCTCAAGCGCAGCGTCGAGGATCACGTGCGGGGGCTGGAGTCGCTTCTGGCGCTGCTGTCACCGGACGAGCGCGAGCAGTTGTCGGCCCTGCTCGCCCGGCTGCTGCACAGCATGGCCGCGCTTCGGGACTAACGCCTGGCCCTCTTCCCCTCGGGGGTGACGGCGTACCACTCGCCGCCGAAGTCGCGGACGTTCTGGCCGGTCACGTCTCCGGCCTTCCGGTCCTTGGCGTAGTAGTACAGCGGGTGCTTGTTGTAGGTCACCTGGGTGCCGCCGTCCGGCCGCCTGATCGTCCCCAGCAGGTCGGCACGCACTCCCGAGCCCGGCTGGGGCGTGCCCGCGGTGAGAACCGGCGGCCAGGCCGCGGCGCAGGCCTGCGTGCAGGCGGAGACGCCGCCCTTGTCCTTGGTGAACAGGTAGACCGTCCGGCCGTCCACACCGGCCAGCACGGTGCCGAGCGAGGTGGACGCCGCGTCGAGACGCGCGGGACCGGTCGGGGTGGCCTGGACGGGAGAGGTCGGCGTCGCCGGGACTCCGGTGCTCGGCGCGACCGTCCCCGACGGATACTCGGAGGGCTCCGCCGGGGTCGGCTCTTCGACCCGGTCGTTGGCGACCCGGTTCGCCTCGTTGTCACCGGCACCGCCGCATCCGGCGGCCAGCAGGCTGAGCGCGACCGCGCCGGCATACAGCAGTTTCCTCATGTTCGGCCTCCTCGGAAGTGGGCGAGTCGGCTCCAAGGACACACGCGGCGCCGGGGCTCCCGCCGTCGGACGCCAAGATCGGGGACAGGGCTTTGCCGTTCCGTGGGTTCCTCCTCACCGATCTCCCGCCCCTTCGGGGCGGAGGCCGGACGTCCGCGGATGAACCGCCGCGTCCCGGGAAGACGACCCGAAGCCGTACAGCCGCGCCGCGTCCACGTGAGGTCCCCTGGAGGGCCGGCGGAGGGCGCGCCGACACGCGGAACGATCACGAGGAGGTACGCGGGCGTCCGCCCCGGGCGGTGCGAAGCTGAACCCGCGGCGGCCCGTGGGCACGGCCGGCAGGCCGGCGACGGGGGGATGCCGATGACGCCCCCCGCCGGGGACACCCTGTCGCCGATGCCGCTGAAGACAAGGAGTATCCGCATGACCGAGGACACGCGACCGCCCGCCGTCGAGCCGTCCGAGGTCGGACGCCCGGTCGGCCGTGCGGGAGCGTGGCCGTCCTCTCCGGACCCGGCGGGCCTGGTCTCACCGGACCCCACGGCGCCGGCCTCGCCGGAACCCAACGGGATGATCTCGCCGGACCCCACGGGCCTGGAGGCGTGGATAAGGCAGGTCCTCGGCCTGGCCGGGGCCCGGGCCTCGGCGTTCACCCTTCCGCTGCCCCGGCCCACCGCCCCCGCCGACGCCGCCCCGGCCGAAGGCGCTCAGCCCGGCACCGCGCCTGCCGACACCGCTCACGCCGACACCGCCCGGGCCGGGAACCCGGCCGCCGGGCCGGACGCGGACGGCACCGGCGGCGGCTAGACCCGGCGGCGCATGGAGACGGCGGCACGGGGGTCCCGGCGAGCCGCGCCGTGCGCCTGCGCGCGGCTCCGCGAACCGTCCTCCGGGGAACGGGTCCGGCGGGTCAGGCGGCCTGGTGGCGCACCTGCTCGGCGAGGCGTTCGAGGCTCTCGTCGAGTGCCCGCTCGATCGCCTCGGCGGGCGGCGTGTGCCCCTCGTCGAAGAAGGACAGGTGCACCGTGACGTCGCTGCTGTCGTCGTCGATGCCGGCCACCTGCAGCCAGCCGGCGTACCGGTCGACGTCCCGGGTGCCCCACTCCATGCGCAGCTGGTCCTGCTCGGCCCGCAGCAGCGCGCGCTCGTCCTCCCCCGTCTGGTCCTCGTGGACGGTGACCGCGGGCGGCTCCTCCTCGCGCACGTGCAGGTCGCGCGGCATCCACAGGTCGAGACCGCCGACGTCGCTCGCCTGCCGGAAGACCTGGTCGGCCGGGGCGGGCATCCTGCGGGAACGCTCGAATTCGCTCATGGTCGGTCATTCCTCCCTGTCTAGCGCGTAACCGGCCCCTACCCCGGGCAGGCCCGTCCATCCGGCCCCGGGGAACGCGGGAGAAGGCGGCGGCGTAGGGTCCGGTGCATGACCGATCATTACGATGTCGTGGTCCTCGGCGCGGGACCCGGCGGCTACACCGCCGCGGTCCGCTCGGCCCAGCTCGGGCTCAGCACGGCGGTCGTCGAGGAGCGCTACTGGGGTGGTGTCTGCCTCAACGTCGGATGCATCCCTTCCAAGGCGCTGCTGCGCAACGCCGAGCTCGCCCACATCCTCACGAACGAGACCAAGACGTTCGGCATCCAGGCGGACGGCCCGATCACGCTCGACTACGGCGCGGCCTTCCGCCGCAGCCGGCAGGTCGCGGACGGGCGGGTCAAGGGCGTCCACTACCTGATGAAGAAGAACGGCATCACCGAGTACGACGGCCGGGGCGCCTTCACCGGCCCCGACGCGATGGAGGTGCGCGGCGCGGACGGCTCGGTGCGGACCATCACCTTCGACCACTGCATCGTCGCGGCCGGGGCGACGACCCGCCTGCTGCCCGGGACGTCCCTGTCCGAGCGCGTGGTGACGTACGAGGAGCAGATCCTCAGCGAGACGCTGCCGGAGAGCGTCGTCATCGCGGGCGCCGGGGCGATCGGCGTCGAGTTCGCGTACGTGCTGCACAACTACGGCGTGAAGGTGACGATCGTCGAGTTCCTCGACCGGATGGTCCCGCTGGAGGACCAGGAGGTGTCCGCCGAGCTCGCGCGGCGCTACCGGCGGCTCGGCATCGAGGTGCTGACCTCCACCCGGGTCGAGTCGATCGACGACACCGGCGAGAAGGTGAAGGTCACGGTCTCCCGGAACGGCGAGACGTCCGTGCTGGAGGCCGACAAGGTCCTGCAGGCCATCGGCTTCCAGCCGCGCGTCGAGGGATACGGCCTGGAGAAGACGGGCGTACGGCTGACCGAGCGCGGCGCGATCGCCGTGGACGGCAGGTGCCGCACCAGCGTCCCGCACATCTTCGCCATCGGCGACGTCACGGCCAAGCTCATGCTGGCGCACGCCGCCGAGTCGATGGGCGTCATCGCCGCCGAGACGATCGCCGGTGCCGAGACCATGGAACTCGACTACGTGATGATCCCCCGCGCGACCTACTGCCAGCCGCAGATCGCGAGCTTCGGCTACACCGAGGCCCAGGCGCGTGAGCAGGGCTTCGACGTGAAGGTGGTCAAGTTCCCCTTCACGGCGAACGGCAAGGCCCACGGCCTCGCCGATCCGGCCGGGTTCGTCAAGGTGCTCAGCGACGCGAAGTACGGCGAGCTCCTCGGCGCCCACCTCATCGGGCCCGACGTCACCGAGTTGCTGCCGGAGCTGACGCTGGCCCAGCAGTGGGACCTGACCGTGCACGAGGTGGCGCGCAACGTCCACGCCCACCCCACCCTCGGCGAGGCGGTGAAGGAGGCGATCCACGGACTGGCCGGCCACATGATCAATATGTGAGGACGTCCGCACGGTCGGTTACCCTGATCCCGAAGGCCAGGCGCGAGGACGTGGGTGGGGACGTCCCCAGGGACGGCCCGCGCGTGGCGCGGCGGCCCGGTACGGGCGGACGACGCGAGGGCGGCCCGATGGCGAGGGACGACGCGAACGGCACGGGCACCCCGCTGCCGCCGGGCCATGCCGGCGCCGCCGACGCGCCGGCCCTGCTGGCCGTCATGCGTGAGCTGGTCTTCCCGCCGTACCTGATCGAACGGTCCTCCGTCGTGCCGCAGCACGTCACGCGGCGCGAGAACGACGCGGAGCACTCCTTCGCCCTGGGCCTGGCCGCCGTCTGCCTCGCCCCGCTGGTCGACCCGGCGCTGGACCTCGGCAGGATCGCCAGGTACGCGCTGGTCCACGACCTGCCGGAGGTCCACGCGGGGGACGTCTCCGTCTACGCCGGCCCGGCGGAACGGGAGAAGAAGGCCGTACGCGAGGAGGAGGCGCGGGAGATCATCGCCCGCGACTTCGGCGGGACGTTCCCCTGGCTCGTCGAGGACCTCGACGGCTACCGCGCGCAGCGCGACGCGGAGAGCAGGTTTGTCTACGCGCTGGACAAGCTGCTCCCCCACGTCAACGTGCTCCTCGCCGACCACCACCCGCTGCGGCCGACCTGGGCGGCGTACCGGCGCACCGAGATCACGGCCAGGCGGAAGATCGCGGCGAGCTGCCCGGCACTGCTGCCTCTCTTCGAGGAGCTGTGCCGGGAGTTCGCCCGGCGGCCCCACCTCTTCTCCGGCGGGGAGCCACTTCAGGAGTCGTCACCTCCCGCCGCGGGAGATGACGATGGTCGCCAGGGCGAGCAGGACCGCCCCGGTGACGGCGGACAGCATCCGCAGGTGCAACGGGAACGACGGCCCGAGCACGGCGGGCAGGGCGACGAGGAAGGCGCCGGCCGCGTTCGCGGACACCCGGAGGAAGAGCCGCGACCGCGACCGGTGCACGACCACGGGAAAGCCCACCTTCGTCGTCAGTGAGCCCGGCGCCTGCTCCGCCTGCCCGTCCGCCGCCAGCCTGATCGTCACCCGCGCGAGCGCGTCGAAGGCGAGCGCCTCGGGCTGGAGCCAGAACTCCACCGTGTCGTAGCGGAGCGACAGGTCGTACGACCAGTCGGAGGAGATCTTGAGATAGGTGCCGTCGGTCGCGCAGGCGAGTTGCCGCATCGGCTCGCAGTAGCCGTCCGCGTAGAACGTGACCCGCACCTTCACCGAGTCGCTGTCGCTGAGGCTCAGCCGGCCCGCCGCGTCGAGCCCGGCCGTCCTGTCGTCGCCCAGCACGGGTTCCTCCACCCGGACGAAGTAGGAGGACCTGAAGGTGGGATGCTGCGCCAGCCGCCGGGCCACGCCGAGCCACAGGTGCGGGTCGTCGGCACGGGTCCGCGGTGGCGGGAGCGGGTCGGGGAACCGGGCGGTGGCCGGGTAGAAGCGGGCGCCGTTGACCGCTTCGAGCCCGGCGACGAACGACGCGCCCCTTTCCCTGATCTCCGCCTCGGTGAGGGGGAAGTCGTCCAGGTTCGCGTAGTCGTCCACCCGCAGGCGGAACACGAACATGTCGGCGACCCGGACGGCAGCGACGATCACGGCGAGGCGCACCGGCACCACGAACGGCGGCGGCGCCGGAGACCGCGACACCGGACCCTGCGACACCGGACCCTGCGGAACCGGACCCTGCGGCATCGGGGACTGCGCCGTCGAAACCAGGGGCGCCGGGGCCTGGGCGTCGGCCACGAAACCGAGCAGGCACCGCCGCCCGACGACCGAGCGGTCCGCGACCGCCCGCTGGAGGGCCCGCGCGACGTAACCGGCCTTGTACCGGAACTGGATGACCGCCCCTCGGGGCAGGGCCAGCGCCGTCAGGACGTCCTCGGCGTATCTCCGCCGCAGGTCGGACGAGAGCAGGAGCACCGAGGGCCGGGCGTCCGCCGGACCCGCCGCCCTCGTCCGGAGGAGACCCGGGGCCCTCATCGCCGGGCCTCCGATCGCCCGTCGAGCGGATGGTCGTCGAGCAGGTGGTCGTCGAGCGCGAGGAACCGGGGCCACACCCGGTCCTTCGGCAGTTCGTCGAGGCCGAGCCTCGTCGTGGGCTCGTACCGCAGGCCCCGGTCGGCCAGCGCCCGGTGCTCGCCGAGGACGATCGGCTCCGGCACGCTCCTCGACTGGTCTCCGGTGAGGTCGACGACGAGCCGCCGGGGGTCGTGGGACGGGCCGATCTCGACCCAGCAGTGGTGGCTCACGTCCTCGTCGTCGCGGCGGCCGACCCGCAGGCGGCCGTAGCAGTACGCGGGTTCGAGCAGCAGGCCGGCCCGCAACTCGCGGGCGAGCCAGACCGACGTCACGCCGCACTGCCCGCGCGGGTCTCCGTCGCCCGCCCGCTCCTGCTGGTAGCGCGGGTGGACCGTCCGGTCCGACCAGCAGGCCTCCAGCATCCGCCGGTAGCCGAGGAGCCGGGCCCGCCACTCGGGCGAGGCGAGATCCGCCTGCCGGGGTCTCACGTGCTCACCGCCCGAGTGGGTGCGCCGCGGCACCGTGATCAGGCCGTCGAGCGCCCGGACGGTCCGCTTCGCCGCCGTGGTGACGCCGAGGATCATGAGGACGTTGCGCGGCGTGTCCAGAAGCTGCGGCACCGACCTCCCCGGCATCCGCCGCGTCTGGAAGAGCCCCGTCTCGTCGTACCGGTACGCCACGGGAGACAGCGCGACGGGGACGAACCCCGACGCCAGGAACGCGGCGCCGTCGAAGCCGAGCATCGGGTTGCAGGCGGTGACGACGTAGTCGCCGGCGTCCGCGAGCCTGATCTCCCTGACGGCGCGGGCGACGGTCAGGCTCATGAGGTTGGCCGGGATCCCGGCCAGTCCGTGCATCCTCGTCAGGACCAGCACCCGGCCGGGCTCCACCCGCAGCCCGTGCCCCGCCAGCGCCTCCATGACGTACTGCCGGTCGCACCGCGAGAAGGCCACGTACGTGAGCGGCATCGTGGCGCCCGGCAGGAACAGCCCGAACTGGAGGAGGGTGTCGGCCCGCTCGCTGTGCAGGTAGTGCAGGCGGGACTGGACGAGATGACCGACGCTGGGCCTGACCTTCCCGAAGCGCAGCCGGGTCCGGTACCCGTCGGTGAACGAGAGGCTCAGGTCGCGGCGCACCTTCTCGACGTTCAGCAGGACGGAGGCGTGCGCCTGGTGCGCCGCGTCCTGCGCCGACTGCTCCACCTGCGCCGCCCGTACGACGGCCGGCAGCCGGATCTCCTCGTAGACCTTGTCAGGCGACCATCCGACGATCGCCGTTCTGCTCAGCCGCGGCAGGTGCAACCTCACCTGGATCTCCAGGGCCCGGAGATCCACCCCTGTCGTCTCGGCGTCGGCGCGGATGCGCGCCCGCATCACCTCCATGAAAGACTCGACATCCCGATCACGAAGCCCCTCTCCCCACGAAATCTCGCTTCGCGCTTTCTCCCTTCGCGGCGTACACGTGGTCTTGGGCACGTTTTCTCCCGCAATCCGCGAGAAGTTCTGTCAAGGACGCCGTCAAGGATAGAACCCGAATGCTCCCCTGTCAGGGCCGCGACCGATTCGGCATCACCTTTTAACGCGCTCGCCGCAATTGCCGGGAACCGGCGCCGTGAATTCGTCATGGGACGATTTCCCGATAGGGCGGCCCGCCGCCCGGAGCAGCGACTGAGGGCCGCCGCCCGCGCCCGGGTTGTGTCGGTTCGAGTGCGTACGATCGGTGCCGGTCCGCCGGTCGGTGGGCCGCACCGACAGAAGGGGGCCGCCGGTGAGCGGGGCGGGGTTCCAGACGCGCAGGATCGGGCTCCTCGTCACCGGCAACCTGCTCGGCGGCATCGGGGTCGCGGGTGGATTCGCGGTCGGCGGGCTGCTGGTCGAACGGCTGGGCGGCACCTCGTTCGCGGGGCTCGGCCAGGGCGCGAGCGTGCTCGGCTCGGCGGTCGCGGCGGTCCCGCTGGCCGCTCTGGCGGCCCGGTACGGACGGCGCAGGTCACTCGCGGTGGGATACGCGCTGGCGATGGCCGGCGCCGTGCTGATCATCACCGCGGCGGTGGTCACGCAGGTCGTCGTCCTGCTGGCCGGGCTCGCCCTCTTCGGCGTCGCCCAGGCGGTGAACCTGCAGACCCGGTACGCCGCGGCGGACGGCGCGCCCGCCGCGACCCGGGCCCGGCTGATGTCGCTGGTGATCTGGGCGACCACGATCGGCTCGGTGGCGGGGCCCAACCTGAGCGAGCCGGGCGAGCGCACCGGCCGCCTGCTGGGCCTGCCCGCCCTGACCGGGCCGTACCTGTTCGCGGTCCTGTCCTTCGCGCTGGCGGCCGTGGCCGCGCTGTTCCTGCCGCGCGCGGGCCGCGCCCCCGTCCCGGCGGCCGGCACAGCGACCGGCACAGCGACCGGCACCGCCGCCAGCACGGCGCCGGCCGGAGCGGGTGATCCCACGGGCGCGGACGGCGCGTCCCCCGGTGCGTCCCCCGACGGATCCCCGGGCACGTCTCCCGGCGCTTCTCCCGGCGAGTCCCCGGGCGCGTCTCCGGGCGGGGCGCGCGCCGCGCTGGGCTGGGCCCTGCGGCATCCTGCGGCCCGGCTCGGTGTGGTGCTGATCGCGGTGGCGCACGCGGTCATGGTCATGGTCATGGTCATGACCCCGCTGCACATGCAGCACCACGGCATGTCGCTGCGGCTGGTGGGCGTGGTGATCTCCCTGCACGTGCTGGGGATGTACGCGCTCAGCCCGCTCTTCGGGTGGCTGGCCGACCGGTTCGGCCCGGTCCGCGTCGCCCTCGCCGGTCTGGCGATGCTGGCGGTGTCCGTGGTCCTCGGCTTCTCCGCCGCCGCCCTGCAGGCCGGGAGCGTGCTCACCGCGACCGCGCTCACCGTGCTGGGCCTGGGCTGGTCGGCGTCGATGCTCTCCGCGTCGGTCCTGCTGGCGAACGCCGCACCGGACCGGTTGCGGATCCCGTTGCAGGGCGCCACCGACGCCGGCATGAGCTACGCGGGGGCGGTGGCGGCCGCGCTGGCGGGCCCGATCCTCGCCGCCGGTGGGTTCCAGGCGGTCAACATCGCCGCCGCGGTCATCATGCTGCCGGCCGTGGCCGCCGCGGCGTCCGCCCTGCGGGCCCCCGGCGAGGGAGGGCACGGGGAGGGAGGGCTCGGGGTGACCGGCCCGCGGGACGCCGAACCCGCGGCCGAGCGGGGCTGAACGAATCATGGCCGTGAGCGGCGCCGGACACCGCTGATCGGCGCTGATCGGCGCTGATCGGCGCCGGCCCCGGGGACGGCGCCGGACGGGCGGGCGCCGGGCTTGACTAAACGATCACAGCGGGTCGATCGTCGGAGCCTGGTGGCACTGAAAGCACCCCTCCCCGCATACCGGAGTACTACATGCGAAGAGCCCTGGCCGTTCCGCTCGCCGCGCTCGTGGCCGCGCCCCTGCTTGCCGCCGCGGCCCCCGCCCAGAGCCCTCCGCCGCCGCCCGTCCCACCGGTGCGGGGCGACGCCGTCACGGTCACGGTCAACGCGAACGCCGGGCTCGGCGCCGTCCACGAGGCGGCGTACGGCGCCAACGCCGCCATCTGGGACGCGCACATGAACGACCCGGAGGTGGCGCGGCTGTACCGGCGGGCGGGCATCGCCGCGGTGCGCTACCCGGGCGGCTCGTACGGCGACCTCTATCACTGGAAGACCCACACGGCGCCGGGCGGGACCGTGGCGCCCGGCACGGACTTCGACGCGTTCATGCGCACGGTCAGGGCCGCCGGCGCCCAGCCGGTGGTGATCGCCAACTACGGCACCGGGACCCCGGAGGAGGCGGCCGGATGGGTCCGGTACGCCAACGTCACCAAGAAGTACGGTGTGAAGTACTGGGAGATCGGCAACGAGCTCTACGGCAACGGCCACTACGGCGCCACCTGGGAGTCCGACGACCACCCGGACAAGAGCCCCGCGGCGTACGCCCGCAACGCGCTCGACTACGTCCGCGCGATGAAGGCCGTCGATCCCGCCGTCAAGGTCGGGGCGGTGCTCACCATCCCCGGAAGCTGGCCGGACGGCGTGGTGGCCGCGGGCGACTCGGCGAACTGGAACCACACCGTCATCCCGGTGCTGGCCTCCGAGGTCGACTTCTTCACCGTTCACTGGTACCCGGGCACGAGCATCCCGGACACGACCGGCGACGTCACCGCGTTGCTGGCCTCCCCGCCGAGGCTCGCCGAGATGCTGGCCCAGGTGCGGGCCGACGTCGCCGCCCTGGGCGGCCGCGACGTGCCGCTCGCGCTGACCGAGGTCGCCTCCAACATCGGGCGCAACGTGCACGCGGCCGGGCTGTTCGCCGCCGACGCCTACCTGACCGCGCTGGAGAACGGCGTCTTCACCGTGGACTGGTTCGACACCCACAACACGGTCGAGAAGGTCAGCACGATCGACGGCGAGACCGACTTCCAGGACATCGGCTTCCTGTCGCTCGGCCAGTGCGCCGACGGCGTCTGCGAGCCCCCCGTCAACACGCCGTTCCCCTCCTACCACGGCATCGAGATCCTCGGCACCGCCGCCCGCCCCGGCGACGACCTGATCAGGGCGGCCTCCGACCAGCCGAAGGTGGCCGTGCACGCCGTACGGCGGGCCGGCGGCGACCTGTCCGTCGTGCTGATCAACAAGGATCCGGCCACCGCCTATCCCGTGCGGTTCCGGTACGACGGGTTCACCCCCTCGGGGCGGACCCCCGTGACGTACGCCTTCACGCGCGGAGCCGACTCGATCGTCCGGGCGGAGCAGGGCGGCCCGTACACGACGACGCTGCCGCCGTACTCGGTGACGACGATGACGCTGAGCGCGGCGAAGGGCCCGAAGCCCGCGCCGGCCCCGGGGACGCCCACGGCGCGCGGCACCGCGGACGGCGTCACCGTGAGCTGGCCCGCCGTCGGGGGACCGCGGGCGGACCGGTACGAGGTGTACCGCCAGGTGGGCACGGAGACCACGCTGCTGGGCACGACCCGGGACACCTCGCTGACGCTGAGCGGTCTGGAGCCCGGCGCCGCCTACACGGTCAACGTGCTGGCCCGGGACCGGGCCGGACGGCTGTCGCGGCCCTCCGCCCCGGTGACCTTCACCGCTCCCACGCCTCCGGACAGCGCCTGCGCGGTCCGTTACCGGGTGACGCAGGGCTGGGGCCGCGGCTTCGTCGCCACGGTCACCGTCACCAACCGCGGCGCGGCCGACGTGTCCGGCTGGACGCTGGCGTTCCGCTTCCCGGTGGCCGGGGAACGCGTCAGCAGCGGGTCGGGCGGCACATGGACGTCGGAGGGTCAGGACGTGCGGGTCGTCCCCGGTGAACAGAACGGGACGATCCCCGCGGGCGGCTCAATCTCCGTCGGCTTCGTCGGCGCGAACGAGGGGGCGTATCCGTCCCCCACGGTCTTCCGCCTGAACGGCGCCGTCTGCTCGACGCTCTAGTCGTCCCCACTGAGGGCGTCCCCACCGGACTCGTCAGGGGGACGCCCTCAGTGGGTGACGCGCAGCTTGGACTGCTTGTGCCGGGACCGCTCCCAGTCGTCCATGAACCTGGCCTTCAGGCCGTACCGCTCGGCGAGCCGCACCAGCGTCTCCGTGCGGTAGTAGAAGTCCTCGCGCAGCACGTGGTGCTCGGCCTTCTCCGTACGGTCGAAGGTGAAGTCGAAGAAGCCGTCGGGGTGCAGGACGCGTCCGACGTGCCGCAGGCACTCGTCGATCACCTCGATCGGGCTGTGGGAGAAGACGCTGTGCGCGTGGACCACGGTGAAGTGCGCGTCGGGGAGGAAGCCGAAGGTCAGGTCGTTCACCAGGGTCAGGTGCGGCAGCCGCGCCTGCAGCCCGCGCTGCGCGACCGTGTCCGCGGCGGCCAGCAGGATCTCCGGCGAGATGTCGATCCCGTGGTAGTGGCCCGGCTCCAGGTGGTCGATCAGCCGCCACCCCAGGCGCAGGTTGCCGCAGCCGATGTCGAGCACGCGGTCGCGCGGCGTCAGCCCGTGCCGGACCAGGTAGTCGAACTGCAGCTTTCCGATCCGCAGCCAGCTCTCCCTGCCGTGACTGCCGATCGCGGCGTCCGCGTTCATCTCCGCGATGTCGGCCCGCATCACCTCCCGGTAGTACGAGACGTGGTCGGCGGTTGTCAGCCGCAGCCGCGTGTCGCGGGTCATCCGCCGCAGATGCGGCCAGACCTTTGCGGGATGACGCAGAGCGTAGGCCACCTGGTAGCTGAGACGTGACCGCGGCCTTTTCACGTATGGCTGTCGCTGCATGCCCCAACGGTAGGCGCGTGGCAGGCGAGGTCATTCGGTTTCACGTACGGCATCAAGGAATTTTTGCCCGGAAGAATTTCGCGGCCGCGGCGGGATTCCCGGAGATCTCGAATGAGGGTGCGCCGCATTTTGGGCGAAACGCGGTGAATTCTTGCCCTCGATGCCACTGAGGGTTGAATTCCGCCGTGAGAGACTTTCTCACAAGCGCCCGCCTCGCCGGGCGCGACCCCGCGGCCCATCGCCAACAAAGCCGCCCGGTGTTGTGATGGCGAAAAACCGCATGAAGCCCGCCCTCCTCGTTCTTCGCGACGAGGAGGGCGGTGCCGCGTACGGACGGTTCCGGGAAGTTCCGGGGCTCAGCCGGCGGCGACCAGCGGCGAACCCGACTGTGAGGCACCGGACTGTGACGCACCGGACGGTGCCGGACCGGATGACGGCGGACCGGCGGGCTTGGGCCTCGTGTAGCCCGCGGGCCGCAGCGCTCCGGGGTCGTCGTGCGTCACCGGCAGCAACGGCATCACCTGGGTGCCGAACCGGTAGGTCTCCTCCAGCAGCGGGTTGCCCGAGACGATGAACGAGTCGATCCCCAGGGCGTGGTACTCGCGGATCCGGGCGGCGACCGACTCGGGGCTGCCGACCAGCGCCAGCCCGGGACCTCCCCGGATCAGGCCGAAGCCGGACCAGACGTTCGGGTAGACCTCCAGGTCCCTTGCGAAGCGGGGTTTGACGCCCTTGTGGAACGACAGTTGCCGCGCCTGCCCGACCGACTCCTGCCGCCCGGACTCCGCCTGCACCCGCGCGACGACGTCGTCGTCCAGGTGGTCGAGCATGTCCTGCGCGGCGGCCCACGCCTCCTCGTCGGTGTCCCGGACGATGAGGTTGAGGCGGATGCCGAAGCGGAGGCTCCGGCCGTGCCGCGCCGCGCGGGCGCGGACGTCCGCGATCAGTTCGGCGGTCTCGGCGGGCGGCTCGCCCCAGGTCAGGTAGTTGTCGATGTGCTTGGCGGCGACGTCGCGGGCGATCGGCGAGGCGCCGCCGAACCACAGCGGCGGGTACGGCTGCTGGAGGGACAGGAACGCCGCCTCGGCCCCGCGGATCTTGAGGTGCTTACCGTCGAAGTCGACCCGTTCCCCGCGCATCAGCGCCCGGTAGACGGTGAGGAACTCGTCGGTGTGCTCGTACCGCTCCTCGTGCTTGAGGTGCACGCCGGCGGCCTCCAGCCCGGTGTGGCCGCTGACGACGTTCAGGACGACCCGGCCGCCGGAGTTCTGGTCGAGCGTGGTCGCGAGCTTGACCAGCGACGTCGGCGTGTACACCGAGGGGTGTACGGCGATCACGAACTTCATCCGCCGGGTGGTCGGGACCAGCGAGGCCGCCGTGATCCAGGGGTCCATGCCGCTCGTCGGCTGGGTGGCCAGCAGCGCCCCGTAGAAGCCGTTGACGTCGATCGACTTCGCCCACGCCTGGACGTACTCGAAGTCGACTCTGCGCCTCCAGGCCGGGTCCCAGGGATAGCGGCCGTCGCCCGCGATCAGGTACCAGAGGATCTCCAGGCGGCGCTCGGGGAGCGGCGGGAGGGAGCCGGGGTCGGTCATGAGTTCGCTCCTGCTGTCGTGCTCCGGCTCATCGGACGATCGGCTTCGAGCCGCCCAGGGGTGCGGCGAGGATCTCCAGGGCCGCCGCCTCCTCGATCGTGGCGACCAGCCGCGCCGTGCTCAGCGGGCCGTCGTCGAAGGCGAGCAGCCCGTGGTTGGCCAGCAGCACGGCCCTGGTGTCCGGGTGTTGTTCCAGGAGCGCGGTGATCGAGGCGCCGAGATCTCCGTTGTTGCGCGCGCGGTACGGCGCGCAGGGGATCTCCACCGTCTGCCCGCGGTTGACCAGCGGCTCGTAGTTCGGCGGGATGGGCCGGTGCGCCAGGGCGAACGCGGTGGCGTGGAGCGAGTGCGTGTGGATGACCGCGTGCACGCCGGGGCGGGCATAGGCCAGGGTGTGCATCTGAAGGACCTGCCGCACCCCGGGGCCGAGCCTCCCGGCGACCAGGTCGCCGTCCAGCGTCACCACGCCGAAATCCTGCTCGGAGATGTCGGCGGGCAGCCCCTTGGCGTTGATCAGCACATGCCCCGGGGAGCCCGGGAGCCGGACGCTGGCGTTGGCCGAGTAGGGGTTCCGCAGCGCGCCCAGCTGGTGCAGCAGGTGCACGGCCTTGATGAGGTCGGCGCGCACGGCCGCGTCGGCGCCGGTCAGCACGACCTCTCCGGCGGTGAGCCAGCCGTCCTCCCGGACGGGGCTCGTCAGTGTCGACGTCATTGGTCTTCTTTCTTTCTCGTGGATCTCAGTCCTGGGCGCGGGTGGCGCCGAAGTGCCAGTGCAGGATCCGTCTCTCGACGAACAGGAACGCGAAGTTGAGGAGGTAGCCGAGCATCGCGATCGTCGCCGCGCCGACGATCAGGTCGGTCACCAGGAAGCTCTGCTGCTGGATCATCAGAAGGTGGCCGAGCCCGTCGTTTCCGGCGATCATCCCGACCACCACCGAGATGACCAGCGACGCGGCGAGGGCCGAACGGAGGCCGACGAAGATGGCCGGCGCGGCGGCCGGGATCACGACCTCGGCCATGGTCTGCCGCCAGGTCAGCCCGAAGGTGCGGGCGGTGTCCATCATCGTGCGCGGGGTGGAGCCCGCCCCCGAGTACGCGTTCAGCAGGATGTGGAAGAACGCGGCCAGCGCGACCACACTGATCTTCATCGCGTCGTCGATGCCAAGGTAGAGGATGAGCAGCGGGATCACCGCCGAGATCGGCATCGGCCGCAGCAGTTCGAGCGGGGGTTCGACCAGCACGTAGACGAACCGCACGCGGGCCATGAGCACGCCGACGGCCACCGCCAGGACGGCGGCGATCGCGTATCCGATCAGCATCGTGCGCAGCGTCTGCAGGATCGCGGCCGGCAGCGGCCCGCCGAGGATCTCGCTCCACCATTTGGCGGCGACGTCGGTCACGGTGGCGTACCTGGGCGACGGATGGGTGGAGGCGTAGCGCTGCCAGGCGAGCAGGACGCCGGCGAAGACGAGCCAGCCGAAGAACCTGCTGCGCAGCGCGCGCGGCAGGCGGCCCGCCCGCCGGGGCGTCGTCACGGTGGAGTCTGTGGCCATCGGCCGCGTCCTTTCAGTCCAGCACCAGGTTCAGCAGGTCGCGCCGGTGCCGGAGGAAGTCCGGCAGCTCCCGGGTGGTCACCTGCTCGCGCGGGCGGGGCAGGTCCGTGCGCACGTCCGCGAGCACGCCGTGGCCCTCCGGGTGCAGCACCACGACCCGGTCGGCGAGGTAGACGGCCTCGTCGATGTCGTGGGTGACGAACAGCACGGTCACCCCGGCCTCGGCCCAGGCACGCAGGATCACGTCCTGCAGCGTGGCCCGGCTCAGCGCGTCCACGCCGCTGAACGCCTCGTCCATCAGCAGCAGCCGGGGCCCGGCGGCCAGCGCCCGGGCGATGGCCGCCCGCTGCTGCATTCCGCCGGACAGCTCCCAGGGGTAGCGGTCGGCCGCGTGACCGAGACCGACCAGGTCGAGGTAGTGCGCCACCAGCGCGTCGTGGTCCCCCGCCGGGGCCGCGTACGCGTGCCGTAGGCCGAACCGGACGTTGCCCGCCACGGTCTTCCACGGCAGCAGGGACTGCGCGTAGTCCTGGAAGACGCAGCGGGCCTGCCGCGGCGGCCCGTCGATCGGCTGCCCCGCCACCCGGATCTCCCCCGCCGACGCGGGGAGCAGCCCGCTGAGGAGCCGCAGCAGCGTGGACTTGCCGCAGCCGGAACGGCCGACCACGGCGACGAACTCCCCCGCGCCGACGCGCAGGGACAGGTCGCGCAGTGCGGTGACCTCGCGCCGCCGGCCGCGGTAGGTCATCCGGACGTCCTCGGCCTCCAGCAGGGGCGCGGGACGTCCGGCGCCGCCGGCCGGGGACGCGACCGATGCCGCCGATGCCGAGGATGTCACCGATGTCGTCGAAATCGCCATCCGAAGAGCTCCCAGCGTTCGTCGTGAGGTCAGGGATTGGCGGCCGTGGCGGTGGGCCACAGGTAGGGCGTGAGGTCGATCGCCTGCTTCAGCGCGCCGTACCGCGCGCCGATCTCGATCCACTTGTTCTCCGCCGCCACGTCGAACGGGCCGCGCAACTCGCCGCTGGTCGCCGCCGAGGCCTTCTGCAGGGCGCCCGGATACTTGGACTCCAGCTTGCCGACGTCGGCGCCGCCGTACTTCACCAGCAGGGTGTTCTGCTCCAGCGGGGCGACCGACTGGAACGCGGTCACCCCCTGCCGGACGGCCCGCACGAAACGCTTGATCAGGTCGGGGTGGGCCTCGGCGTACGCGCGCTTGGCGCCGTAGCCGGAGGTCGCCGCGCCGTCCGGGACGCCGGAGTCGAACGCGCCGGCCACCGTCAGGCCGTACTGCGCCTGCCAGGCGGTGACGTACGCCCCGCTGGTGGCCGCCGCGTCGAGCGTGCCCTGGGCGACCAGCCCGCCGGAGGTGGTGCGGTCCTGCACCGTCGTGTACTTCGGACCGTTCGGGTCGAGCCCCTGGTCCTCCAGCCACTTCTTGATCTGTACGGTGGTCAGCGCCTGCGCCGGGACGCCGAGCTTCCGGCCGGCCAGGTCCTTCGCGGAGGTGATGCCGCTGCCCGGCTTGGCCACGATGACGTTGACCGGTTGACCGGGCTTCAGGGCGTTGGCCGGATTGATGATCGTCAGCTTGAACCCCTGCTGGATGGCGGAGGTCCAGGCGAAGATGTCGGCCCAGGCGATGTCGATGGACCCGCCCTCGGTGGCCGCCACCAGAGCGGGACCGCCGCTGAGGGTCACGAGCTCGACCTTGATGCGCTCCTTGGCGAAGAACCCGTTCTCGATAGCGGAGTACACGCCGGGGGGCGATCCGGCGATGACGCCGACGCGGACGGTGTCGACTCCCTGCCCGGAGCCCTGCCCGGTCTCGGACGACGCCGCGGGACCGCCGCAGGCGGCCAGCAGCGCGCCGAGGGCGGCGACCGCCACCGGGAACACGAGGCGGCGGACGGATGCACGTCCGGCGGGGCGGGCCGCGGAGCCGGGGCCGCCGGGCGTGGGTGTGCTGATCACTGCATGGCCTTTCGGGTCAGTCCCGCCGGGAGACGCGTTCGTACGCGAGCCGCAGCGGGTCGGGGTCGATCCAGGAGTCGAGGTCGAAGTCGGCGCTCAGGAAGCCGTGGCGCTGGAGGAACGCCTTCTGTGTCCGCAGCAGGTCGACGCGCTCGTCGTCCAGCGTGGGGTGCAGGGTGCGGTGGAACCCGTCGCGGTAGGCGAGGAGCACCCCGTCGGCGCCGGAGCCGGTCTCGGCGGCCAGCACCTCGCGAACGCCCTCCAGGTCGCCCGCCGCCCAGTCGGCCGCGCGCAGCGACTGGACCAGGAACTCGACCACGAGCTCGGGCCGCGACCGCAGCAGGTCCTCGTGCACGGTGATCGGCCGCGGGGTGCCGTTGTTCACCCTGGAGCGCCGCGCAGGCAGCGCGTCCAGGTCGATGCCGACCACGGCGCCGCGGAGGCGGGCCTCCTCCAGCGCCGCGGCGCCCTTGGCGTACACCGCGTCGACGCGGCCGGCGGCGAGCGCGTCCAGTTCGGGGAAGCGCGGCGCGGCCCGCTCGGCGCGGACGCGCCCGGGAGGCACCACCGGGTCGAGCGGCAGCTCGACGAACTCGACGTCGTCGAGCGACAGGCCCGCGAGGCCGAGCGCGCCCTTGAACCCGTGCAGGGCCATGGCGCGGGCCATGCTGGTGTCCCTGGTCGCGGCCCAGCCGGGAACCGCGACCCGGGCGCCGCGCAGGGCGGCCGGCGAGTCGATCGCGGAGTCCCCGCGGACCACGATCGACTGTCCCTCGTCGATCCAGGTCAGCCCGATCAGCCGGGTCCTGGCGCCCTCGGCGCGGGCCGCGATGGCGGGGACGTTCCCCCCTTCGCGGATCAGGCCGACGAGGTCGTGGTCGTAGTGGTGCCTGGCGATCTCCAGGGGCGCGTCCTGCAGGACCCCGATGTCGACGCCCAGGTCCGCGTAGCGGCCGGCCAGCCAGCCGAGCGCGTGGGCGAGTCCGCTCGCCGTCGGGACCGGACAGCGGGTGAACCAGAGGGTGTCCACGGACTGGGCCGTGGACGGCAGGGTCGCGGGCGTGGTCGTGGGCATGGTGCGCCCCTTCCCGCACTGCGCGCCTCAGGGGCGGCAGGCATTTCCTAGTAACTCTGCCGGAATACTAGGTTGGGAGGGACGATCTAGGCAAGTCGCCGCAAATAAGACACTGGAACGAGTGCGGTGGCGCGGCCGGGCCGTTACGGCCGGGCGGCCGGACCGGTCACGAGAGCGGCACCGAGGTCGACTCCCGCACCACGAGCCGGCACGGGTGGGCGTGGCGGCCCGGGGAGGGGGAGCCGTTGATGGCCGCCAGCAGCATCTCGGCCGCCGAACGGCCGAGCCCTTCGAGGTTCAGGTCGATGCTGGTCAGCGGCGGCTGGCTGGCCTCGGTCATGACATCCCAGTTGTCGAAGCCGATGAGGGCGACGTCCTGGGGAACCCGGCGCCCGGCGGCCCGCAGCGCGTCGCAGACGCCCCGGGCGATCTGGTCGTTGCCGCAGAAGACGGCGTCGAACTCGGTCCGGCCGGCCAGGAGGATGCCGACGGCCTGACGTCCCCACACCTCGCTCCACCCGCCGAACAGCGGTGGAGCGACCAGGGACAGCCCGGCCTCGGCGAGCCGCTCCGTCGCCGCGGCCGCGCGCACCCGGGCGGAGTCGTGGTGCTCGGGTCCCGTGATGTGGGCGATCCGGGTGCGCCCGACGGCCAGGAGATGCTCGATCGCCTTGCGCGCGCCGCCCGCCTCGTCCGGGACCACCGAGCAGTCCTGGGGGTCGGAGGAGCTGATGAAGGCGTAGACCACGGGCACCGGCAGGTTGGCGCCGATGGGCGCCCGCGCCTCGGTGCGCCGGCCGGTCACGATCATGCCGTCGACCCGGCGGCTGAGGAGGGTCTTGACGTAGTACTGCTCGCGGATGGGGTCGTCGCGCCCGTCGCAGAGGAAGACCGACATCTCCCCGGCGCCCAACGCGTCCTCCGCGCCCATCAGCACGGGGATGCTGAACCGCCCGATCGTGTCGGTGGTGATCATGCCGACCGTGTAGGTGCGTCCCGAGTGCAGGCTCCGCGCACCCGCGTTGGCCTCGAACGCCAGCTGCCTGGCCGCCTCGCGCACCCGCATCCGGGTCTCCTCGCGCAACGACCCGCGACCGTTGAGGGCCTTGGAGACCGTGCCCACCGACACCCCGGCGAGCGCCGCGACGTCGGCGATCGTGGCATGACGCTCCGACTTCCCCACGTTTCCCCCACTTTCCTTGCCGGTTGCCTGGGCCTCACTTTATAGGCCCCGCAATCGGCCGCAAGGTCACTGTAACAGCGTGGAAACAGGCTATTGACGGTCCTGATCCAGGTTGGATACCGTGACGGCAATCGTTTTCCTTCTTTCCTAATTTTTTCCTGCTGCATGTTCCTCGCCGTAACCGGGACAGGTCCTCGGCGGCGTGAAGGACGTCCCTGTCGCACGAAAGATTGAGGCATGACTCAGCAGAAGCTGTCAGACACACCCGCCGCTCCCGGCGTCCACCCGATCCAGGCGCCGGCCCCCTCCGTCCCCGACGGCGCCACGGGGCCGGTCGCTCCGGGGCCCGGGGCGATCGCCGCGCTGTGGCCGCTGGGTCCGGACCAGGTCCGTCTCGATCCGGACGGCCTGCTTGGGCGGTGGCAGCGGCGCAACGCCGCGGTCACGCTCCCGCACTGCGTGGACAACCTGCACGGTGCCGGGAACATCGGCAACCTTCGCGCCGCCGCGGGAGAGGCGGATGAGGCGTTCGCGGGCATGTGGTTCGCCGACTCCGACGTCCACAAGACCCTGGAGGCCGCCGCCTGGGAGCTCGGGCGCTCACCCGGTGACGCCGGGCTGCGGTCGTTCGTGGACGACACGGCCGCGTTGCTCGCCCGCGCCCAGCAGCCGGACGGCTACCTCAACTCCTACTTCACCGTCGCCGCGCCCGAGGACCGGTGGCGCAAGCCGGAGTGGAGCCACGAGCTGTACTGCGCCGGCCATCTCATCCAGGCCGCCGTGGCCGCCGCCAGGACCGGTGTGAGTCCCGGCCTGGTGACCGTCGCCCGCCGTTTCGCCGACCTGCTGGTGGAGCGCTTCGGGCCGGGCGGCGCCGACGAGGTCTGCGGGCACCCGGAGATCGAGACCGCCCTGGCCGAGCTGTACCGGCTGACCGGGCACCGGCCCTACCTGGACCTGGCCCGCCGGTTCCTCGACCTGCGCGGACGGGGGCTGCTCGGGCCCGGCCGGTTCGGCCCCGTCTACTACCAGGACCACGTGCCCGTACGCGAGGCCGCGGAGGTCGCCGGGCACTCCGTACGCCAGCTCTACCTCCTGGCCGGGATGGTCGACGTCGGCGTGGAGACCGGCGACCGCACACTGCTCGACGCCGCCGAGCGACTGTGGGAGGACGCCGTGCGCCGGCGCACCTACGTGACCGGGGCGCACGGGTCGCGCCACCGCGACGAGGCGTACGGCGATCCGTACGAACTGCCGCCGGACCGGGCGTACGCCGAGACCTGCGCGGCCATCGCGAGCTTCCAGTGGAACTGGCGGCTGCTGCTGGCGACCGGCCGCGCGCGGTACGCCGACGAGATGGAACGGGCGCTGTACAACGCGGTCGCCGTCGCCGTGTCCCACGACGGCAGGCACTTCTTCTACTCCAACCCCCTGCAGCTGCGCACGGGGCACACGGGCGCCGGAGAGGAGTCGGCGGCACGGCGGCTGCCCTGGTACACCTGCGCCTGCTGCCCGCCCAACATCGCCCGGCTGATGGCCTCCCTGCACGGCTACCTGGCCACCGCACACGAGGACGGCCTGCAGATCCACCTGTACGCCTCGGGCAGCGTGGACACCGAGGTCGCGGGCTCCGCCGTACGGGTGGACATGCGCACCGAGTATCCCTGGCGGGGCCGGATCGAGCTGACCCTGGACGGTGCCGCGGCCGTCCCCTGGACCCTCGCGCTGCGCGTGCCGGAATGGTGCGAAGCGCACACCGTACGCATCGACGGCGGCCCGGTGATAGCCCCCGTCCGGGACGGCTACGTACGGCTCACCCGGGCCTGGGCGCCGGGCACGAACGTCGTCCTCGATCTGGAGATGCCGGTCCGGCAGGTGAGCGCGCACCCACGGGTGGACGCCGTACGCGGCTGCGTGGCGCTGGCCCGCGGGCCGCTCGTGTACTGCCTGGAGCAGGCCGACCTGCCGCCCGGCGCGGTCATGGAGGACGTGCGGCTGGACCCCGCGGCACCGGCCGTCGCGGACCGCCGGGAGGACCTGCCGGAGTTTCCGGTCGTGCTCACCGCCGGCGGCACGCTCGCCGACACCGGCGACGCGCTCTACACCGCCGCGAGCGGAAGGGGGCGCCGCGGCACCCCCTTCACGCTCACGGCGGTGCCGTACTTCCTGTGGGGCAACCGGAGCGAGGGCCCGATGCGGGTCTGGATTCCGATCGCCGCCTCAGGATGACCGCGCGGGCCGCGCCTGGCACGCGGCCCGCGACAGCCGATGGGAACCGCCCGCGGCTCGCCTCGCCGGACTCGGGGCGGGTGGCTCCGCTTCACCTCCTGCTCTCCCCCCTCAGGCGCAGAATGCGGACCCGCGCCGGTGGAAGAGATGACATCGGCCGGACGCCGGCCGTCGAAAGGAAGAACGATATGGAAAGCCTCGACAGGGGCCGGCGCGCCACCGGCCTGGGCCTGGCGGCTCTCGCCCTCGCGGGCGGACTGACCGCGTGCTCCGGGTCGTCCGGCGGCGGTGACGGAGACACCGCCTCGGCGGGCGCGAGCCAGGCGGCCGCCGGGGGCGGGACCTACACGATCTGGGACCCGTACCCGCAGTTCGACGACTCCTCCGACTGGGTGAAGCTGCTCACCCAGTGCGGCACCCAGGCCGGCGTGACCGTCAAGCGGACCGGCTACGACACCACCGACCTGACCAACAAGGCGCTGCTCGCGGCGCAGCAGGGCAACTCGCCCGACGTGCTCATCGTGGACAACCCGGTCGTCTCGACGCTGGCCGAGGCGGGGGTGCTGACCTCGACGGACGAGACGAAGATCGACACCTCGGCCGTGTCGCCGAACCTGCTGGCGGCGGGCCAGATCGGCGGCAAGACGTACGGCATCCCGATCGGAGCCAACACCCTCGCGCTGTACTACAACAAGGAGGTGCTGAAGAAGGCCGGGGTGGAGGCCGACGGCATCAAGGACTGGGCGTCGCTGACGGCGGCGCTGGAGAAGGTGAAGGCGGCCGGCAAGAAGGGCATCACGTTCTCGGCGATCGGCACCGAGGAGGGCAGCTTCCAGTTCCTGCCGTGGTTCTGGGGCTCCGGCGCGAACCTCACCAAGCTCGACTCCCCCCAGGGCGTGGCGGCGCTGTCGCTGTGGGCCGACTGGGTGAAGAAGGGGTACGCCCCCAACTCCGTCATCAACAACACGCAGACCACGAGCTGGCAGGAGTTCGCGACCGGCGACTTCGCCTTCGGCGAGAACGGCACCTGGCAGCTCGCCAACGCCAAGAAGGCCGGCTTCGACTACGGCATCATCCCGATCCCCGCCAAGGACGGCGGCACCGCCCCCGCGCCGACCGGCGGCGAGTTCGTCACGATCCCCGCGCAGAAGGACGCGGCCCGTTACGCGACGACGCAGAAGCTCGTGACCTGCCTGGCCAGCACGGACAACTCCCTCAACACCACGACCACGCTCTCGTACATCGCCCCGACGGAGGCGGTGCAGGCCAAGCAGGTCGAGCAGAACCCGGAGCTCAAGGTGTGGGTGGAGGCGGTCAAGGCCGCCAAGGGCCGCACCAGCGACAACCTCGGCACGAAGTACCCCAAGATTTCCGAGCCCATGTGGAAGGCGATGCAGGCCGCGCTGAGCGGATCACAGCCGCCGCAGGAGGCGCTGACGGCCGCCCAGGGCACGGCGGCGAGCGCCACCCAGTAGGCACGCACTCAGCAGGCACGCAGTCAGCAGGCGCGCATCGAGCAGGCACAGTGCGCGCGGGCCCCAGGAGCAAACCCGCGCGCACGTCCCCGTCCCGCGGACGTCAGACGAAGGAAAGCATGAAACACGCGACACAGACGCCGGCCGCGCCCACGGCGGACGACGGGCGGGAACCGGCACCGGCCGGGGCGGCCGGGGGCGCCCTCCGCCGGATCGTACGGCGGCCGGGACAGCGGGCACCGGGAAAGAGCGCGCCAGGAAAGAGTGCGGCCGGGCAGTGGACGGCGTGGGCGTTCCTCGCGCCGGTGGTGATCTATCTGCTCGCGTTCTACGCCTATCCGCTGTACCGGAACGTCGACCTGAGCCTGCGTAACTACACCGTACGGTCGTTCGTGCAGGGGGACGCGCCGTTCACCGGGCTCGCGAACTACGCGAAGGCCGTGGGCGACGCCACCTTCGGACCGGCGTTGTGGCACACGGTGGTGTTCACCCTGGTGTCGCTGGCCTTCCAGTTCACCATCGGGCTCGCCCTGGCGGTGTTCTTCACCCGGCACTTCCGGCTGTCGGCCACGTTGCGCGCGCTGTTCCTGGTGCCGTGGCTGCTGCCGCTGATCGTGTCGTCCTCGACCTGGTCGTGGATGCTCAACAGCGACTCCGGTGTGGTCAACGCCGTCCTGCACGCGTTCGGGATCGGACCGGTCAACTGGCTGACCTCACCCGACTGGTCGCTGTGGTCGGTGACCATCGCCAACATCTGGATCGGCATCCCGTTCAACCTCGTGGTGCTGTACAGCGGCCTGCAGGCGATCCCGTCCCACATCCACGAGGCGGCGGCCCTGGACGGCGCGAGCGGCTGGCAGCGGTTCTGGCGGGTGACCTTCCCGCTGCTGCGGCCGGTCTCGGCGATCACGCTGCTGCTCGGGCTGGTCTACACGCTGAAGGTGTTCGACATCATCTGGATCATGACGAAGGGCGGGCCGAGCGACGCGTCCACGACGCTGGCCACCTGGTCGTACCGGCTGGGCTTCGGCAACCTGCTGCCCTCCTTCGGCCCCGGCGCGGCGGTCGGCAACCTGCTGATCGTGATCGCGCTGGTCTCCGGCCTCGTCTACATCCGCGTACAGCGAAGGCAGGCACTGGCATGACGGCGAACCGGCGCACCTGGTGGCACACCGGCCTGGGCGTGGTGTTCACCGCGCTCATGCTGTTCCCGGTCTACTGGATGATCAACGTGTCGTTCACCCGCGACCAGGACATGCGCAAGTCGCCGCCGGACTGGTTCCCCGTGAACGGGACGCTGGAGGGCTACCGGGCCGTGCTGGAGCAGCAGGGGCCCTACCTCGCCACCAGCCTCGTGGTGGGGCTCGGCACGGTGGCGCTGACCCTGGTGATCTCCGCTCCGGCCGCCTTCTCGCTGGCCAGGCTGCGCCCGCGCGGCGGCGGCGTGCTGAGCTTCCTGCTGCTGGTCGCGCAGATGATCCCCGGAGTGATCATGGCGATGGGGTTCTACGCGATCTACCTGAGCACCGGGGTCCTGAACACCGTGCCGGGGCTGATCCTGGCCGACTCCACCCTGGCGGTGCCGTTCGCCGTGCTGATCTTCACGACGTTCATGTCCGGGATCCCGGAGGAGCTGTTGCAGGCCGCCCGGGTGGACGGCGCGGGGGCGCTGCGGACGTTCTGGTCGATCGTGCTGCCGGTCAGCCGCAACGCGGTCATCACGGTGTCGCTGTTCGCGTTCCTGTGGGCCTGGTCGGACTTCGTCTTCGCCAGCACCCTCGACCAGGGCGGCGACCACCAGCCCATCACGCTCGGCATCTACCACTACATCGGCAACAACAACCAGCAGTGGAACGCCATCATGGCCACCGCCGTGATCGCCTCGATCCCCGCCACCGTGCTCCTCGTCCTCGCGCAGCGCTACGTCGCCGCGGGAGTCACCGCCGGCGCCGTCAAGGACTGAGGAGTCCCCTCCGCCCGGCCACCTCGCAAGCCATCCTCGACGATCCCCTGCTTCCCGCGGGCCGAACGGTCCCCGGAGCCACGCGCCCTCTTGGAGGACGTGCCGCATCATGCGTGACGATGTTAGCGATAACATCGTCCGGCTGATACGGCCCGGCCCCTCCGAGACGACGCGTAACGCAAGTGTGAACGACCCCCTCGTTCACGAACGCAAAGGAGTAGTACGCATGTCTCGAGCGGCATCCCCCCCGGAAAGGGCATCGGCCCCGCGCCTTCGCCCGAACCGGCGCCAGGGCACTTCCCACCAGGCAGCGGTTCTGGTGGCCGCGCTCACCATCGCGGCCGCGGGGGCCGCCCTCCCCGCCTCGCCCGCGTCGGCCGACCCGGCCCCCGCGGCCACGCTCGTGGTGAAGGCCGACCAGCCCTTCCGCCCGGTCACCCACGTCGCGACGGGGTCCCTGTACGGCCTCGCCGACGACGCGACGCCCTCCGACGCCCTGGTCAAGGCCATCAAGCCGAACACGTTCGTCCAGATGGCCGTGGGCGGCAGGCAGCAGGCGAAGGGCGACGTGCTGGTGGTCGCCGACAAGGCGGCCAGAGCGGGCGCGAAGGTCGTGAACCGCCTGTCCGACTACTACGCGGGCTGGCCGTACCAGTTCAGCTGGAACACGTGGCCGACGGTTGTCGAGCAGCAGGTCAAGGCCGTCCAGGCCTCCGGCGCGACGAACATGGCGGCGTGGGAGCTGTGGAACGAGTCGGACAACACCTGGCTCGCGTCCAACGGCACCTACGAGGACTTCTGGACGAAGACCTTCCGCCAGGTGCGGTCGCTCGACCCGACCACGCCGATCCAGGGCCCGAGCTTCTCCGACAACATCAACGACATGGAGAAGTTCCTCAGGAACGCGGTCGCGACCGACACGGTCCCCGACATCCTCGCCTGGCACGAACTGATCAACTCGGGCAAGATCGTGACTGACCTCGCCAAGGTCAACGCCATCATGAAGGACCTCGGCATCAGCCCGCGCCCGATCTCCATCGAGGAGTACGCGGCGCCCTCCGAGGTCGGCATCCCGGGCTCCCTGGTGGGGTACATCGCGAAGTTCGAGCGATACGGCATCCACGACGCCGAGCTCGCGTTCTGGAACGGCTACGGCGCGCTCGGCGACCTGCTGACCGGCACCGGCGGAAGCCCGAACGGCGCCTACTGGCTCTACAAGTGGTACGCCGACATGAGCGGGGACATGGTCACCACCACCCCGCCCAACGCCACGACCGGCCTCGACGGCGCCGCCGCCGTGCCCGCCGACAAGAAGCAGGTCAGCGTGGTCTTCGGCGGCGGCAGCGGCGCCACCGCCGTCAAGGTCGACGGGCTGGACAAGCTCGACCTGGGCGGAACGGTCCACGCCACGCTCGAGTACACCCCGTCGTACGGGCGCACCAACCCCGTCGCCGGCCCGATCACCATCTCCGACACCGTCTACAAGGTGACCGACGGGTCCATCACCGTGCCGGTGGCGATGAGCTCCGCCGACGCCTACCACCTGGTGATCAGCGGCGCCGGCACGGCGACCGACCTCGAGAACACGTATCGGATCACCAACCTCAACAGCGGGCTCGCGCTCGACACCCACGATGCGGGGACGTCGGCCGGGACCCTGGTGAACCAGGCCACCGCCGCGGGCGGCGCCACGCAGAGGTGGAAGCTCGTCTCCACCGGCTCCGGCCTGTACAAGGTGGTCAACGCGGCCGGCGGCCTGGTGCTCGGGGTGAAGGACGCCTCGTCCGGCAACGGCGCGTCCGCCGTCGTGGAGACCGACACCGGCGGCAACACCCAGCTCTGGCAGGTCGTCCCCGACGGGAAGGGCCACAACCAGCTCGTCAACTACGGCACGGGTCTGGTGCTCGCCGTCGACGGCATGAGCAAGGACCCGGGCGCCCAGGTCGTGCAGTGGAACGACACCACCGTCACGTCCTCCGGCATCGGCGGCACCCGGGTGGCCGGCAAGCTCGGCAAGGCCGTCGCGCTGTCCGGGACCAACCAGTATGTCAACGTGCCGCGGGGCGCGGTGAGCGGCGTCACGGGCGACTTCACGGTCTCCACGTGGGTCAACCCGGCCAAGAACTCGACATGGTCGCGGGTGTTCGACTTCGGCACCGGCACGTCGGCCTACATGTTCCTGACGCTCAACAAGAACACCGGGCTCCGGTTCGCCATCACGACGAGCGGCGCCGGCGGAGAGCAGCAGATCAGCTCCACCACGACGCTCCCGCTCAACACCTGGTCGCTGGTGACGGTCACCGTGTCCGGCACCACCGGCACCCTCTACGTCAACGACCAGGTGGTGGGCACCAACCCCGGCGTCACCAGGCGCCCCGCCAACCTCGGCGCCACCACCCAGAACTGGATCGGCCGCTCGCAGTACGGAGGGGACCCCTACCTGGCTGCCGCGGTGGACGACTTCAACGTCTACGGCCGCGCGCTGACCGCGTCCGAGGTGGCCGCCCTCGCGGCCGGGCAGGCCGGCGCGGGCGACGTCCTGCGCTACACGTTCGACGAGAACGGAGGAACGGCCGTCGCGGACTCGTCCGGCAACGGACGCAACGCGACCCTCGTCGCCAGCCCGGCACCCGCGACGAGTGACGCCAGCGTCCCGGACCACTTCTGGACCCTCGCGCCCTACCTGACGATCAAGCACGTCTCGGTGGCGGAAGGCGCCTCCGTCTCCGGCACGCCGACCTTCACCGTCGACCTCGGCGGCGAGGCGTCCGACGTGGCCCACACCACCATCGCGCTCGTCCGCGACGGCGTCGCGCTGACCGACAACACCAAGGCGCCCGGCAGTCACGACGACGGGCTCCACCCCGACCTCGTCGTCGACACCACCGCCTATCCGAACGGCACCTACCAGCTCAGGATCGACGCGGTCGGCACGAACGGGCTGACCACCGAGCAGACCGTCTCCATCGTGATCGACAACCCGCCGGCCTGGGCCGCGAGCACGATCTACCACACCGGTGACCAGGTGACCTACCAGGGCACCGTCTGGCTCAACTCGTGGTACTCCAGGAACCAGATCCCCGGCAACCCGTACGGGGCCTGGCAGCAGATCGTGTCCACGGCGGACGGCACCCCCGTGTGGACCCCGTCACGGATCTTCCTCACCGGAGACCGGGCGGAGTACCAAGGCGTCGTCTACCAGGCGAAGTGGTACAGCCGCAACCAGGCGCCCGGCGACCCGAACGGCCCGTGGAAGCGGGTCTGACGAGGCCGACCGGCTGATATCGCGGGCCGGGCGTCCTCCAGGCGCCCGGCCCTCCCGCGACCGGCTCACCCCGGCCCCGGCCGGGGCGAGCCGGTCGCGGCCCGGGTGCGGCACCGCCGGCACAAGGTGTGATCATCGTGACGTGAGCCACGGTGGTCCGACGCGGGCCCGGCCCCCCGCGCGGCTCCGGTACGGAGAAGGAGCGGCAACTGCGATGCGGTTCGAGACCGGCGTCGACATCGACGCATCTCAGGAACGGGTCTGGCGGATCCTGACGGACGTCGTCAGGTGGCCGGAGTTCCTCCCCACCATGACCCGGGTCGCGTACGCCGTCGACGGCCCGCTGGGGCCCGGCGTCCGCGTACGGATCAAACAACCCGCGCTTCCCCCGATGGTCTGGGAGGTGACGGAGTTCACCGACGGCGCGTCCTTCACGTGGCGGGCGGCGAGCGGGGGCGTCGTCACGGTCGCGGGCCACGTGCTCACGCCCCGGCCGGGCGGCGGGGTGTCGGTCCTTCTCACGATTGCCCAGTCCGGCCCGCTGGCGCCGCTGGTGGGCCTGCTCACCGGCGGGCGCACCCGCAGGTACGTCCGCACCGAGGCGGAGAGCCTCAAGCGCCGCTGCGAGGCGGGTTCCGGCCGCTGAGCCGGCACCGGGACGAACTCCGCCCGGCCGGCGGCGCTCAACGGCGGCCGGTGGCGGCGCTCAGTCGCCGAGGACGGTGAGGTCGAGCCTGGCCAGGCGTTCGGGATCGGACAGCACGTCGATGGCGGCGATCCTCCCGCCGGTGACGGTGAAGGCCATGACGGACAGCGGCCGGCCGTTCGCCACGACGACGACTCCGGCCGCCCCGTTGACCAGGGCCGGTCGCGCGTACGGCGAGAGCGAGCCGAAGACGGCCGCCTGCGCCGCCACCTCCCGCGCCCCGGTGACGACGGTGCTGTGGCGGGCCCGCGCGACGCCGCCGTCGGACCGCAGCACGACGCCGGGGGCGAGCACGGCGACGAGCCCGTCGAAGTCGCCGTCGCGGGCGGCGGCCAGGAACGCCTCGACGACCGCACGCTGCCGGGCGAGGTCGGGATCGGGGGCGGGGGCCTGTCCCCGTACGCGCCGCCGGGCGCGGCTCGCCAGTTGCCGGGCCGCGGCCGGGGAGCGGTCGATCATCGTGGCGATGTCCTCGAAGGGCACCGCGAACATGTCGTGGAGCACGAACGCGAGCCGCTCGGCCGGAGAGAGCGTTTCGAGCACCACCAGCAGCGCGAGCCCGACCGAGTCGGCGAGCACCGCCTCGTGCTCGGGGTCGGCCCCCGACTCGGGATCGATGACCGGGTCGGGCACACGTACCCCCAGATGCTCCTCGCGCCGGTGTTCACGGGAACGCAGCACGTTGAGGCACACCCGCGCCACCACCGTCGTGAGCCACGCGCCGAGGTTCTCCACGCCGCCGGCGCCGGCGCGGCTGACCCGCAGCCAGGCGTCCTGTACGGCGTCGTCGGCCTCGCTCATCGAGCCGAGCATCCGGTAGGCCACCGCCCGCAGCCGGGTGCGGTGCTCCTCGAAACGCTCCGTCAGCCACTCCCGCTCGTCCACCGCGTCACATTCCTCTCCGCCCCGGTGTCCCTCATTGGTAGACCCAGAGGGCCCGGCCGATGTGACCGGGGCCCCCGGACCCGAGGAGTTGACCATCATGACCTCGCTCACCCTGGTCACCGGCGGCACCGGCACGCTCGGGCGGCTCGTCGTACCGCTGCTGCGGGACGCGGGCCACCGCGTGCGCGTGCTCAGCAGGAGCGCCCGCGATCACCGGGACGGCGTGGAGTTCGTGACCGGTGACGTGTCGACCGGCGAGGGGCTCGACGCCGCGGTGAAGGGCGCCGGCACCATCGTGCACTGCGCGGGCAGCGCCAAGGGCGACGAGGTCAAGGCCCGCAACCTGGTGGGCGCGGCGTCCCGTGCGGACGGGCCGCACGTCGTGTTCGTCTCGGTCGTCGGCGCCGATCGCGTCCCCGTCGTCAGCGGCGTCGACCGGGCGATGTTCGGCTACTTCGCCGCCAAGCGGGAGGCCGAACGGATCGTCGAGGGCAGCGGACTGCCGTGGACCACCCTGCGCGCCACCCAGTTCCACGAGTTCGTCTGGACGACGCTGAGCCGGCTGAGCGCGCTGCCGCCGGTGCTGCCGACCTGGGCCGGCGTACGGTTCCAGCCGGTCGACGCGGGCGAGGTGGCGGCCCGGCTCGCCGGGCTGGCCCTCGGCGCGCCGGCCGGTCTGGTGCCCGACGTCGCCGGGCCGCGCGTGTATCCGATGGAGGATCTCGCCCGCGACTACCTGAAGGCCGTCGGCAGGCGCCGGCTCGTCATGCCGATGCCGGCTCCGGGCCGGGCCGCCCGCGCGTTCCGCAACGGCGCGAACCTGCCCCTGGACGGCGCCGGCGCGGGCGGGCGGACCTGGGAGGAGTTCCTCGCCGGGCGGGCGAGGTGACGCGGCACCCGGGTCTCGTCACGTGTCGGCCGGTGAACCGAAGACGGTGGGCCGAGCGAGCTGGAAGTCGGCCGCCTGACGGGTGAACAGGCGGGCGTACTCGCCGCCGAGCGCCATCAGCTCGTCGTGGGTGCCCTGCTCGGCCACCCGGCCGTCGGCGAGGACGACGATGTGGTCCGCGCCGCGCACGGTGTTGAGGCGGTGCGAGATGAGCAGGCTCGTACGGCCGGCGCGGAGGTCGCGCAGCCGCCGGTGGACGGCGTACTCGGCGTCGGGGTCGAGCCCGGAGCTGGGCTCGTCGAGGATGAGCAGGTCGGCGGTGTCCGCGCGGAGGAGGGCGCGGGCGAGGGCGACGCGCTGCCACTGCCCGCCGGACAGGAGCACGCCCTGGCCGGGGTCCTCGTCCGGGTCGGCGGCGAAGAACCGGGACAGGATGGTGTCGTAGCCGCGGGGCAGGCCGGCGAGCCTGTCGTGGATGCCCGCCCGGCGGGCCGCCTCGTGGAGGCGTTCCGGCCGGTCGAGGGAGCCGACGTCGCCGACGGCGACGTTCTCCGCCGCGGTGAGGTCGTAGGCCATGTAGTCCTGGAACACGGCCCCTATCCGGCGGCGCAGGTCGTCGATCCGCAGGTCCCGTACGTCGGCGTCGTCCCAGCGGACGCTGCCGCGCTCGGGGTCGTACAGGCGGCACAGCAGCTTGACGACGGTGCTCTTGCCCGCGCCGTTCAGGCCGACCAGGGCCACGCTGCGGCCGTACGGGATGGTCAGGTTCAGGCCGCGGAGCACGTACGGATGGTCGGGGTCGTACCGGAACCACACGTCGCGGAGCTCGATGCCGCGCCGCAGCGGCGTGACGCCGCCACCGGTGGCGGGCTCCGGCAGGTCGGGCCCGATGGTGACGACATGGGTGTAGTGACCGGCGAGGACGAGCGCCTCGTTCAGGTGGGCCAGCTGGATCACCATGCCGGAGAGTGACGACTGGGTGCCCGCCAGGGCGGCGGTGAGCACGGCCAGGTCGCCGATGCCTGCTTGCCCCGCCGCGATGCGGGAGACCATGACGATCAGCGCCGCGCCCGCGATGACCGTGCTGAGGGCGGTGAGCGCTCCGTTGTAACGGACGGCCGCGAGGTCCACCCGGCGTTCGGCCCGCTGCTGGGCGGCCAGCTCGGTCAGCATGCGTCCGCGCAGGAAGCCGCCGATCCCGAACAGCCGGATCTCCTTGGCGGCCTGATGGTCGAGCAGCAACGCCTGGTAGAACATCCGGCGGCGCTCGGCGGGGGCCACCTCCCAGCGCAGGTGCGCGCGGCGGCGGCTGAGCCGCAACTGCATCACCAGTTCGGGTCCGGCCGCCGCGGCCACGACGGCGGCCAGCGGCGTGCTGAGCGTGGCGAGCGCGCCGAGGAGCCCGGCGATGGTGACACCGCCGCGCAGCACGCCGAGCGCCGACTCGGTGATGAGCTGCGGCGCGGTCTGCGCGGACTGCTGGGCCATCTGGAGCCGGTCGTGGAACCCGGGGTTCTCCAGCCTGCTCAGGCCCTGCATGCGGCACACGGCGGTGAACAGTTCGTCGCTGGTGCGCCAGGCGATACGGCGCCGCTGTTCCTGCTGGACGTACCCGGACAGATGGGGAAGCAGCGCGGTCAGTGCCCCGAGTGCGGCCATCGCGGCGGCCAGCGGAGCCGTCGCCGGGCCCGTGCCGGTGGTCAGGCGGTCGATCAGGAGCTTGGTGAGCCAGGTGATGGCGACGGGAGAGGCGCCGCCCAGGACCGCCATGGCGAGATGGGTGAGGGCGAGCCCGGGCCCGGCCCGCCAGACGAGCGCCAGGGTGGGTCGCAGCGGCCCGAGCCGCGCCCTCACATCGGCCATGTCAGGTCAGGGACGGCGCGGCGAGCAGCGACTCCGGCTCGTGGCCGCTGGCGGCGATGGTCGCGTCCGGGCCGACCAGGAAGAACGACGGGAACCCCGCGACCGCGAACGCGTCCGTCAGCGCGCCGCCTTCGTTCTCCACGACGACGGTGACGGCGTCGCCGAGCGCGTCGAGCAGGCCGGCGGGCTCCTCCTCCCCCGCGACGACCACCGCCAGGTTGCGTACGCCGTCGGCCGCGGCGTCGCGGGCGGTGGCGGCGAAGCCGGGCGCGTTCGGCAGACAGTGCCGGCAGTCGGTGCTGAAGAACCCGACGAGGGTGCGCCCGCCCGCGAGGTCGTCGGTGGTGACCTTCGTGTCCGCGACCGTGAGCGCGGAGAAGGCCGGGACCTCGGCGCCCACCGGGAGCCCGAAGCCGTCCCGCGCCCTCCCCGCGGGGAGCTCCTTGGTGATCTTCCGGAGTTTCCTGATGACGGCGGCGGTCAGGAGGAGATTGACCAGGACGAGCCCGCCGAGCACGATGACGGCGGCGACCAGGACGGCCATGGGCGTTCCCTTCGACAGCGGAGAGGGCTTCGGTGGTCAGCGGAGGAGGTCGAGCAGGTCGTCGAGGAGCACGACGGCGCCGACGGCGACCGAGGCCCCGAGCAGGCACAGCGCGGCGGCGGCCGGCGAGACGGCCGCGCCGGTCCCTGCGGACGCGCCCGCCCCGGCGGAGGTCATGACCACCCCGGCGGCCGCGCACGCGACGAGCACGCCGTTGCGCGCCACGTCACGGAGGCCGATCGGCTCGTCCGACCCGCCGAAGCACCGGCAGGGTCCGGCCGCGCCCCGCCGCAGGGCTCTCGCCAGGATGACGGCGAAGCCGAGGAGCAGGGCCCCCGCGAGGACGAGGCCGGCGGTGGCGTCGCCGTCGAGACCGGGCGCCGCCAGCAGGACGACGGTTCCGGCCTCGACGGCGACGACGACCACGGCGGCCGGCGCGACGAGGGGCGTGGGAAGGCCGCCGAGTCGCCGTACCGCCGTGGTGAACTCGCCGAAAGCCCGCCGCGTGCGCAGCTTCGTGAGGACGGAGACCAGGAAGACCCCCGCCAGCACGAGCCGGACGGTCAGCACGGCGTAGACCATGACGGCGTGGATCACGAACCTGTCAGCCGGCCTCAGCAGTACCCGATGTTCTGCCAGGCGCCGCTGCAGCTGCTGCGGAAGTACGTGATGCACAGGAAGCCGGTGGGGTTGGGGTAGCAGTCCTTGTAGCGGTTGCAGCCGCCCGTAGGCCAGTACTCGACACACCGGTCCGCCTTGGCCTCGGCGGCGGGAAGGAGCCGCTCGAGCATCCGGTCTCCCAGACGGTTCAGCGTCCGCATCATGTGTGTTGCTCCCTTCGGAGGGGGTTCGCGGGCGTGGTAGGCCGCCCGCCCTGTGAGGATGCGCGGTGCGACCTGCGCCGCGGTCGCGGCCGGCCGGGCCCGGGCGCAGGCACCGCGCAGGCGCGGCGCAACCGGCGCGCAACCGGATCCGGGCAGAGTCGGCGGCGTGCCGGATCCGCGGGCGTGCGGGGCCGGCCGTACGGGATCCGGCCCGGCCGGGGGGGGGCCGGGACCGGCTGACGGGGTCCGGAGGGTGGCCATGCGACATCTCGTTACTCCGCTGCCGGCCTCGGCAGCGGTCGCCGGGCCGCTGGTCGCCGGGCTGCTGGTCGCCGGGGTCGTGGCCGGATTGTTCGCCCGGCGTCGCTTCGTCGTCGTCCGGGTGTCCGGGACGAGCATGGTCCCGGCATACCGGCCGGGAGACCGGGTGCTCGTACGGCGCGGCGGGCGCACGGCCCTGCGGCGCGGCCAGGTCGTGGTCTTCCGGCACGGCTCCCGCGACGGCACGGGCCCCGGCTCGCCCGACGGCACCGGCCCAGGCACGCGCGACGGCGCGAGCCCCGGCTCAGGCGACGGCACGGGCCCAGGCTCGGCCCACGGGTCGGGCTCCCCTTTCCCCGGCGACACGAACGCCGGCCCGAACGGCGGGCGCTCGCCGTACGGCGGGGCGGCGACGGAGGTGGCGCGGCTGGGCGGGACGTCGTGGCTGATCAAGCGGATCGCCGCGGTGCCGGGTGACAGGGTGCCCGACCAGGTGCTAGCGGGTGTGCGTGCCGCGGCGGGAGACCTGGTCCCGGCCGGACGACTGGTGGTCCTCGGCGACGGCCCCGCCAGCATGGACTCCCGGCGCTGGGGTTACCTGCGGACCGACGAGGTGCTCGGTGTGGTCATCCGCAGCCTGTCCCGCTGATCGGGCCGCCCGGGACGGCGGAGGCCACGTGTTCCGGCAGGCCGCGTTCCGCCGCCTCGGCCACGGCGAGCAACGCGCCGAGGACACGGGCGATCACCTCCTCCCGGTCGCCGCCGGTCTCCTCCAGTTCGGCGCGTTCCCGGGCGTAGGCCCGCACGAAGTCGTGGAAGCGGTAGCGGAACCGGCCGCCGGCGTCGTCGGCCGCGCAGCTCAGCAACTGGGCGTCGACGAGCAGGTCGGCGTACGCCTCGGCCTCGCGTACCGGGACGTCGAGGGCCGCCGCGAGCACCCACGCGGCGAACTCAGGGACGTCGAGCAGGCCGAGCATCCGCAGCGCCCGCCTGGCGGGCGTGCCGAGCACGCGGTAGTCGGCGTCGAGTCTCGCGCGCACCGACAGGTCGCCCGCGACGAGTTCGTCCAGGCGCCGCCGCTCCTCCCCCAGGCGGTCGGCCAGGTGTTCGGGACTCCAGTGCTCGCGCTGCGCGAGCCGTTCCCCGGCGATCCGCACCGCCAGGGGCAGGTGGCCGCAGAGGCGGACGATCTCGGCCACGACCGCGGGCCGGGCCGCGACCCGCTCCGGTCCGGCGATCCGCCCGAGCAGCGCCGCCGCGGACGCCGGGCCGAGCGCGTCGACGCGTACGGCGCGGGCGCTCAGCCCGGCCGGCCTGCGCCTGCTGGTCACCAGCACGGCGCAGCCCGGGCCGCCCGGCAGGAGCGGCCTGACCTGCTCCTCGCTCGCGGCGTCGTCCAGCACCACCAGTACGCGGCGGTCGGCCAGGACGGCGCGGAACAGCCGCCCGCGCTCCTCCAGCCCGTCCGGCAACGCCCGCGCGGCCACGCCGAGGGCGGTCAGGAGACGCGCCAGCGCATCGGCCGGGTCGGCCGGCCGCGGGCGGGTCCCGTGCAGGTCGACGTAGAGCCGGCCGTGGGCGAACACCTCCCCCAGGCTGTGGGCGACGTGGACGGCCAGCGTCGTCTTGCCGGCGCCCGCCCTGCCGTACAGCGCCACGACCGGTGTCGCGGGCGGGTCCTGCGCACCGGTGAGACACTGCCGCAGCGAATCGGCCAGCTCGTGACGTCCGGTGAAGTCCCCGATGTCCGGGGGCAGATGGCACGGCGCGGCCACCACGGGCCCGGCGTCCTCCGCACCGGCCTGGTCCGCCGTGTCTGTGCGGAGGGCGTACGGGAACCCCGCGCTCTCCCCGTACGGCTCCTCCTCGGGCCCGAGGAGCAGTGCGGCGACCGAGCCGGGCGCACCGCCGTGATCGCCGCAGTGATAATTACGGCGATCACGGCTGTCATCGCCGGTGTCGCCCCGCAGGACCGCCTCGTGCACCCGCCGCAGCGTGTGGCCGGGTTCCACGCCGAGTTCCTCTCCGAGCATGGTGCGCACCCGCTGGTAGACCCGTAACGCCTCGGCCTGCCGCCCGGCCTGGCAGAGGGCCAGCATGAGGCAGGCGTGCAGCCGTTCCCGGTACGGATGCAGCGCGGCCATCTCGGTCAGGCCGGTGACCAGTTCCGCGTGGCGGCCGCACGCCAGGTCGGCCACGGCCAGTTCCTCGCAGGTCAGCAGCCGCTCCTCCTCCAGCCGCCGCGCCTCGTCCGCCACGAGCGCCCCGTCTCCGGCGTCGGCGAAGGCGGGCCCCCGCCACAGGCCGAGCGCCCGCCGGAACAACGCGCCCGCCTTCGCCGGGTCCCCGTTCCTCCTGGCGGCCCGTCCGGCCGCCGTCAGCTCCCGGAACCGCAGCGCGTCGAGTTCGGACTCCGAGACGGCGGCGGCGTAACCACCGGGGCCGTGGACGACGCGGTCGCGATCGCCCATCGCCTGCCGGAGCCGCAGCACGTAGATCTGCAGCGTCTTGTGCGCGCTGCGCGGCGGATCGTCGTCCCAGAGCGCCTCGACCAGCGCCGGCACCGCCACCGGCCTGCCCGGCGTGCACAGCAGGGTCGCGAGCAGGCGGCGCAGCATGGCCGCGCCCAGCCGCACGGGAACTCCGTCACGGCTCACCCGCAGCGGCCCGAGAACGTCGAACTCGAACACCATCACCCCCGTGATTTCGGCCGTCGCGATCGGCGAGGCCCCCGGCGTGCTCCTCCCGTCCCTCCCGCCCTCCCCGGCGCCTCCGGAGCCCCCGGCGGCTCCAGAGCCCGGTGGCTGTCAGCGCTGCCCCCGTCGCGAGCGCCGACCCGGTGCGTCTCCGCGCCCTGTCAGGACCGGTGAGGCCCCTCCAGCCAACCAGCGGCGGCGGTACGGGGGGCAGGCGCTCGACCGGCGGTTGACCGGCGGTTAGGCTGCCGTCCGCGCGAACGTGATCGAATACCGTGGGCCGACGGAAGGGAATCGATGTTCGGCGACATGCTGCGTGACCTGCGGATCCGGGCGATGCTCACGCAGGAGGAGCTGGCCGCGCTGTCCGGCGTCAGCGAGCGGCAGATCCGGGAGATCGAGTCGGGCCGGGTCCCGGTGCCCCGCGCCGGCACCGTCCGGATGCTCGCCGGCGCGCTGAACCTGTCCCCGGACGACCGGGCTGCCTTCCAGCTCGCCGCACAGGGGGACGCCGGGCGGCCTCCGGCGCCGGAGCAGCTGCCCGCCGACGTCGACGGCTTCACCGGCCGGGCCGAGGCGCTGCGCGCGCTGGACGCGGCCACGTCCGCGGTGGTCGCCGTCTCCGGTCCTGCCGGGGTGGGCAAGACCTCCCTCGCCGTGCACTGGTCCCATCTGGCCGCGCCGCGCTTCCCGGACGGCCGGCTGTACGTGGACCTGCGTGGCTTCTCCCGCCACGACGCCATGGAGCCGGCGGAGGTGGTCCGCGGGTTCCTCGACGCGCTCGGGGTGCCGCTCGACCGCGTTCCGTCCGGCCTCACGGCACAGGTGGCGCTCTACCGCAGCCATACGGCCGGGCGCGCCCTGCTCGTCGTGCTCGACAACGCCCGCGACGCCGAGCAGGTCCTGCCCCTGCTGCCGGCCGGACCCGCCGCCCGTACGATCGTCACCAGCCGCCGGCGGCTCACCGCCCTGGTGGCGGAGACCGGCGCCACGGCGCTGACGCTCGACGTCCCGGACCTGCCGGAGGCGGTCGAACTGCTCGGCCGCCGCCTCGGCCCGGGCACGACACGGACCCGGCGCGGCGACGCGGTGGCCGCGATCGCGGCCGCGTGCGGACGGCTCCCGCTGGCGCTGGCCCTGGTCGGGGCGCGGGCGCAGCTGACCGGGTTCCCGCCCGATGCGATCGCCACGGAGCTGCGCAATCCCCGTGGACGGATCGCGGCGCTGGAGATCGACGTCGTCTTCTCCTGGTCCTACGACGCGCTCAGCCGGGACGCCGCACGGCTGTTCCGGCTGCTCGGGCTCGTCGCGGGCGCCGACATCGCGCTCGCGTCCGCCGCCGCGCTGGCCGGCCGGGCGCTGCCCGAGGTCCGGCGCACGCTGGCCGAGCTGACCGACGCCAGCATGGTCGTGGAGCACGCGCCCGGCCGCTACCGGATGCACGACCTGCTGCACGCGTACGCCGCCGAACGCGTCCGGGCCGAGGAGTCCGAGGCCGCGCGGCAGGAGGCGCTGACCCGGCTGCTCGACCATTACACGCACACCGCGTACCACGCCGAACTCGTGCTGAACCCGGTGCGCGCGCCCATTCCGATGGCCCTCGGCGCGCCCGTGGACGGCGCCGAGCCGAAGCCGGTGCTCGACCTCGCGGCCGCCGTGCGGTGGCTGAAGGCCGAGTACGCCGTGCTGCTGACCACGCTGCGGCAGGCCGAGGATGAGGGAATGCACCGGCACGCCTGGCAGCTGAGCTGGGCGCTGGACACGTTCCTGAACGACGAGCGGCGCTGGCACGACGAGGGGGCGGCGTGGGCGGTGGCGCTGCGCGCGGCCACCGCCATGACCGACCGGCCGGCGGCGGCGCACGCGCACCGCTTCCTGAGCGCCGTGCACGGCAGGCTCGACCGGTTCGAGGAGGCGCACGCCCACATGCGGGAGGCGCTCCGGCTGAGCCTCGCCGCCGGAGACCGGGCGGGCGAGGCCGAGAACCGCTTCGTGCTGTCCTACGTCTACTGGCTGCAGGGCGACGGCGAGCACGCGCTCGACCAGGCCGGGCGGTCGTTGTCGCTCTTCACCGAGATCGACGACCCCTACTGGGCGGGCAAGGCCGCCCTCGCCGTGGGCTGGTACCTGTCGGAGCTCGGCTCCCTCCAGGACGCCCTGCCCTACCACCTGCAGGCGCTGGAGCTGCAGCGGCGGGCCGGTGACCGGCCGAACGAGCTGGTCACTATCGACACGCTGGGCCTGCTCCACCAGCGGCTCGGCGACCCGATGAGCGCGATCCCGCTCTTCCGCCGCGGCCTGCTGCTGGCCGGCCCGACGGACCACCCGGCCCTGCGGGCCCAGCTGCTCGGACACCTCGGTGACGCGAGCGAGGCCGTCGGCGACCCGGAGACGGCCCGCGAGCACTGGCGGGAGGCGTACGAGATCTTCCGTGATCTCGGCCACCCCCACGCCGCCGACCTGCGCCGCAAGCTCCAGGCGTAGCGCCTGACCGGGGTCAGGCCTCGCGCTTGGGGATGATCCGCTTGACCGCCACCGCGGCCGACACCAGCGTGAACAGGCCCAGGGCGATCCAGAGCGCGTTCCAGCCCATGAACGGGGCGGTCAGCGCCGCACCGCCGAAGCCCGCCGCCACGCCCCCGATGGGTGGGTTGTTGTACATGTTCACCATTTCCTTTCCCGACGCCACGCGGCGTCCCAGAAGGCTTTCGCCTGTGCGATCTGCAGAAACACATCGAAGATCATCTCGACGAACAGCAGGCCGGCGACGGCCATCTGCCCGCCGCCCCTGCTCCGGACGGTGACGATCCGCTCGATCATGAAGACGCCCGTCACCGCCACCCAGAGCGGATGGAAGTCGAGCGTGCCCGTGACGGCGATCGACCAGGCCGTGGCGCCGAGGTACGCGAAGATCACGACGATCCCGACCAGCGACAGGAGCTGGCGGCCCCAGTAGGGCAACGTGACCCGTGTCCAGCCGTAGTCGGTGAGGTTCTCCAGCGCGCCCCGCTTCCACCGCAGGCGCTGTTTGAACAGGTCCTTCCAGGTCTCCATGACCTCGGTGGTGAGCGTGCACTCGGCGGGACACAGGATGCGGAACCGCAGGTGCAGCAGCGCCAGGGTGAGCTCGTTGTCCTCGGTGAGGACGCGCACGTCGTACACCTGGTCGCGACCGGGGAGGCGTCCGGCGCGGCGGGCCCTGACGACCTCCTTGAGGGCGAGCGCGCGGAAGAGCGTCGCCGTCCCGGTGAGCACCAGCGCCTTTCCGTGCAGCCTCCGCACGTCCCGGGCGTAGCGCGCGTACTCGTTGCGCTGGAACATGCCCACCAGCCCGCCGCCCGGCTTGCCGGTGAAGGTGCCGCCCACCGCGGCCAGCCTGCCGGTGGCGAGCCGGAGCACGGCGTGGTGGACGAAACCGGGATCGAGCGCCGAGTCCGCGTCCATGACCAGCACGGCGTCCCGCGACCCCATCAGAGGAAGCAGCACTTCGAGCACCTGGTTGAGCGCGCCCGCCTTCTTGTGGCGGTTGCCGACCGTCCTGATGACCTCGGCGCCGTGCGCCTGCGCGATGTCCGCGGTCCTGTCCGTGCAGTTGTCCGCGATCACGATGATCCGGTTGGGCCTGCGCCGCTGGGCGTGCAGCGAGGTGATCGTCTCCGCGATCTGGTCCTCTTCGTCGTGGGCCGGGACCAGCACGGTGACGCGCATGCGCGCGTGGTCGACCTCCGGGAGGTCCCGCCTGCCGTCCGCGCCCTTGGCGGCCCGGTGGCGGCCCGGGCCGGCCCGCTCGCGATCGAGGATCGCGGGGACGTGATCAGGTTGCGGCGGCCTGCGCAGAGTTTCTGACTGAACCACTAAAAAACCGTCCAGATCTTTGCAAGCTGCCACATAACCGTTTACTGCTCCCATGAGCGTACACGAGTGACTCAGGGGACTGAATTACATGAAAGCGACATATGATGTGACGGTAGCTTTCGATCAGAAGCGGTGATCAATTGGGCAGGCCCGCCGCCGTCCTCGCCGGCCTGACCGCGGCCCTCGCCGCCGTCACCGCCGTCGTGGTCGTCACCGGCCGCACCGGCGGCCGCCCGGCGGCTCCGCCCACCCCTCCCGCCGCCGTCTCCACCCCGCCGGCGCACCCGAAGGCCACGGCACGCGCGCTGCCCGCGTCACCGCCGGTGCTGCTGGAGATCCCGGAGATCGGCGTGCGCACCACGCTGATGACGCTGGGCAAGAACCCGGACGGCACGCTGGAGGTCCCGCCTCTCTCCCGGGTCGGCGAGGCGGGCTGGTACCGCCTCGGCCCGTCGCCGGGCGCGCGTGGTCCCGCCGTCATCGCCGGTCACGTCGACTCGGAGAAGGGGCCAGGGGTCTTCTTCCGCCTGGGGGAGCTGCGCCCGGGCGACATGGTGAAGATCTCCAGGAAGGACGGCAGCCGGGTGACCTTCGAGGTGGACTCCCTGGAGAGGGTGCCGAAGGACCGCTTCCCCACCCGCAAGGTCTACGGCATGGTGAGGTTCCCCGGCCTGCGCCTCATCACCTGCGGCGGAACCTTCGACTCCGCCTCCGGGCACTACCGCGACAACGTCATCGTCTACGCCCACCTCGTCTCCGGCCGCCGGCTCCTCCGTTAGCTCCTCCGCCGTCTAGTCCAGCCAGATCACGTTGCCGGTGAAGCCGGTGAGCACGGCGGCGACACCGGCCCGGACGGCACGCCCCGCGCGCTCGGGAGTGAAGCTGGCCGAGTCGTACGTCGAGGACATGCCGAGTCCCTCGCCGCGGAACGACGCACCGGCCCAGTCGGCGGCGGTGACGTTCGCCGTAGGCTCGGCCAGCTCGGCGCCGACCACCAGGAACTGCTGGTCGAGGTGGTTGGGCGTGACGAGGGCCAGGGGATCGACGAGGTCGTCGCCGGCGCTGACGACGAGGTCGGGCTTCAGCTCGATCGCCCTGCTGATGCTCGGGACGAAGTCGGCCGGCTTCGCGGCCGTGATGGTCCTCAGGCTGACCCGCTCCTCCTCGGCCCACTCCGTCACGGCGTTCACCAGCGTCCGGGTCCGGCGGTCCGCTCCCGCGGTGAGCAGCACCACGCGGTAGCCGTCCGACGGCCGGACCCCGTTCCACGAGCCGGGCCGGGGCGTGATCGTCGCCTCCGGCGCGGGCGAGGAGGCGGGGAGGAACCCCGGGCCCGGGGTGCCGACGGCGGTGGCCTTCGCGTGCGGCCGGGACCAGTCGTCACCGGAGCCGCATCCACCGGCCAGCAGGGCGGTCGCGACCGCCGCGGCCAGTGTGCCGGCAGGCAGAAGCCGAGAGCGCATGGGGATCGTCCTCCGGAGGCGCGGGAAGTGCGCCTACTTCCTATCTCATCGCCTGCGTCCTTTCCGACCTCAAGCGTCCTTCACCGGGATTGGTTCGTCATCGGTTCATTCACGAGATATCGGTCGTTCATCCGGATCGGCCAGATTTCGTACGCCAAGCCCGAAAAGGAGTAATATGCCCCCCGCCGCGCGGCGTCGCGTCTGTTCCGTCATCGCCGCCGTAGCCGTGGCCGTCCTGTCCGGTGTCCTGCCCGCTGTGCTCGGATCCGTCCCGGCTCTCGCCCACGGGTTCACCTCGACGGCCTACGTCCATCTCGCGTCGCCCCGGACCGGCCATGTCCGCGCCGAGCTCCAGCTGGAGTACGACCTGCTCGTCGTCTCCGCCGCCGACTCCGGGAAGGACGACCCGCTCTTCAAGGAGGGCACCGCCGCGTTCGAGGGCGGTGACGCGGCCGAGCAGGCCGCCGCGCTCGACGGGCACGCCGGCTCGGTCGTCGCGTACGTGACCGAGCGCTTCGGCGTCACGGCCGGGGGCACGGCGTGCGCCCCGGCCCGGGACGGCGGCTTCACCATCGGGCGACGCGAGGGCGTCCCGTACGCGCGGCTGGTCCTCGACTACCGGTGCCCGGAGTCCGCCGGCGCGCACGAGGTGCGCAGCGGGCTGTTCCCGGGCTCCGAGGGCTACGTGCGCGACAGCAAGACGATCGTCACCTACGACCTCGACCTGAGGTCCGGAAGCACGGCTCTCGACTCCCAGCATCGGTCGTTCTCCACAGAAGAGTCCTGGGCCGAGCGGTTCTGGCAGTTCTTCCGGCTCGGAGCCGAGCACCTGCTCGGCGGAGTCGACCACATCCTCTTCCTGCTGGCGCTCATCGCGGGATCGCGCCGCCTGCGCGAGATCGTGCTCGCGGCGACGACCTTCACGCTGGCCCACTCGGTGACCTTCGTCCTCGCGGCCCTCGGCCTCGTACAGGCGCCCGCGTCGTTCGTCGAGCCCGTCATCGCCCTGTCGATCGCGGTCGTCGCCGGGTGGCACCTGTGGCGCGTCTGGCGGCGCCGATCGCACGCCACAGATCTTGAAACTGCAGGGCACGGTCGCCTCGGCCTGGACCGCGCGGGCCTGGCGCGGCTCGCGGTGGTCTTCTGCTTCGGCCTCGTGCACGGGCTGGGCTTCGCCGCGGCGCTGGGGATCGACCAGGCCTGGTCGTGGACGCTCCTGTGGTCGCTGCTCGTCTTCAACGTGGGCATCGAGGTCGTCCAGCTCGCGATCATCGTCGCCGTCTTCCCGCTGCTCGCCCTGCTGCGGCACCGCCGGCCGGTCGCGGGGCTGTGGACGACCGGGGCGATCGCGGCGGGGGTGTCCGCGATGGGCCTGGTGTGGTTCGTGCAACGCGTGCTCGGAGTCTGAGCCGGAATCCGAGATCGCATCACAACTTCCGGCAGGCGCAACGGCCCGCCCGCCCGATGTTCACTTTCGCGACACCAAACCCCGAAAGCGTGCAAATCGCTCCAATTCCCCATAAATGGATGGAAAGTAATGAAGTTCGACAACGGGACCAAGGGCTCCGGCCAGGTGCTGCGGCGGGTGGCCGTCAGCGCCGGCGCGGCGGCTCTCAGCGCCACCGCCGTGTTCGGCGGCGGCCTGACGACCGCCGCCCACGCCGACAGCGCGACGCTCACCGGCGTCGTCCTCGGCGTCGGCGCCGACGAGACGCAGCGCGTCGTGTCGTGGTACTCCTCGACCGGCACCCCGCAGGTGGTGCAGGTCGCGCCGACGTCCAAGCTCGTCGAGGGCCAGTTCCCCGCGAACGCCGTGACCTTCTCCGCCACCGTCACCGCGAACAGCGTCAACGGCGGCTACAACGCGCACGCCACGATCGACAGCCTGAAGCAGAACACCGAGTACTCCTACCGGGTCGGCGCCGAGGGAAGCTGGTCCCCGGCGTACTCCTTCACGACGCAGGACTTCAACGGCAACAACCTCGACTTCCTGTTCTTCGGCGACCCGCAGATCGGCTCGTCCGGCAACGTGGCGAAGGACGGCGCCGGCTGGGCGGACACCCTGGACGTCGCCCTCGCCGCCAACCCGAAGGCCGAACTGCTGGTCTCCGGCGGCGACCAGGTCGAGACCGCCAACACCGAGACGCAGTGGAACGCGTTCCTCGCGTCCGACAAGCTGCGCCAGTACCCCTGGGCCGCCACCATCGGCAACCACGACGTCGGCGGCAAGGCGTACGAGCAGCACTTCTGGACGCCGAACACCGACCGGTCCGCGCCGTACTACAACGGCAGCGCGACGACCCGGTCGGGCGGCGACTACTGGTTCAAGTACAAGAACATCCTGTTCATCGACATCAACAGCAACGCGTACGCCAGCGGCTCCGACGCCGCGCACATCGCCTACATCACCGATGTCGTCAACAGGCACGGCGCCGGCGTCAAGCACACGGTGCTCGTCTACCACCACGCGATCTACTCGCCGGCCAGCCACGCGAACGACGGCGACAACAAGGTGCGCCGCCAGGACTTCCCGACGGCCTTCTCGAAGCTCGGCGTCGACCTGGTCCTGCAGGGTCACGACCACAGCTACTCCCGCAGCTACGTGATCAAGAACGGGCAGAAGGCGAACAAGGACGAGCAGCCCGGCGCCGCCCAGGTGTCCAAGGGCCCCGGCGGCGTCATCTACGTGACGGCCAACTCGGCGTCGGGTTCGAAGTACTACGACCTCACCGCTCCGGACACCACCAAGGACCCGAACTACGGTCCCGACCCGCTGAACCCCAAGAGCCACTGGGCCAACTCGGTCGAGAACCAGGAGCACGTCCGCACCTACGTGCGGGTCCAGGTGCGCGGGAACAAGCTCGTCGTCGAGAACATCCGCAGCGGCACCTGCGCCGCCCCCAACGCCGCGGTGGAGCTGGGCCAGGAGTCCTGGTGCGGCCCGGACAGCGGCGCCACCGCCGCTCAGCCGGTCGGCTCCACCGTCGACAAGGTCGTGATCCACACGAACGAAGGCAAGGCCGGGGAGGACACGCCGGCGGCGGCCGAGTCCGGCTGGCTGCAGTAGCCGACCGGCGGTGACGCGCGGCCGGTCACGACGAGCTGATCGGCCCGCTCGGCCCGGTGGGGCGGGCGCCGTCCGGCGCCCGCCCCACCACACGTCCTCCCTCCCTCCGCTCCCCGACCCACCCGAGGACCATTCGCATGTACTCCCCCGGACCGCGTACGACCACGGCGGCCGACACCCTCGCCCGCGCCGTTCTCGCCCGGGCCGTCGTCGTGGCGCTGCTCGCCGCGATCGGTCTCCTCGCAGCGGGGGCGGGACCCGCCGCTGCGGCGGACGGCGAGGGCTCCTGGACGGTGCGGACGGCTTCCAACGACTTCGGGTCCGACCGGCGCAACTACGCCTACACCCTCGACCCCGGAGGGCGGATCGAGGACGGTCTCGTGGTCGTCAACCACGGCACGACGCCGCTCCACCTCGCCGTGTACGCCGCGGACGCGTTCACCACCGGACAGGGCGGGCTCGACCTCGCCGGCGAGGACGCGACGCCCGCCGGGGTGGGCGCGTGGGTCCACCCCGCCCGGCCCGACGTGACGGTCCCGCCCGGAGGGTCGGCCGAGGTGCCGTTCACGGTCGCCCTGCCGGACGACGCCGCACCCGGCGAGTACATGGGCGGCGTCGTGACCGGCCCACCCCGGTCCGGCGAGGCGGACGGGCGGCGTCTCGGCATCCGGATCCGCCTCCGCGTGGGCGGGGAGCTCAGACCGAGCCTGTCGGTGGAGGGTCTGCACGTCGGCTACTCCGGCACGCCCGATCCGTTCGGGAAGGGCGACGCCACCGTCACGTACACGATCCGCAACACCGGCAACGCCATCCTCACCGCGCGGCAGGAGGTGTCCACCTCCGGCCCCTTCGGGCGCTTCGGCGTCCGCGCGGGGCGGATCGCCGACTCGCCCCCGCTGCTGCCGGGCGAGACCTGGAAGGTCTCGGTGCCGATGCGCGGAGTGGCTCCCGCACTGATGCTGACGGGGACGGTCACCCTCGTCCCGCTGCTCGCCGACGCGTCGGGCTCGGTCGCCCCACTGGCCGCCGTCGAGAGCACCACGAACGCCTGGGCCGTCCCCTGGGCCACGCTGCTCGTCCTCGTCGTCCTCGGCGGGCTCGTCGTCACGGCTCTGACCGTTCCGGCCGCGGGGCGGCGGGTCACTCGTCGGGCAGCAGATATCGCCAGGAGAGCACGAACACCTTCCCCGAAGCGGTCTTGAAGATCGGCCGGCCGTGGTCCAGCCCGGCGGGAACGGCCCTGGCGAGCGCGCTCGCCGCCTCGCCGTCCAGGTCCTTCCGCCAGACCGGGTCGGCCGGGCCGTCGGGCTCGGGGACCTTCGCGGGCCACCGGGCCGGCTTGCCCTCCACCGAGTCGACCCCTTCGGCCACCATCCGTACGCGCGGGGCGGTGTAGGCGGTGCCCTCCGTGCCGGCGCGGGCCGCCAGACTCTCCATCAGCTTCTTCGCGTCCATGAGTTCCCTGGGGTAGAACTCCGCGACCTGTTCCAGGGCCTCGGCCCGGACCTCCCGCATCTTCCCGTCCTTCCCCCGTACGGCGAGGACGGTGGTCGGCACGTCCGCCACCGACGGCGCGCCCGGGCTCGGCCGGGCCGTCGGCGGCTGCCCGGTCAGATACCTCTCCATCGCCGCGACCGTCCCGCCGGTCTCGGCGTCGGTGAGCCTCAGTTGCCTGCTCGCGTCCGCGACCACCAGGCCGTCGCCGTACAGCACCACCCGGGGCGGACGCAGCACGTTCGCGGTCGGGGTCACGAATCCGCCTTCGGCGCCCCACAGGGCGACCGGCGTGGCCGGCCCGTCGCCGGCGGGGGCCGCCGTTGTGGCCGACGTCGCCTCTCCACACGCCGCTGCCAGCGACAACACCGCCACGAGCAGGATCGTTCGCAATCTCATGCCCCAGAAACGTACGTCCCCTCCGGTGGGTTCACCAGCACCGACCGCCGGTCGCCGCTCCGGTTCGTTCCGCCGTGGCGATCGGGTGAGAGACCGGTGTGTTCCGCGGCGAAGGCGAGGATGTCCGCGGTCAGGGCGCGTTCCTTGCTCGCGGGAGAGGCGGCGTGGGCGGTGCCGGGGTCCCGGCGCATGAGGATCGGCCGGTCGCCGCCGGTGGCGTGCTGGAGCGCCGCGCACATCTTGGTGACGTGGGCCTCTCCGGTCTGCAGATCGGTCACCGCGCCGGTGAGCAGGAACGCGGGATAGGAGGTTCCGGGCGTGACGTGGTGATAGGGGGAGTATTCCAGCAGCCATGGAAGCTGCTCCGGGTCGGTGGCGGTGCCGAACTCCTCGGTCCACGTGCGTCCCAGGCCGAAGCGTTCGTACCGCGCCATGTCGCACAGCGGGCCCTCGGCGACGACCGCGGCGTACAGGTCCGGCCGCCGGACGGCGGCGGCGGTGACCAGCAGCCCGCCCGCGGACTGGCCGTAGCTGGCCAGCCGATCGCGGGTCGTCACGCCGGTGCCGGTCAGCCAGGCCGCGGCGTCGTTGAAGTCGCCGATCGCGCGGTGCTTGTGCGGCCCGCGACCGGCGTCGTGCCACCGCTGCCCTTCCTCACCGCCTCCGCGTACGCAGGCGACGGCGTAGATCCCTCCGGCGGCGACCCATGCCGCCGCGGCCGGGAAGAACCACGGGCGCATCGGCATGCCGAAGCTGCCGTAGCCGTACAGGAGGGTGGGACGGGGGCCTTCCAGTCGCCCCGCCGGGGTGAACAGGAACAGCGGGATCTCGGTGCCGTCGCCGGCCCGGTAGCGGACGACCCGGCTGCGGATCTCCGGGGTACGGCCGGCCGTCGCGCCCGCCTCGTGTTCGACCGTCCCCGTGACGCCGTCGTAGCGGTAGACGGCGGGAGGCGTGGTCGCGTCGCAGTAGCCGAACCACGCCCGACGCCCGTGCGGAAGGGCCATACGCAGGGACGACACGACGCCCGCGCCGGGCAGGGGCAGGTCGGTGAGCGGCCGGCCGGTGCCGAGGTCGTGCAGCGTCAGGGTGGACGTGCCGTGCCGGGCGCGAGCCACCAGCAGCAGGGGCCGCGCGAGCTCCGGGTCGTCCAGCACCACGCACTCGTCCAGGGGCGCCTCGGGGTCTTCGGCCACCAGGTCGCGCCATGCGGCCGGATCGGTGTCGTGCCGCGCGTCCGGGCCGGTGTCGGGCCGGCGGGCGACGCAGACGCGGCCGCACGGGGCCTGGTGGTCGGTCACCAGCAGGAGATCGCCGTCCGGGAGGAAGCGTGGGAGGACGCGGGCGCCCAGGGCGTCACCGTCCACGAACCTGACGAAGCGCGGAGCCTCCGGATCGGTGAGGTCGGCCACGTACACGTCGTTCCGCGGGGCGGGCCCGGCCGTCGCGGTGATCGCCATGAAACGGCCGTCGGCGCTGATCGTGAGGCCGTAGTAGTGGTCGGGGGCGTCCTCGCCGCCGAACACCACCGTGTCCCGCCGGTCGGGGGTGCCGATCCGGTGGAGGCGCACCCGCCGATGCAGGCGCGTGTCGCCCGGGGCGAGGTCCTCGTCGGGCACCCGGCTGACGTAGTAGAACGCGTCCCCTCCCGGCAGCCACGCGAGCGAGGTGTTGCGGGCGCGCGGCAACGGGCCGTCCACCGTCTCGCCGGTACGCGCGTCCAGCACCACGATGTCGCTGCCGGGCTGTTCGGCGACCTCCATCTGGACGGCCACGCGTTCGCCCTCCCGGGACGGCCACCAGGCGTGCAGCCCGGTCTGCCCGGACGGGTCGATCCGCACGGGATCGACCAGCACCCGCCTGTTCCCCTCGGCGTCGACGACGAGAAGGCGCCGCTGCTCGTCCCCTCGGGGCCACTCGGTCAGGAACAGGAACGGACCGCGCGCCAGCGGAGGCTCCGAGACGCCGTAGGACGACACCTGGTCCACCAGAGCCGCCCACGACCGCCTGTCACGCCATCCGGCGCGGCAGGTCCGGAAGAGACGGTCCTGGGCCTCGGCCCATTCCCGTACACGCGGGTCGTCGCCGTTCTCCAGCCATCGGTAGGGATCGGACACCGGAATTCCGAACAGGTCCTCCACGATGTCGCCGCGAAATGCGGCGGGATAGCACAAGCGCGCCATGAAACGCCCCCCGGAATGCGCCGACCCGCCTGCCGTCGATCGAGGCACTGCGGCCTCTGCGCACCGCAGCACCTCGACTCGCTGAATCGCTCAGCTGTGACTCGTCTCGGCTATCACTCACCGCGGAGAATGTCCGCCTGCCAGCCGCGTACGCCGCCGACACGGGTAGCCGGAGTCGAATCGCGGTACGGCAAGAATCCGTTCATGTCAGCCTCCCGGAACTGGGCGACACCCCCGAAAAGGGGCGATTCGCCGACAACCGTCCCCGGGCCTGCGATCGATAAACACCGGTGTGTTTTCCGGGGGCGCGCCGCCAAAATTCCGTACAAGAAAAAGAGGGCGCCGAGGAATGTGGGGTGGATGCCACTCTCGATCGAAAGTAATTCAACTCCTTTCCGGATAGATCCAAGGGAAGGGGTCGCCGAAGACATCGCAGCCCTCCGGAAGTGGGAGCTCGACGCGGCTCACCGGCGGTGAGCGACGCCCGAGGGTGCGGCTCCCAGCCCGCTACTACACCTCCCGGGAGATGGGCTCCTGCAGTTCCGTCACCCAGGTGGCCGGATCGCCGCAGCCGTACGACAGGTACACCTCCCGGGCGAAGCCGGAACTGCGGTAGCCGTTCTCCTCGATCCACTGGGCGAGCCGCTGGGTCGTGAGGTCCGCCTGGTCCATGGTGCCGTGGTGGATGACGGTGGCCGCCTGCTCGATCGCGGGCAGGTCCACGATGTCGAAGTCGTAGGCGCCGCCCGGCTCCGCGTTCACCGGGGCTCCCGCGTGCACCCGCACCCCCTCGGGGACCTGCTCGTAGTAGGCGACCGTCGGGCCGGTGACGGCCAGGCCCGCCTCGCAGATCCGCCGGCACAGCTCGTCGTACAGCGGCTGGATCACGGGGCTGATCTTCTCGGACTCGTAGCTCTCCGCGATGCCGCTCAGCTCGGCGAGACGGACCGCGGGAACACTCTTGACGACGACGTCCACGGACATGAGACCCTCCGTTTCGATCAATCGGAGCCTCGCCTCGACCCTGGCCAGCCGCATGCTCTCGTCGGCCAGCCGCGCCGCCAGTTCGGCCCGGCGAAGCCGCAGCATGCCGTGCAGTTCCTCCGGGCCGACCTTCTGCTCAAGGATCCGCCCCACCTGTTCGAGTGTCAGGCCGAGATCCTTGAGCGCGATCAGGCGGTTGAGCCGGGACAGCTGCCCCGCCTCGTAGTAGCGGTAGCCGGTGGCGTGGTCGACCCTCGCGGGCCGGAGCAGTCCGAGCGCGTCGTAGTGCCGCAGCATACGCACGGACACTCGGCCGAGGCGGGCGAAATCTCCGATACTGAACATGACGCCTCCGGTCTACGACCTCACACGGTGTCAGGGTCAACCCTGCCCCAGCGGGCAGAGCCAGGCGCTCGCCGGGGAGAGCTCCCGCGCGTGGCTTGTGGCCCGCCAGCCCTCCGGGTACGGTCTCGAACATGTCCTCGCCGCGTAAGTCCTAGCCGTCCAGCTTCGGCACGCGGGTGGAGTCTGCCCTTTTCCGGCGTCTCCCTGTGACCACTTTCCTTTCAGCACGCGATCTCCGAACCGCGTGCTGCCCGCGTGTCTGTCGAGCCCCTGACGGCGCGCCACGCCGGCGCATTCATCGACAGGACTTCACGTGCCCCACCTCCCATCGCCGCCGCGGAACCTCTGGCGGCAGCAAGACTTCCGGCTACTGCTCGGCGGGCGACTGGTCTCACAGCTGGGTGACCAGCTGCAGTTCCTCGCTCTGCCCCTCCTCGTCGTGGCCCTGACCGGTTCGCCGGCCCAGGCCGGCATCGTGCTCGGCCTCCAGACCGTCGTCCACCTCGTCTTCGGGCTTGTGGCCGGCGCCCTGGCCGACCGCTGGGACCGCAAGACCACGATGGTCTCGTGTGAGATCGGCCGTGGGGTGCTGACCGCCACCGTCCCCATCGCCGCCGCATGCGGAGTGCTGGGCATGCCGCATCTGTACGCCATCGCGGTCCTGAACGGTGTGCTCAGCACCCTGTTCGGGGCGGCGAACAGTTCGGCGCTGCCGAACATCGTCACCGGAGCCGACCTGCCCAGCGCACTCGGAGCGATCGGGGCGACCTCCAACGCGCTTCGGATCCTCGGCGCCGCCGGAGCGGGCATCGCCTACACCCTGGATCGAATGGTCCCGTTCACCGTCAACGCCGTCTCGTTCCTGGCGTCGGCCGCGGCCCTGCGGGCCATGCGTGCGGACTTCCAGCAGGAACGAGCCACGGCCACGGTGTCGCCGCGTGAACTTCTAGCGGACATCGGGCACGGCCTGTCCTGGCTGTGGCGCAAGCCGGTGATTCGAACACTGGCCCTGCTCGACGCGGGTGACGGCCTGCGCTATGGCGCCGGCTATCTCCTGATCATCATGCTTGCCCAGCACCTGCACGCGAACCCCACGCAGGTCGGCGTCATCTTCACCGGCGCGGCGATCGGCGCTCTTCTCGGGAGTCTGCTGGCTCCCGCGCTCACCCGCCGATTCCCACTCGGAGCACTGTCCATCACCATGTTGTGGGTCGAGGCGTCGGCCTTCCCCTTCTACGCGTTGGTGCCGACGTGGTGGCTGCTTCTGGTCGTGGCCTTCACCGAGTCGGTGGTCTCGCCGATCTACAACGTCGCCCTCGACTCCTACCGGCTCAGCGTCACCCCTGACGCTCTACGTGGCCGGGTCACCAGTGCGATCGACACCCTCACCGGCGGGGCCGCCGCCATTGGAACCATGGTGAGTGGCGCCTTGATCGCTTTGTTCGGGGCGCCGACCCTGACCATCGTCCTCGCGGGATGGCTCACGTTCCTCGCCCTCGCCGCGACGTCGAGCAGAACGGTCCGTACGGCCACGGCGACGGACTGAGGGTTCACGTGTCAGGGAGTGCAGACCTGCTGGTAGTTCAACTCCGCTCCGACGTGTTCGCGCCATTCCTGCTGGGTGAGCGGGCGCCCCGCTCGTTCGCACACGGCGGGGACGGCCTTCGCGGGGTCGGCCGGCAGATCCTGGGACGCGCCGTCGTGTCCCACCACGCGAAGGAGCGCGCCGTCGGCCGTGAAGGCGAGCGCGGGCATGGGCCCGTCCATCACGCTCGAATCGAACCCGCCGGTGGTCACCGTCCAGCTACCGCCGAGCCGGCGGCCCGCGACCGTGTCGAACATTGTCACCCTGGTGTCGTGGGCGACGGCCAGGATTCGCCCGTCGGGGGAGAACGTGACCCCCAGCACGTCTCCCGGCACCCTGAACACCTGACCGGTCGTACGCCAGGAGCGGGTGTCCCACAGGGCCACCGCCCTGCTCCCGTACGGCGAGGCGGCCAGCGGGCCCCTCGGCGCGAACGTCATCCACCTCCTCGCGAGCGTGCCGGGGCCTTCGGCCGGGTCGAGCACCTTACGGGCGACGAGGTCGATGACGTCGGCGCCGCCCTGGTCGGCGGTCACGAGGTATCTGCTGTCGGAACTGAAGGACAGGGCGCCTCCCGCGACGTCGCCGAACCGCATGACCTGCTCGCGTCGCGCGAGGTCGACGATGACGACGGTGCCCTGGCCGTAGTAGTCGTTGGGCAGGGCGTGGCTGACGGCGAGCAGGCGGCCGTCGGGGCTGATCCGCATGTCCGACCTGTCGTGCTCCTGGGTCAGGGGCACCTCGCCCAGCCTGCGCCCGGACGCCGCGTCCCAGATCGTGGGACCGGCCAGGCCGTCGGGGTGCAGAGTGACCACGGTGCGCCCGTCGGGACCGACCCGCATGATCAGTCCCTTCCTGCCGGCCCCGATACGTCCGGTCTGGCGGAAGCCGGGCACCGACCATCGCCGTACGGTGTCGCCGGTCAGGGCGAACAACGCGTCTCCCGATGCGGTGAACTGCGCCTGCCGAGCGTCGGGAGGCAGGACGCGCCGGGGACCGGTCAGCCGGCCGACGTCGTAGGCGGTCACCCGTCCGGCGTCGTCCAGGATGCTCAGCGTGCGGTTTCCGGAGTCGAGCCGCGGGGATCCGACGATCTCGGAGGCGACGGTGAGCCGGATGATCGGGGCCGCGTCCTCAAGCCGCCACAGCGTGATATGTCCACCCGCGGAGTCGTCGTAGGTGATCAGGAAGCGGCCGTCCGGGCCGAAGACGGCGTCGGTGGAGAGCCCGGGGAGGACGCGCCGATCCCACCTGCCGGTGGACAGGTTCCAGAGCCTCGTCCCGGTGCCCTGCACGGCGGCCAGCGCGCCGTCGGGGCTGAGGGCGAGCACGGCCCTCGCCCGGCCGGGCGGAAGTCGCTTGCCCACCGGCGTTCCCCCGCCGGGGAACGTCCGCAGCGCTCCGTCGACGACGCCGAATCCGTCGCCCGGTCCGAGCAGTGCGCCGCCAAGGTATCCGTACCGCTTCTCCGGCTTTTCCGGCGCCCGCCGCGCCACGTTCCACAGCGCGGTGTACGGCCCGCCGATGTTGTCCCGGACGACTATGTAGCCCCCGCCCGGGCTGAACTCCACGCTGTCCGGACGGCCGGCGTCGCCGATCATCTCCTTCGGCCCCCACCGGCCCCCGCCGAGCCGCCTGCCGGTCCGGAGGCTCCACAGCTCCATCGTCTTGCCCCGCGCGAGCGCCAGTGTGTCGCCGTCCGGGCCCAGCGCGGCGGTGGCGGGCGCCTCGCCGATCCCGGCGAAGGTCCTGACCGGCCGTCCGGTCGCCACGTCGTAGGCGGTGACCCGGCCGGCGCCGGCACTGACCAGCGTCCGCCCGTCGGGGCTCAGGGTGCGTCCCTCGTTGGCCGGGGCGGGATCCGTGAAGACCGACCGCTCCCGCTGGGCGAGTGAGCTCAGCACCGCCGATCCGGCCTCGGGGACCGGCGCGATGCGGTAGGCGGCCACGCTGAGCAGCATCGCCTTCACCGGGTCGGCCTCGCGCAGCGCGTCCGCCTGCAGCGCCACCCGCCGGGCCGTGGCCCGCGCCCGCTCGTCGGCCAGGCGGTTGCCGGTCTCGTCGGTCCTGACCGACTGCTGGCAGGCGAAGGCGCCGGCCGTGAGCGAGGTGACCAGCAGGACCGCGAGGCCCGTGGTGGTGAGGCGGCGCCGCCTCGTCCGCCGCACCGACCCGGACCTGCTCGCCTCGACGAACGTCCGCTCCGTGGTGTTGAGGGTCAGGTTAGTGGCGGCGGTCCATTCCAGCGCCTGACGCAGGGCGGTGCCGTGGAGGAGGTCCTCCGGGCGGCGGCCGTTCCGCGCCCACCGCCGGGCGGCTTCGCCCAGCTCGCGGTGGCGGCCGAGCGCGTCGCGGTCGCCGGTCACCCATTCGCGCAGCCTGGGCCAGGCGTACAGCAGAGCGGCGTTGCGCAGCGCGACCGTGTCCCCCTGCCGGCGTACCACCTCGGCCTGCTCGAACGCGGCGAGCACCGGCTCGGCGTGCCGTACCTCGATCAGCTCGTCCAAGGCGGCGCTGCGCGGCGTTTCGTCGTGGTCGCGGACGTCCACCAGCCGCAGCAGCAGATCCCGCGCCGCCTGACGCTCGGACGGCGTCAGCCCGGCGTAGCACCGCTCGGCCACCGCGCCCAACGCCGGCTCGTCGACCGGCCCCGCGCCGGGGGGCCGTACGTCGGCGGCGGCCCGGGCGCCCTCGGCCAGCGTCACCCGCCCGCCACCACTGCCACCACTGCCACCACTGAGCAGCGCCAGCAGCAGGCGCCGCGCGGACGGACGCGCGGACGGGTCCTTCGACAGCCCGGCCCGGACGAGTTCGCGCAGCCCTTCCGGCAGGACGTCGACGTCGGGGTCGTGGTTGAGCAGGCGGTTGACGACCGCGAACGTCGTCGGGGCGGTGAACGCGTCGCGTCCCGTCGCGGCGAACAGGACCACCGCGCCCCAGGCGAACACGTCCGCCGCCGGCTCCGCACGTCCTCCCGAGAACAGCTCCGGCGCCATGTACGTGGGCGTGCCGGCCAGCTCCCCCAGCGAGGTCAGCGACAGGCCCGCCGCCCGGGCGATGCCGAAGTCGATCACTCGTGGCCCGTCGGGGCCCAGCAGGACGTTCTCCGGCTTAAGGTCACGGTGCACCACGTCCGCCTGGTGGATGGCGGCCAGCGCGGTGGCCACGCCCAGCGCCAGCCGGTGCAGCCGGTCCCCCGAGAGCGGAGCCTCCTCCCGCACCGCCGTACGCAGGCTCGGGCCGGGGACGAACTCGGTGACGATGTAGGGGCGCTCGCCGTCGAGGTCGTGATCCAGGATCCGCGCCGTGCAGAACGACGCCACCTGCCGCGCCGCGGTGACCTCCCGGGTGAAGCGGCGGCGCAGGGGAGAGTCGCCGGACAGGTAGGCGTGCAGGACCTTGACCGCCACGCGGTTGGCCGCCTCGTCGTAGCCCTCGTAGACGACGCCCTGACCGCCCGAGCCGAGCCTGCTCGCCAGCCGGTAGGGGCCCAGCCTCTCCGGGTCCCCCGGGCGCAGCGCGTCTGCCGTCATGGTGCCTTAGACGGCGGATCACCGAACCTGGTTCGGCGGCGACAGGGCGTTGCCATGTCAGAAGGTCTCGGCGGTGCCTCCGAAAGCCGCCCGGACACCCGCCGGCAGCCCGTCGAAGACCGGATCGGGGACGGCGCCGACGGCGGAGAGGACACCGCTGAAGAACCGGCGCAGGCAGACGGCGAGGACGATCTGGAGGATGTCGGCATCGGTCAGTCCGTGCCCGCGCAGGACCGCGACGTCTCCCTCGGTCACACCCGTGGGATCCCGGGCGACGCGGTCCGCGAAGTCCATCACCGCGACGTCCACCGGCGCCAGCCCCGCATCGCGGCGGTCGGTCATGATCGACCGCAACTCCGTGTCGTCGTAGAACCGTTCGAGCAGCACGGCCGCGTGCGCGAGACCGCAGTACGAGGAACCGAGACTGCGGGCGGCCGTCAGCGTGACCAGTTCGTACCGGCGCAGGTCCATACCCGCCCTGACTTCCTCCGCCAGGCGCAGCCACGCGCCGTACACCTCCGGCCGTAGCGCCAGCACCCTGAGGTAGTTGGGCACGTACCCCCGGGCGGATCGCTCGGCCTCGTAGAGGGGTGATTCGTCAGGTGTTGCGCGGGGCCGGAGATCTCGTCCAGTAAACGCCGTGAAGAGCTCCTCCTGCGTGGCGCCGGTGCTCAGCCGCTCGGCCAGTGCGCCTCCGGTCTGGCGGCCGATGTCGTGCAGGGGACCAAGCGCCCGCGGGGTGATCAGCCGGTCACAACCGCCCCAGAGCACCCACGCCGCCGGCCCGCACCGCCGGGCGAACTCGGTCACGAGCACAGACTTGCCGATCCCGGCCTCGCCCGCCACCACCGCCACGCGTCCGCCGTGGGCGGTCCCCCGCAGCAGATCGCCGAGGAGCTCCAGCTGCCCGGAGCGCTCCCACAGCTCCATGCGAACCTCCGGCAGGAGACGTCGGCGTTGGAGCCGTCGAGTCAGCGGGGAACGACCTGAGCGCGCACACCGGGAAGAGGCGCAGGATTGGTTGTCACCTTCAACTGATCAGCATCTGCTTTCTGCCGCTGATTGTCCCGGCCTGAACGACGGGCGGGTACGGACCGCAATGGTTTTGGCCATTCCTCGCACAACACCATTCTTCAGGACAAATACGGAGTGTACCTAGGCACATACCACCAGTTGTGGTGACATGGTGACGAATCCGCCTGGCCTGTGTCAGGTGCGCAAGTCAGACACGGTGGACCCTGGCCGAGACAGCGAGCCGACCGGCGAAGTGCCGAGTCGTGGTGGACCTGAGCAGGAAGGGCGACATGAGCGCGGACGACCCGACAGCGGAACAGGCCTGGCCGGAGCACGCGGCGGCGGTGGTGGGCGTGGGATGCCGCCTGCCGGGTGGGATCGTGGACCTCGACGGGCTGTGGCAGGCGCTGCGGCAGGGCGCCGATCTGGTCGGCCGGATTCCGCCGAGCAGGTTCGAGGCCGATCGGTTCGTCGACGAGGTCACGCCAAGGCCGAACAGGAGTTACACCCGGGCCGGAGGCTTCCTCGACGGGGACGTCACCGCCTTCGACGCCGCCTACTTCGGAATCTCCCCAAAAGAGGCCGCCTCGATGGACCCGCAGCAGCGGCTGCTCCTGGAGATGGCGGTCGAGGCCCTGGACGACGCGGGCATCGACCCGGCGGTGCTCGCGGGCACGGACACCGGCGTGTTCATCGGCATCTCCGATCCCGCCTACGGCACGATGCAGGCGCTGGAGCCGGGCGGCCTGGGCCCGTACTCGATGTCGGGGGGAACGCTGTCCATCGCGGCCAACCGGCTGTCGCACTTCTTCGACCTGCGCGGGCCGAGCATGAGCATCGACACCGCGTGCTCCTCGTCGCTGACGGCCGTGGAGCGTGCCTGGCGGTCGCTCGCGGAGGGCTCCAGCCGGGTGGCGCTGGCCGGCGGGGTCAACCTGCTGCTCAGCCCGGGCCCCTTCATCGGCTTCAGTCAGGCGTCGATGCTGTCGCCGACCGGCCGGTGCCGGGCCTTCTCCGCCGACGCCGACGGGTTCGTACGCGCGGAGGGCGGCGGTGTGGTCGTGCTCAAGCGCCTGGCCGACGCGCTCGCCGACGGGGACCGCGTCCACGGCGTCATCGTCGGCGCCGCCACCAACAACGACGGCCACACCAGAGGGCTTGCGCTGCCGAACGCCGACGCGCAGGAGGCCCTGTTACGGCAGGTGTACGCCACGGCGGGCGTGAGTCCCGACGAGATCGCGTACGTGGAGGCGCACGGCACCGGCACCCAGGCCGGTGATCCGGCCGAGTGTCAGGCGCTCGGGCGGGCGCTGGGCAACCGGCGTACGCGCGGAGCCCTGCCCATCGGCTCGGTGAAGACCAACCTGGGGCACCTGGAACCCGCCTCCGGCATGCCGGGGCTGTTCAAGGCCCTGCTGGTGCTCCGGCACCGGGTGATCCCGCCCTCGCTGCACGCCGCCACGCTCAACCCCCGCATCGACTTCGACGCCCTGGGACTGAGCGTCACCACCGAGTCGCGGCCACTGGACGCGGCGGGCGAGCGACCGGTGATCGGTATCAACTCCTTCGGATTCGGGGGCGCCAACGCCCATGTGGCACTGGCCGCACCACCCGTCCCCCTCAAAGCACCGGCCGCCCCTCTCAAAGCACCGCCCGCCCCTCTCAAAGCACTGGCCGCCCCCCGCGAGGCACCGGCGCCCCCCACAGGAGCGCTGCCCGTCGTCGTGTCCGCGCGCAGCCGGCCGGCGCTGCGGGAAGCCGTGGAACGGACCGCCGCCCACCTGGCGTCACTCGACGAACGGGACTTCTACGACGTGGCCCACACCGCGACCCGGCGGCGTGGCGGCCACCGGCATCGCGCCGTGGTGCTGGCCGGCACCGCGGAGGCGGCGGCACGGGCGCTGGCGAGCCTGGTGGACGCCCCGGAGCAGGCCGCCCCTGCGAGCCCGTCCGGTGAATCCGGTGGGCCGGGTGCGGGCAGGCGGCTCGGAGCCGGGGACGCGGCGGTGGCGGAGTCGGAGGCGGTGGAGCACGGGCGGGTGGCGTTCGCGTTCTCCGGCAACGGTTCGCAGTGGGCCGGGATGGGCGCCGACCTGCTGTCCGACGACGACTTCCGATCGGCCGTGGAAGCGGTCGACGCCGAACTGTCCGATGCGCTCGGCTGGTCGGTGATCGAGGAGCTGTCCCTGCCCGCCGAACGGTCCCGGCTCTCGGCCACGGAAGTGGCGCAGCCGTTGCTGTTCGCCGTCCAGGTCGGCCTGGTGGAGATGCTCAAGGCGGCGGGCGTACGGCCGGGAGCGGTGCTCGGCCACAGCGTCGGCGAGGTCGCCGCCGCCCACACCGCCGGCGCCCTGTCACTGGCCCAGGCGGCGCGGGTGATCTCCGAGCGCGGCGTCGCGCAGTCGATCACCAGGGGGCAGGGCCGGATGGCCGCGCTCGGGCTGCCCGAGACCGCGGCCAGGCAGATCCTGGCGGGCTACCCGGACCTGGAGCTCGCGGCGGTCAACTCCGACCGCGACGTCACGATCGCCGGACCGGACGGGTCGCTGAAGTCCCTGGGTGAGGACCTCTCCGCACGCAGGGTCTTCTTCCGCGAGCTGGACCTGGACTACGCCTTCCACAGCGGTGCCATGGAGCCGGCGCGGCAGCCCCTGGCCGACGGACTCGCCGGGTTGCGGCCCGGCCCGGCGCGTGTCCCCCTGGTGTCCACGGTGACGGGCGACCTGGTCCGGGGGCCGGAACTCGACGCGACGTACTGGTGGCGGAACGTCCGGGAGCCGGTCCGGTTCGCCGCGGCGGTCGAGCGGGTGCTCGGCGACGGCTTCGACGTGCTGCTGGAGATCGGCCCGCATCCCGTGCTGCGCTCGTACCTGCGCCGGATAAGCGGCTCCGCGCGGGTACGCGCGGCCGTCGTGGCCACCCTGCGCCGCGACGAGCCGGGCCCCGCGCGGGTCCGCCGAGCGGTCGCGGACCTCGTCGCGGCCGGTGCGCGGCTCGACTGGGATCGGTACTTCCCCCGCCCCGGGGCGGTGCGATCCCTGCCGGCCTACCCCTGGCAGCGCGAACGGCACTGGATCGGCGGCCCGCACACCTGGGTGCGGACCGACGTCGACCCGACGATCCGGCATCCGCTGCTGGGACAGCGGCTGCCGGTGCTGGACCCGACCTGGCAGGGGGAGATCGACCGGGTACGGGTGCCCTGGGTGGCCGATCACCGGGCCGGCGGCGCCGCCGTGATGCCGGCCACCGGATACGTGGAGATGGCCATCGCCGCCGCCCGGCTGGCCATACCGGACACCGCCGAGGCGGTGGAGGTGGACAGGGTCGACATCAGCCGGGCCATGGTCGTCCCGTCGCAGGCCGCCGCCGATCCGGTGTACGCGCAGACGTCGCTCTGCGCCGAGACCGGAGTGGTGACCGTGGCCGGCGCCGGGCGGCAGGCCGAGCAGCCGCGCGAGCACTTCCGGGCCCGGGTGCGGCCGCTGCTGCGCCGGATCCCGCCGCCGCTGGACGTGGCCGCGCTGCGCGCCCGCATCCGCACGCGCGTGGACGTGCCCGGCTACTACGCGCGGGCCGCCGAGGGACAGATGGTGTGGGGGCCGGAGTTCCAGGTCCTGACCGAGCTGTGGATGGGCGAGCGGGAGGTGCTGGGCGCCTACTCGTGCCCGGAGCAGGGACAGGGGCGCTACCAGATGCATCCGGTGGTGCTGGACAGCGCGCTGCAGGCCGGCGTGCTGTGGCTGGTGGAGTCGCTGCGCTCGGGCCGCGGCTACATGCCCGCCGCGATCGGCTCCGTCCGCCTGTGGGGAAGGCCCTCGGCGCGAGGGCTGGTGTACGTGCGGGAACGCTCCAGCAGTGCCGAGGAGGTCTGCTGGGACCTGGTGGTCGCCGACGACGACGGCCGGATCGCCGCCGAGGTGGAGGGCTGCCGGCTCCGCCGGATGCCCGGCGTCCACATCACCCCGGTCACCCGGTACGAGACGGCGCTTCGGGCCGCGCCCCGGGCCGGCGCCCCCGCCGAGCCGTGGCCGGCGCCCGGTCCCGGGGAGATCCTGTCCGGCGCGGCCGAGCGGATCGACCGGCTGCGCTCGGCCTGGCACGAGCTGGACTACCCGCGGTACGCGGCGCGGCTCGAAGAGGTCTTCGCCCGTACGCTGGCCGGCGCGCTCGGCGAGCTGAGCGCCCAGCCGAGCACCCAGCCGAGCACCGAGCCGAGCGCGCGGCCGGCCGACGGGCGGCCGGTCGGCGTCGAGGAACTGATCGAGGCGTGCCCGGAGGCGCACCACCGGCGGATGCTGCGTGCGGCCCTGCCGCTGCTGGAGCGGCACGGACTGCTGGAGCGCGAGGGCGGCCTCCGCCTGACGCCGGCGGGCGGGGACCCGCGCGAACCGCACGGCGACCTCCCCCGCGATCCCAGCCGGGACCCCAACCATGACCTGCACCGTGACCTGCACCGGAACCTGGTCCGGGATCTGCACCGGGACCTCCTCAGCCGGGGAGCCGCCTTCGCCGCCCAGAGCGCCCTGTCCGTACGGGCCGGGCGGTGCCTGCCCGAACTGCTCACGGGCCGGCTCACCGCCTCCGAGGTCCTGGGCTCCGGCGGCGGCCAGGACCTGTTGGAACAGTTCCACGACGTCGGGCCGGTCAACCTGTTCACCAACCGGATCGCCCGGGCACTGGTCGAACAGATCGTCCGGCGCTGGCCGGCCGACCGGCCGCTGCGTGTCCTGGAAGCCGGTGCGGGGACCGGCGGCACCACCGCCATGCTGCTGCCCGTCCTGCCCGCCGACCGCACCCGCTACCTCGTCACCGACCGGGCCGAAGCGGCGTTGCCCCGGTTGCGGCAGCGCTTCGCCGGCTTCGACTTCGTCGACTACGCCGTACTCGACCTGGACGCCGACCCGGCCGGGCAGGGACTGGCCGCGGGCGGATTCGATCTCGTGGTCGCGGCGAACAGCCTGCACCTGGCCCGTGACCTGCCCGCCGCGCTGCACCACCTGTCCACCCTCCTGGTGCCCGGCGGCCAGTTGCTCATCGCCGAACCGCACCGGCTGGGGACCCTGCTGCCGTTCCTCGGCGTGCAGGAGGAGTTCTGGGACTTCACCGACCGGCACCTGCGCCCGCACTCACCGCTGCTGTCCCGGGAGCAATGGCCGGAGATGCTGGCGGAGGCCGGTTACACCGAAGTCGTCCAGACCGGCGACGACGACGAACTCGCGGCCGGCGACTTCTCGGTGACGCTGGCCACCGCCAAGGGCGCCCCGGCCACCGCTCGAAACGCCCCGGCCACCGCTGGAATCGCTCCGGCCACCGCTGGAGACGCCCCGGCCACCGTGCACGCCGCGCCGGATGCCTCCGGCACGTGGATCCTCGCCGGTGAGGACGGGACCGGCGCGCTGACCGCCGAGCTGGGGGCGCTGCTGCGGTCCCGAGGGGGCGACGTGCTCCACTCGCCGCTCAGTGACGACCCCGACCACTGGACCGACCGCTTCCCGCTCATCGCCGGGACGGTCACCGTCGCGGTCGTCCTGGGCGGAGCCGACGACACCGAGCCGGGGGCGACCATCGGCACCGAGCCGGAGTCGAGCAGCGGCACCGAGCCGAAGGCGATGGTCGAGCGGATCACCCGGCGGGCCGCGGCGCTGCGGGCCGTCGCGCTGGCCTGCGAGCAACTGCCCGAGCACGTCGCGACCACGGTGTGGCTGGTCGCCCGCCCCTGCGGCGCGTTGCCGGAACCTCGCCTCACCGACGTCCGGCTCCACCCCGAGGACGCGGCGACCTGGGGGACGACGCGTTCGCTGGGCAACGAGCAGCCGCGGCCGGCGATACGCCGGCTCTGCCTGCATCCCACCGGTGACGCCGCACAGGACGCCGGCCGCCTGGCGGCGGAACTGCTCGCCCCGGACGAGGAGGACGAGATCCTGCTCACCCGCCGGGGCCGTTTCGTGCCGCGGCTGCTGGAGCCGGGCGAGCCCGGCCGGGCCCTGGCCGCCGGCTCGGGCGACGCCTACCGGCTCAAGGTGTGCGATCCGGGGCTGTCGTACACGCTGGCCTGGGAGGAGATCCCTGTCCCGGAGCCCGAGCCCGACGAGCTCGTGGTCGAGGTGCGGGCGATCGGGCTGAACTACCGCGACGTGATGCACGCGGTGAACCTGCTGCCCGCCGAGGCCGTCGAAGCGGTCTTCGGCGGGCACGGACTGGGCCTGGAATGCGCCGGGATAGTCACCGCGGTCGGCGCCGCCGTCATCGGGACGCGGCCGGGCGACCGGGTCATGGCCGCGGGACCGGTCGGATTCGCCAGTCACGCGAGGGTCAAGGCGTGGGCGGCCGTCCCCGTCCCCGAGGGGATGACCTTCACCGAGGCCGCCACCATGCCGATGGCGTTCTCCACCGCGCATCATTCGCTGGGCTACTGCGCGCGGGTCAGGGCGGGCGAGACGATCCTGGTCCACGGCGGCGCCGGTGGGGTCGGCCTGGCCGCGCTGCAGTACGCCCGGCTCCACGGCGCCCGCGTGATCGCGACCGCCGGCACGGCCGCCAAACGCGACCTGCTGCTCGCGATGGGAGCCGACCACGTCCTCGACTCGCGCAGCCTGCACTTCGCCGAGCAGGTCAGGGAACTGACCGGGGGCCAGGGCGTGGACATCGTGCTCAACTCGCTGGCCGGTGAGGCCATCACCCGGGGCGTCGAATGCCTGCGGCACGGCGGCCGGTTCGTCGAGCTCGGCAAACGGGACATCTACCAGAACAGGTCCCTGCTGCTGCGCCCGTTCTCCGACAACATCGCGTTCTACGGCGTGGACATCGGCACCCTGATGTGGAAGGCGCCCGAGCTGATGGCGGACAGCACGTCGCAGGCCGCTTCCCTCTACCACTCCCGGCGGTTCCGGCCGCTGCCGCACACGGTGTTCCCGGCCGCCCGCGTCGCCGACGCCTTCGCCATGATGCGCCATTCCCGGCATATCGGAAAAGTCGTGGTGTCCTTCGACCCGCGCGACGAACCGGTCACCGTACGGCCCCAGCGGTCGGCGCCGCGCCTGGACCCGGAGGGAACCTACCTGGTCACGGGCGGCCTGGGCGGCTTCGGCGCGGCGACGGCCCGCCGCCTCGCCCAGTGGGGCGCCCGCCACCTGGCCCTGGTCGGCCGCCGGGGCGCCGAGGCGCCCGAGGCTCCCGCTCTGCTGGCGGAACTGGAGGCGGCGGGGGTGGAGGTCCGCGCGTACGCGGCCGACGTGGCCGACCGCGACGCCGTACGCCGGATCCTGCGCGACCTGGACACCGGCGGCCATTCGCTGCGCGGCGTCGTCCACGCGGCCATGCACCTCGACGACGGCCTGCTCGCCGACCTCGGCGACGACCGGATCCGGGCGGTCCTGCACCCCAAGGTCGCCGGCGCGATGGTGCTGGACGAGCTGACCCGGGATCTCCCCCTGGAGCTGTTCGTTATGTACTCCTCCCTCACCACCGTCGGCAACATCGGCCAGACCTCGTACGTCGCCGCGAACCTGTTCCTGGAGGCGCTGGCCCGGCGGCGGAACCGGGAGGGCCTGCCCGGCCTCACCGCCTGCCTGGGCGCGCTCGCGGAGACCGGGGTGCTGACCCGGGGCAGGCAGGGAGAGGCGCTGGCCAAGGCCGGGATCCCGCCGATGTCGCCCGACCGGGCGCTGGACGCCGTAGGGGACATGCTCGGCGAGCACGCCGACGTCGCCATGGTCGGCCGCTGCGACTGGGGGCGGTTGCGGCAGGTCCTGCCCGGCCTGCGGCGTCCGTGGCTGTCGCTGGTGCTGCCGCCCGGCACGGAGGAGCCGGGGCCCGACCTGCCGTCGCTGCTGGCGGAGATGAGCCACGAGCAGGGGTACGCGTACCTCACCGAGCAGATCACCCGGTTGCTGTCCACCGTCATGCTCGTCCCGGCCGACCAGATCGCGAGCGACCGGCGGCTGGACGAGTACGGCCTGGACTCCCTGATGGCCACCGAACTGCTGACCTCCATCCGCGCCCGGTTCGGCATCGACATCCCGCCCATGGAGCTGATGCGCGGCGGCGGCACCGTCGCCGACATCGCGCACAGCGTCCTCGTCCGCCTCGGCCCGCGGCGTGAAGAGCGGCCCGCCGGTGCGGGCCCCGTACCGGCGGGCCGACCTGAAGCGAACGAGAGGTGAGGACCGCAGTGACCCAGTCGCACACCCGGTTGGCCGGGGTGGCCGCCCATCTGCCGGAGACCACACTGAGCACGGCCGAGCTGGAAGACCGGCTCGCCGAGCGCAACCCCACCCTGGACCTGCCCCGGGGGCTGATCCACGAGCACAGCGGAGTACGGCGCCGGCACATCGCCCTCCCCCACGAGAAACCGTCCGACCTGGCGGCGCACGCCGCCCGCCGGGTCCTGGAGGACAACGACCTGCGGGCCGCCGACCTCGATCTGCTCATCTACGCGGGAGTGTCGTCCGACGCGGTGGAACCGGCCACGGGACACATCGTCGCCGCCAAGATCGGGGCCTGCTGCCCGGTGTTCGACGTGCGCAACGCCTGCAACAGCGTGCTGAACGCCATCCAGGTGGCCGACGCGCTGATCTCCGCCGGCCGTCATCGGCGGGTCCTCGTCTGCTGCGGAGAGCTGCCCACCGCCGGCACACCGTGGACGGTGGCGAGTGCCGAGGAGTACGTCACCGTCGCCGCGTCCTACACCGTCTCCGACGCCGGCGCCGCGTTGCTGCTGGAGGCCGGCTCCGAACCGGGGGTGCTCGCCCACCGGTTCTCCGCGTACTCCGCCGGGTGGCAGGCGGCGGTCTCCGCTGTCGACAACCTGACCACCGACCCGTGGGCGGGCCGGCCCACCATCGGGCCGCTCGTCGTCGACTCCGCCGGGTTGGTGCGCGGCATCGAGAACATCGACTACGCCGTCTTCCACAAACCCCTCGCCGATCTGGGGCTGACCTGGGACGACTTCGCGGCCGTCTGCGTACACCAGGCGACGCTGCCGACGCTGTGGTGGTTCTGCGACCAGGTGCGCATCCCGCAGGGCAAGGTCGTCGTCACCATCGCCCAGCACGGCAACCTCGTCGCGGCGACGCTGCTCGTGCAACTGGCGCGGGTGGTCGGGTCGGGACGGGTCCGGCGCGGCGACCTGGTCGCCCTCGTCGGCCTGGCCAGCGGGGCCAGCGCCGGAATCGTCGTCGTGCGGTGGTGACCCCGCTGACCGCACAGCCGACTCCCCCGAGCCGGAACCGCCGACAAGCGGCGGTGATCCCGGTGACCGCACAGCCGACTCCCCCGATCCGGGATCGCCGACGTGCGGCGGTGATCCGGTGACCACACAGGCGACCCCTTCGAGCGGCTCCGGCCCGGCCGAGCCGGTCAGCGAGCTGATCGTCCGCGCCGAGCACTGGTTCCGCGAGCAGCCCGACGTGATCGCCTGCCAGGTCGGCGGCCGCAGCCCGGCGGCCACCACCTACGGGGAGCTGTCACGGTCGGTGGACCACGCCGTCGCGGTCCTCGCCGGGGCCGGAATCCGCCCCGGCATGCGTACCGGCCTGCTGGTCCCGCCGGGCCCGGAACTGGGCGCGCTGGCCGTCGCCCTGGTACGGCTCCGCGCGGTGCCGGTGCTGGTCGATCCCGGGCTGCCGCTCGGCGCGATCAAGCGCTGTCTGCGCCAGGCGGCACTCGAAGCCTTCGTCGCGATCCCCGCCGTACACCTGGCCAGGAGGCTGCTGGGCTGGGCCCCTGACGTCCGCGTGTCCGTCACGGTCCCCTCGCGGCGGGCCCTTGGCTCGGCATGGCCGTCCGGAGTGCCCGCACGCGGCCTTCGGCCCGGCGAGCCTTCCGCCGGGCCCGACGACCTGGCGCTGATCGCGTACACCTCCGGTTCCACCGGCCCGCCCAAGGGCGTGCCGCTGCGGCACCGGCACCTGGCCGCGCAGCTCACCCTGCTGGGCGCGCTGGGCACGGTGGAACCGGGAACGCCGGTGATGTCGACGTTCGCGCCGTTCGCCCTCGGAGCGGCGGCGTTCGGCGCGACCGTGGTGATCCCGGACATGGACCCGCGGCATCCGGTGCGAGCCGACCCGGCCGCCCTGGTCGCGGACATCCGGCGCTATCGCGTGGCCGGGATGTTCGCCGCCCCGGCGCTACTGGACCGGCTCGCACGGCACTGCGTCACCCATGACCTGGTGCTGGACACGCTCGGCGACGTGGTGTCCGCCGGGGCGCCGCTGCCGATGCCGGTGATGGACCGCCTGCGCGGCTGCCTGCGCGACGACGCGCGGGTGCTGTCGGTGTACGGCGCCACCGAGTGCATGCCGGTGGCCGCGATCGAGAGCCGCCTGCTCGCCGAGCACGCCGCGGCCACCGCCGCCGGGGCGGGCACCTGCCTGGGCCCTCCGCTCCCGGGCACCGAGGTACGCGTCATCGCCCTCAGCGACGACCCCGTCGAACGGTGGAGTGCGGATCTGGCCGTGCCGCCCGGCGCCATCGGGGAGATCGCCGTGGCCGCCCCCACCGTCAGCGATCCCTACCTGGACGATCCGGAGGCGACCGCGCTGGCCCGGATCCGCGACGGCGACCGCGTATGGCACCGCATGGGCGACGTCGGCCGGTTCGACGAGCAGGGAAGGCTCTGGTTCGCCGGACGCAAATCGGAACGGGTCCGCACCGCCGGCGGCGACCTGCACACCGACCAGGTCGAACCCGTCTTCGCCGCCGTGCCCGGGGTCCGCCGCGCCGCGCTGGTCGGCGTCGGTCCCGCCGGCGCGCAGCGTCCGGTCCTGGTCGTGGAGCGCGAGCCGGGATCCCGGGACGACGCACGCGTGACGGCCGACGTCCTGGACGTGGCGGCCCGCCATCCGCACACCGCCGGGCTCCGGGACGTGCTGTTCCATCCCGGGTTCCCGGTCGACGCCCGGCACAACAGCAAGATCCGCCGGTCCGAGCTCGCCCGGTGGGCCGCGCGCCGCGTACGGCCGGGCCGGCCATGAGGGTCCTGGTGACCGGGGGCGGGGGCTTCCTCGGAGAGGCCGTCTGCCGGCGGCTGGCCGCCCGCGGTGACACCGTCCACGCGCTCCAGCGGCACCACAGCCCGGCGCTGGCGGCGCTCGGGGTCGTCCAGCACCTGGCCGACGTACGCGACCGCGCGGCGGTGGCGGCCGCCGTCGCCCAGTGCGAGGCGGTCGTGCACTGCGCCGCGAAGGCCGGCGTACACGGACGGGACCGGGACTACGAGGAGGTCAACGTGTCGGGCACGCGGAACGTGCTGGACGCCTGCGCGCGCCACGGGGCCCGCCTGGTCCACACGTCCTCGCCGAGCGTCGTCCACGACGGGCGGGACTTGGAGGGCGTGGACGAGTCCGTGCCGTACGCCCGCCGTTTTCCCGCCGCCTACCCCCGGACCAAGGCCGCAGCCGAGCGGCTCGTCCTCGCCGACGCCGCGGCCGGGCGGGTGACGGCGGTCGCGTTGCGCCCGCATCTCATCTGGGGGCCGGGAGATCCGCACTTCCTGCCCAGGCTGGTGGCGGGACGCCGTCTGCTGTGCCTGCTGGGCGAGGCCGACAAGACCGTCGACACCGTCTACGTCGACAACGCCGCCGACGCCCACCTGCTCGCTCTCGACCGGTTGCGCCCGGGCTCGCCCCCGGCCGGCCGGGCCTACTTCATCGCCCAGGGCGAGCCGTGCGGTTTCGGGGAATGGCTCAACCTGCTGCTGCGCGCCGCCGGGCTGCCTCCGGTGACCCGCCGGGCGCCCGTCGGACCCGTCCTGCGGGCGGCCCGGCTGCTGGAGCGGGCTCGCCGGCTGCCGGGAACGCGGCGCCTGCCACCGCTGCTGTTCCTGGTGGAGCAGGCCTCGACGGCGCACTGGTTCGACATCTCCGCGGCCCGTCGCGATCTCGGCTACCGGCCCCGGGTGAGCATGGCGGACGGACTGGCCCGGCTCACCGCCCACCTTTCCACGGAGAAGATCCGGTGACCGGATTCCCGGACTATCCGTTCGCCTCCCGGTGGTTCGCCCACCCGCGCCGTGACGGCCTGCGCCAGCACTACCTGGACGAGGGGGCGGGACAGCCGGTGCTGTTCCTGCACGGGAACCCTTCCTGGAGCTACCTGTGGCGGCGGCCGATCCTCGCGCTGCGTGCGGATTTCCGCTGCGTCGCCCCCGACCACATCGGCATGGGCCTGTCGGACAAGCCGGACGCCGGCCGTTACCCCTACGACCTGGCCGCCCGCGTGGACGACCTGGACGCGCTGACCGAACACCTCATCACCGGCGGCGGCGCTCCGGAACACGGGTGGACCCTCGTCCTGCACGACTGGGGCGGGCCGATCGGCATGGCCTGGGCCTCCCGCCACCCGGACCGGATCGCCCGTCTGGTCCTGCTGAACACCGCGGCCTTTCCGAACCCGCACGGCGAACGCGTACGTCCCCTGCTGCGCCTGCCGTACCGGGTGTTGCGTGACACCCGGCTGGGTACCCGCCTGTTCCTGCGCCACAACCTGTTCGCCCGCGGCGCCACCTGGCGTCCGCTGGGAGTCCGGCGCCGGATGCCCGCTCCGGTACGTTCGGCGTTCCTGGCCCCCTACGACCGGCCCGAGCACCGTGTGGCCATCCAGCGCTTCGTCCAGGACATCCCGCTGCGCCCCGGCGACCCTTCCTGGCCGCTCCTGCGGGCCACCGGCGCGTCGCTGGCGCAGTTCGCCGACCGGCCCACGCTGATCGCCTGGGGAATGGACGACCCGGTCTTCGACCGCGCCGTACTGGACGAATGGCGGCGGCGTTTCCCCGCCGCCCGGATTCGCCGGTATCACGGCGCGGGCCACTACCTGCTCGAAGACGCCCACGCCGACCTCGTCCCCGCCATCCGCTCCTTCCTGCGCGGTTCGCCTCGTACGGACGCCTGATGCAACCGACAGTTGCCGAGCTTCCTTGCCGTACGGATCACCACGTCGCGGAAACCTCCCCTGCCGAGCATCATCGAGCTGACCGCCGGCGATCTCGTGGCCGGGCGAGTGCTGTGCGACGACATCGGGGTCCTCTACCGCGAGGACCTACGGCGTGACCTGGGAAGCCTGAGCCTTCGAACGATGATGCGCATCGGACAGGGTATGCGCCACGCCCCCGCCCTCTGAATGATCATCAGGAGGCCCGTCTCAACCACCCCCTGAACGCCGTCCCATCGGTCACGATCGCCATGTCAGTCGGTCAGTCGAGCTGCTACCTTTCTCGCTGCTCGCAGGATCTCTTCGGACAGAGGGGAGCCCGCCGTCGCTCGAGCGAGCAGGAGAGCGCCCACAAGGGTGGACAGGGCCGCCAGCCCGGTGTCCCCGGGAGCGATCCAGCCGGCCATGTCGCGAACTCCGGCGGCGTAGGTGTCGCGCCATTCGGGGTCTCGGGCGAAATCGCCGGCGAAGCCGGCTGCCGGGCATCCGCTGCCGGGGTTGTCACGTGCTTCGGGTGCCAGGTAGGAGTCGATCAGTGACGACCACGCGGCATCGTGACCACCCTGGTCGTCGTCCAAGGCCGCCAGATACCGCAGCATGTCGGAGAAGGCCCTGGCTGTGGCCTCGTCGACGAGCGCCGCCTTGGAGGCGAATTGCTTGTAGAAGCCGCCCTGCGTCATGCCGACCGACTGCATGACGTCGGCGACGCTCACATCGCGCACCCCCTTCTCGCGGAAGAGTCGCGAGGCGGATTCCACCACACGCTTTCGATTTTCCCGTGCCTCAGCCTGTGATACTCGACTCATCTTCGATCCCTCGTCGCTTCGATTCACCAACGGGTCGGAAGCTGGATACCAGGCGTTCGGGCCGGCCTGCCGCGTGAGACGTAGATTATAGTCGCAATCTATACGCGCCGCCGCACCCCCAGAGCTCCGGGGCGCGCGCCCCCGGACGCCTCCACCCGATCACTTACGAGGCGCCGTTGTGGGCAACGCCATGCCCAGACCCGCCGATCCGGCCATGGATCAACGAGAGCGACGTGAGATGCGTCACGAACCCGGCCGCGCGGGACAAGATCGAAAGATTATGTGCGTAATCTAAGAGCCGCTGCAGCGATCCCAGCCACTCGACGGAAGGCTCGACATGAGCACCTACCTGATCAACCACCTCCGCATCCCCGGGGACGTCCCGAACGAAGCGGGTCTGACCTACCTCGAAGAGGTCGAGGCCACCGTGAAGCCCTACGGCGGCAAGTGGCTCGCCAACGGGGAAGTCAGCGTCGTGGAGGGAGCGTGGCCAGGCCTGGTCGTCCTCATGGAGTTCCCCGACCGCGCCGCCGCCGACCGATGGTACAACTCGGCGGAATACCAGAAGATCCTGCCCCTGCGTGTCAACAACGCCATCTCCGATCTCGTGCTGATCGACAGCCTTCCCGCGGACTACACCGTGCGGGGATTCGCCCAGCAGGTCCGAGCGGCCATTCAGTCGGCATCCGGCTCCCCCAGCTGAGCGGCGGACAGACGCGGCCTTCGGCGTACGGCCCTGATCCGCTCGCCGGGGTCAGGGCCCGGGGCCTGTTCTCCCCGTTCGAGCACACGAGCCGGTCGCCGGCCGATAGACAAGGGAATGACGAATGAGTTCCATCACCTCCCCCTCCCTCGCGCGGGGCAGGCATGAGATCAGCATCGAGGGTACGCGGCAGGTCTTCCATGTCGCGGGCACCGGCCCGGTGTGCCTGGTGCATTCGGGCGGTCCGGGCATCGCCTGGGAGTACCTGCGGACGCCGGCCCTGGAAGAGCACCTGACCATGGTGTACCTCGAGCCGATCGGCACAGGATCCTCCGGCCGCCTCGACGACCGCCGGGACTACCGGATCGACACCTACGCCCGGTTCGTCCATGGCGTGGTCGAGCATCTGGGCGTACCCGCCGTCTTCCTGCTCGGCCATTCGCACGGCGGGTTCGTCGTCCAGCGCTACGCGCTCGATCACCCGGGTCACGTCGCCGGAGCGATCCTCTACTCCACCTCGCCGGTCACGGGCGAGGAGTTCTGGGCCGACGCGATGGCGAACATCAGCGGATTTCCGCAGCGACTCCCGCACCGGCCCGCAGCCGGCGAGATCCCCGACGCGTTCCAGCGAGCGCTGGCCGCGCAGGACGACGAGGCGTACACCACGCCCCTAAGGGAGATCCTTCCGGCATACTTCGCCGACTACTGGGCGCACAAGCAGAAACTGGAGCCGATGCGCGCCGCGCTGAACGCCTGGATCGACCCGATGCACGGCGAGGAACCCGTGCCGTTCGACGTGCGGGACGAACTCCGTTCGCTGGAGGTTCCCGTACTGATCATTTCCGGTGCGCACGACTTCTTCGGCGGCACTCGCTGGGCGCGCGTCGCCCATGAGAGCATCACCGGTTCCCGCCTGACGGTGCTCGAGAACAGCGGGCATATGGGCCATCTCGAGCAGCCTCAGGAGTTCGCCCGCGCCATCGTCGAGTTCGTTCGCGCCTGACCACCCGCCCTGGAAGCCGGAGACCCTTCCCCTCGTGCGACTGCCGGAACGGAGCTGTACACCGTTCCGCACCTTGTAGAAGCATCAGCCGTACGCGCTGTCGGGCCTTGCGCTCCGCGATGTTCGTGTCAACGCCCGTTTCTTGCGACCGTCTCCGGCGGCCGGGACCGAGACACCGTTCTCCGACGCCTGGAAGTGGGTGATCCAGGACGCGGCGTCCGGCCAATACGGGGTCGCCACCTGAATGAGCCGCGCCTCGGCGAGCGAGCCGAGAGCGGAATGGATCTCCAGCATGAGGGCCCTGGCCTCCTGGCAGGGCCACGGTTTCGGCAGGAGGTGCTCGGGGAGGTTCGGGTCGATGTCCGGGAATTTCCGCCAGGAATCCATGACCGAGGTCCGGGCCACCAGCGCCCGGGCCGCGTCGACCTCCCCGTTGCGTACGGCCACCCGCAAATCCGAGTATCGCGCGATGAAAGCCTCATAAGCTGCGGCGAGACCGGCCAGATCGTAGGCGGCGGCCGGACCGTGCGGGCCGGCCTCCTCCTCGAACCGGGCGCGCGTCACCGACCAACGGCTCCCCTCGACACCGTCCAGAACGTCGTGGAGCGCTCGGGTCACCGGACCGGAATCGGATCCCGGCCGGATCCACACACTGTCGTACAGCCGCGCGAATCCCAGCGACCCCAAAGCCTTGCGGACCGCGTGCCGCGGGGCCTGGCCCTGGCCGGACTGGGGGACCGAGAAGGAGACGGTCACCCACTCCCCGGTCCACTGCGGCGGGCGCGCGCCGAAGCTCAGGAAATGATCCATCCGGGACCGATGCCTGGCGATCGCCGCAGGCGTGAGGTGATACACCGGCGGCCGCCCCGACCCCCGTACGGCGATCAGGCCACGCTTGGTCAGCCGGGACAACGCGGCCCGCGCGCTGGACTCGCTGATACCGAACTCCCCGAGTATCGCGACCACCGCCATCGACGGAAGATCGGCATCCGAGGAGTCGAGATACTCACCGAGCAAGGTCGTGAGCAGGTGCTGCGGAGTGGGGCCGGCCTGCGCCCGAGGGACTCCGACGTCATCCGGAGATACAACGACACTCACGCCCTCAGCTTGCCCCACCACAACGCCCTCGCCGAAGTGCCGGCGCCGAGTGACGGGGGACTCATCGATACCCTCACCCCGCCCCCTGCGGATTTCCTGGTACGGCTCGCAGCGCGATGTCCACGGTGGCGTGCAAGCCTGCCCGATCGGCGCCCGCCGCGGCGTGCACCGCGTTGCCCTCGCTGACGACCATGACATAGCGGGCGAGGGCCACCGGATCGGTCCCGGCCGGTAGATCGCCCTCGTCGACCGCGCGGGCCAGGCGCTCCGCCAGCGCCCGCTCCCCCGCTAGCCGGCTGGCGGCCAGGAACTGGGCGACGCTGCCGCCGTCGCTGCCGTCGGACAGACCGCCCTGGATGGACAGGCATCCCGGCGGGCGGTCGGTCCGGGTGAGGGCGTCGGCGTTGGCGCGCAGGAACCTGGCGATCACCTGGTAAGCCGTGGGCTCCGCGAGCGCTTCCCGCGCGTACGCCATGTCGGCCTCTGCGTAGCGCGCGACCGCCCGGCGGAACAGTTCCTCCTTGTTGCCGTAGGCGGCGTACAGGCTCGGCCGGTTGATGCCCATGGCCTCGGTGAGGTCGCTGAGCGAGGCGCCTTCGTAACCCCGGCGCCAGAACACCTCCACGGCGCGGTCGAGGGCCGCGTTCGCGTCGAAGCCTCGCGGACGGCCCCGCTCCCGGGTCTTCTCCGCCATCTTCTCGTCTCCCACCTCGGTGACGTCCCTCATCCTAACCGATCAGTACAGAAATATCTGGACGCGTACTAGGGTTCCCTATTGCGTACCGATCGATACAGAAATAGGAACAAACCCGGCTCACCCGGCCTGCCGCTTCCACAGTGACGCGGACTGGCCGCTCTGACGAAGTGAACGAAGGAGAAATCACCATGGGACAGCTCACCGGCAAGACCGCCCTCGTCACCGGCGCCACAGCGGGCATCGGCCTCGCCGCGGCCCGCCGCCTCGCCGCCGAGGGCGCCTACGTCTTCCTCTCCGGACGCCGGCAGGAGGCTCTCGACGCCGCCGTCGCCGAGATCGGCGAGAACGCCACCGGCGTAGCGGCCGAAGTGACCGACCTGGCCGACCTCGACCGCGTCGCCGCGTCGATCCGGGACCGCGGCACCGGGCTGGACATCGTGTTCGCCAACGCCGGCGGCGGCGAGTTCGCCGCGCTCGGCGACGTCACCTGGCAGCACTACGCCGACACCTTCAACACCAACGTCGGCGGCACCCTGTTCACCGTGCAGGCGGTGCTGCCCCTGCTCAACCGCGGTGCCTCGATCGTGGTGACCAGCTCCAACATCGACGTGAAGGGCGCGGCGGCGTTCAGCGTCTACGCCGCGAGCAAGGCGGCACTGCGCTCCTTCACCCGCAGCTGGGCGAGCGAGCTCGTGGACCGCGGCATCCGGGTCAACAGCATCGCGCCGGGGCCGATCGAGACCCCCGGCCTCAGCGGCCTCGCCCCGGACGCCGCGAGCTCACAGCAGTTGCTCGAGAACCTCGCTGCGGGCGTGCCGATGAACCGGCTGGGCCGCCCGGAGGAGGTCGCCGACGCGGTCGTCTTCCTCGCCTCCGACGCCAGCACCTACATGACCGGCTCCGAGATCTACGTGGACGGCGGCGCCAGCCAGGTCTGAGCACGGACGACTACCGAAGGGATTATGCGCGGTGTGCCCGAACCGCTCGCGGCGAACCCGTACGACGCCTTCGGCGACCAGGCACGCCGCGACGCGCCGGGCGACGATCGACCCAGAGTGCCCCGGTCCGCCTCCACCGCGAACGGGTGGACGCGGACCGGGATCACCTGGTCTCCGCCGGGCCTGCCGGCGTCCGCGAGCCGATCACCGGCCGACGACGAGGCGGCCGGGCCGGTAGCGGACGAAGGCGGCCCCGCCGAGGTTCAGCGACAGAGCGGAGCGCTGCAGCACGGCGGGTTCGGCGACGTCGCCCCAGCGGCCGGTCGTGACCCGCCTGTCGATCGCCCGCACACCCGCGACGATCTCCGCGGTGGTGAAGGCGCAGTGGCCCTGGCGCGCGACGTACGCCTGCCGGAGCAGCCGGTCGTCACCGGCCGCCCGGACCCGTTCGGCGAACGCCGTCTCCTGCTGCACCGGAACGAGCTGGTCGGCGATGGTGTGCAGGTTGAGCAGCGGCACCGCGAGGCGCTGACCGGCGGTGGAGGACGCCTCCAGCCTGCGCCGCGCCCCCGGATCGGCGTGCAGGTGCGCGCCGCGGGTCAAAGTGGCCAGGTCGGCGCGCAGGTCGAGGCCGGCCTTGCGATACAGCGCCCGGACCTGGCCGGCGTGCTCGGAGTCGCGCAGCAGCGCCGCGTAGTCGATCCCGGCGTTCCAGGACGTGTTGCCCCCGGCGGACTGCTCGATGGACCAGCGGCCGTTCTCGATGAACCCGAGCACCCCTTGGGAGAGCCAGGCGAACTGCTGGGCCTCCTGCCCCTCGGGATCGCCGGCCGCCGGCGGGTCGTGGTCGGGCGCCCAGTCGCTCTGGTTGAGGTAGGCGGCGGCGAGCGCGATCCTGGCCCGTCCCTGCGGGGTGGCCTGCGCGGCGGTCACGGCGTCGGTCAGCCGCTGCGCCGTCGCGGCGGCGTCCGCTGCGTCGGCGAAGCCGGTGAGCCGCACCTCCTGGCCGGGCATCAGCAGCGAGGCGATCGTGTACTCGGCGTCGTATTGGTAGTTGTCCAGGTCGACGCCTCCCGCGACGAGACCGCACAGCCCGAGGGCCCCGTGGACGCGGCCGGCCCCGTCGCGGGCGATCTGGGCGTTGACCAGGCCGCCCATGGACAGCCCGACCGACAGGACGCGGGACGGCCGGCCGGCCGTACGGCCGAAGGCGTCCAGGGTGGCGAACTGGTCGCGTTCGGCGCTGTTCAGCGCCCACCACGAGCCCTGCGGATCGAAGGAGGAACCGGCGAGCGCGTAACCCTCCGAGAGAAGGGCCGTACGGGCCTCGTCGGAAGGCGCGTTCTGCGCGACGGCCGGACCATAGCCATGGCTGAACAGCAGGAGTGTGCCGTTCCAGTCCGCGGGCACGTCGGCGATCCAGGTGGCGCCGTCGGCGAGGGTGCCGGACAGGTGCGAGGGGGCGGCGGCCGCGGCGATGGCGCCGGTCCGGGTGTCCGTCGCGGCCCCGGCGGTTCCGGTCAGGGTCGCCGCGGCGAGGGCGAGAGAGCCGGCGACGGCGGCGGGAATGCGGAGGAGGCGTCGAGGCACGAAAGCGCTCCCATATCGGAAGAGGAGGGTGTCCTGTGAACGCGGAACCCCCCGAAGCTATGGCAGCTTTTTTACCGCCGTCAAGAGCATGCCGAACGTCGGTCACTCGTCAAGAGCAGACCGGGCGAGCGGCGATGCTGGGGCGCGTGCTGATCCAGGCCCCGGGTGCCGGGTTGCCGAAGCGGCCCAGTGCGTCGATGAACGCCGACATGGGTGCGGGTCGCCTGGCCGGGCATACATATTCACCCAGAAGTGTGATCAACAGTCCCCGGACGCCACCTGTGCCCGCGGCATAGTGGAGACTCACGTCCTCAGCTTCCCCACGGCAACGTCCTCGCCGAACGACGGTTGGGCGGTGGACGTTGCCGTCGGGGTTGCCGTCTGCGACCTCGGATTCTTCGGCGAACCCGAATCCGCCGCTCCACACCCGGGGGCGTCTCCCCTGGGGTGCAGCGGTCTCAGAGTTTGTACAGCCGCTTGAACGGAGCCGTGATCCGTTCCTGCTGCGATCGGAAGTCGACGAACACGGCTACGCCGTCCTCTACACCGATGACCACACCGAGGCCGTACCGATCGTGGGTCACCTGGTCGTTCACGCTGAACCGCTCGAGCGGCGCGGCGGGGGGCGGGGGTTTGAAGGGACTTGTGGACAGGTGACGGCGATGCTCGCCGCTGGCTGGCTTCATCCTCTCCAGTATGTGCCGCCGACGAGACCGCTCGCGACGTATTGCCCTAGTTGCCTGCGCCCCGTTTCAGGCTTCGGCCCTCGCCCGCCGGGCCTCCCGTCTCTCCTCGAAGCGGGCAGCGGCCGCGTCGAGCTGAGCCAGGAAGGCCGACAGCTCCTCGCGAGCCTGCTCCCCTTCGGCGTCGAGCCCTTCGATGTCGAATGCCTTCCAGTGCCGCAGCACCGGGAGCAGGACCTCATCAGAGTGCTGTCGCAGGTCGTAGATACCCGCCATGGCGATCGTCACCGACTTGCGGGGGAAACCCTCCATGCCCTGGCCCGGCATCTGGAACGACGTCACGACATCGGTGACGGCTCGCATGGTCTGCGAAGGGGCCAGCTCGAACGCGGCCGCGAGCAGGTTCCGGTAGAAGAGCATGTGGAGGTTCTCGTCAGCGGCGACTCTCGACAGCAGCCTCTCGCAGACCCCGTCCCCCGATACCCTCCCGGTGTTCCGGTGGGCGATACGGGTGGCCAGCTCCTGGAACGATACGTATGCCAACTGCCGGAGCATGCCGTCGTACTGGGTGGCGAAGCCGTTCTCCATGTGGCTCATCCTGGCCCGCTCCAGGGTGACCGGGTCGACGGCCCGGGTGACGGTGAGGTAGTCACGGATGGCGATCCCGTGCCGCCCCTCCTCCGCCGTCCACCGGTGCACCCACGTGCCCCAGGCGCCGTCCCTGCCGAAAGTGGTGGCGATCTCGTGGTGGTAGCTCGGAAGGTTGTCCTCGGTCAGGAGGTTGACGACGAGAGAGACACGGGCGGCCTCGGAGATCGAGGAGTCCTCCGGCGACCAGGCCTCACCCTCCAGGACACCGTCGAACGTCCGGCCCTCGCTCCATGGAACGTACTCGTGCGGGAACCACTCCCTGGCCACCGCGAGATGCCGATCCAGCTCCCGCCCGACCACGGGTTCGAGCTCCAGGAGAAGCTCCGTCTGTGTGAGCGGACGAGACGTGATCGACATGGACAACCCCCGGACGTAGAGAACTCCGACTAAGTGATCTAGCCGGCGTAAGTACGCTATCCAGGGCGGCGCGTCCCCGCGTCGGATCTCTGCGCTCGACTTCTCAGTCTTGACTATGTAGTGGATGAGGAGTTCCGCTGACGCTGCCGCGGAGGACGCGGCACTCCATCATGCAGCTGTCTGGGTGCCCCGCTGCTGTCGGTGCCGTCTGGCAGACTGCCGCCATGCTTGATCACTTTTCGATTCAGTGCGGAGACCTCGTCAAGAGCGCGGCCTTCTACGACGCCGTTCTGGCGCCGCTCGGCGGCAGACGGATCATGGAGTTCGGTCCGGTCATCGGATACGGCGTCGACCGCCCCACGTTCTGGATCGGCCGGCAGTCGACCGGCGACGGTTTCCGCGAGTCGCACATCGCTTTCACGGCAACCGACCGCCAGTTGGTCGACGCCTTCTTCGCCGCGGCCGTCGGCGCCGGCGCGGAGGTCCTGCACGAGCCGCGAGTCTGGCCGGAGTACCACCCGGACTACTACGGCTCCTTCGTACGCGATCCCGATGGCAACAACGTCGAGGCGGTCTGCCACCAGTCGCGCTGAACCCACCACTTCGTCCGCGCTCCGGAGCACGGGACCTCGTCACGGCGACGCGGTGCCAGGTCATTTCAGGGGCTGTCCGAGATCGACCCCAATGGTCCGCATCTGGGTGAGGAGTCCCTGCCCCGGCTGCTCCATTCCCCGCTGCCCGATCAGCCGGTGGTTCTGGTACTGCTCCCAGTCCAGGAACTCACCCTGATAGGCCACCACCATCGTGTCCGGTTGCGGGAGTCGTTTCTCGACCCCGGTGCCGCCGAGCTTCCAGATGATGCCGCGTTGCCGGTTGTCGGGATCGTCGTAGATGGTCGTGTAGTCGACGAAGGCCACGACGACGCAGAGGGGGAACACGTTCGCGGAGATCAGCCGGACGAGGTCGCGGCCCATCTCTCTGTAGGCGACGTTGCACCCGGTCAGGATCACGGCGGGGCAGTCGGCGAAGCCGCCTTGGTAACCCAGGCCCAGTGCTTGCGCCTGCTTGCGCAGACCGTTCGTGACGGCGTACGACCGCTGCCCCGGAGTCACGACCGAGGCGGAGAACGCCTTGTCCGTGTTGTCATACTTGGTGGTTGGATTGGTGCCGCCGCCCACCCACAGATAGCCCGACTGCCCGTGTCCCTGAATGACGAGCCGGTCGAGCGTCGTCCACGTCTCCTTCAGGTCCGCCATCACCTGGGCTATGTCGTAGATCGAGCCCACCGGATGGATCTCGGTCCAGCGGGAGCGGTACGGGCCTTTCCTGGTCTCCTTGGTCAAGCGGTCGACCGAGGGGCCCGCGCTCTTGTCGAAGACGATGAGCGTCCTGCGTTGTGGCACCTGTGCGCGCATCCGGGCAATGGCGGTGTTGATCGTCATGACCGTCTCCGGCACTTCGACGGGCTTTGCCTGTAGCTTCGCGCGCACCGTCGTCACCACCTCACGCAGCAGACTGAGCGGCATGATCATTCCGTACAGATCATGCAGGACCGACGCCTCTGCCTGCGCGATCGCGGCGTCTACCCGGTTCATACGGTCGTTCAGCTGGGAATCCAACGCATCCCCGGTCGCCACCGATTGGGGGATGAGGGGGATGTCGAGCCACGACACCTGCACCGGGACCGCCGGTGGCGCCTGGCGCGGGGCGGACGCCGTCAGCGCTCTCGTCGCGTTGCGGGTCGCGTCGGGACGGAGGACGCGGGCCTGCGGAGTGATCTCGCTTTCCTCACCCAGCGCCTTCGTCCCCAGTGCTTCCTGCTCCTCGAACGGCATCATCGCGGCCGTGCCGGGTCAGTTCGCCGAGGCCGGCTGGGACACCGGCCCGTTGTCCGGGAGGGAGTTCACCGCCGCGTGATCGATCTGGTTGACGATCTGCGGCCGGACGAACAGCTGCTGGTAGAGCGCGGCGCGCTCGCTGTCGTTGTCCGCGACGATCTTGAGGGCCAGCTCGAGCCGTTCGGCCTCGATCCGGCGCAGTCGGCTGTCGGCCTCGCCGGCACTGTTCTCGACCTGCCGCGCCCGTACGGCCTGGGTCTGCAGCCCGATCGAGTAGTCGTCCAACGCGTTGCCCTCGCCGAGGAAGGCGTCCACGACGATGCCGTCCGTCCGCAGGATATGCCGGCCGGCGGCGACGAGGACCCCGGGGACGGTGTACTCCACACTGTTGGGTCCCGCGTGGGAGGAACTGCAATCGGGGTCGACGAAGAGAGCGGCTGCCGGGTCGTCCTCGGCACCGGAGACCGTCTGGACGAAGTCCGGACGAGCCCGTCCGTCGAGGTCGCGGATCGCCCTCACCTCTCGGTGGATGCCGTCGCGGACTTCGGCGATTCGATCGGGCCGCAGGCAGTCGCCCAGCAGCCGGTCGAGTTCGGTCAGCGGGACCTCGTCGCGAGACTCGGCGTGACCGTTGAAGAAGGCCACACGCACGTCCACGAGGTGCAGCAGCGTGATGAACTCCTGGTTCATCTGGCGGAAGACGAAGTTGAGCGTGCGGCTGACGTTGATGTTCTCCAGCGTTCGCTCGACCGCCTGCTCCTCCCCCTCCTCCAGCTTCACGTCCAGGCTGGTGTCGACCTGCACCTCCCGGCGCGAGGAGGCGCGGGCGACGTTCCGGCTGACCGCGTTGGTGAGGTTCTTGCTGAGCTCCTGCCTGGCACTGTTGGAGCTTCCGGACACCCCGCCGGCGACCTTGGCGCTGGCGCTGCCCCAGCCCCAGTTGGCCTGCCCCTCGGCCTCGGTCTCGACCCGGTATTCGAAACTCCTGCTCGCGTTGTCCTGGTTGGACTGTTCGGAGTTGACGGTGCGGGCGAACTCGCTTTCGGTGTCGCTGTTGCTCGCGTCCAGGATGGACGCGGTCTTCTGCAGACTCTCGGTCGAGCGCTTGTACGTGCTGACGCGGATGGTGGTCTTCTCCCCGGGCAGCAGCGAGAACGTCTTGATCGTGCGTCCAGGGCCGTACCGGGCGGGGAACGAGGTCAGCCGGTAGTACTCCACCAGCACCAGCCCGGGACGGCAGTGCGAGGGGGCGGGCAGGAAGCGGTAGGTGTAGGACCCGGTCTCGGTCCGGCGGATCACCAGGCGGGCGCCGGAAGACAACTGCTGTACCACGGTCGCCTCGTCGAGGTCGGCGACCGTCCGGATCAGGCCGGCGCGGGTGGCCTGGTCCTGGTCGCCCGGCACGTTGGGGAACACCGTGGGGTCGAAGTAGCCGGTGGTCTTGGCGGTCTGCCAGGCGGCGGCGATGCGCTCGTGGGTCAGGGCGATCGGCGGCAGGCGTGTTCCGATGGTCTCGGCACCGGTGTCGGGGTCCTCGTAGCCATGCAGGTAGATCAGCGGGCTGGCGGACGGGAGCCGGTCCCGGTCCCGCTGCGCCAGGAGGGTCGAGGTCGCCGGCTGGCTCTTCAGGCGGAAGCACAGCCTACGCCGGTCGAGAAGCTGCACGACCGGAGCCCCGAGCTCCAGCGGGAGGACCACGTCCGGCACCTCGCGGCTGCCGGTGTAGTTGAAGCGGAAGGTGAGTGAGTTGCCGCGCACCCGTTCGGTCCAGACGGGCTCGTCGGCCTTGGTGCCGGGGTTCGGCTCCCCCTCCCGCAGGACGATGAGGAGCGATCGGGCGTCGGGGTTCCGCGGGTCGGCGAAGTTGTCCGCGAGCGGTACTTCCCGTCCGGCTTCGTCGTAGACGGCGCAGGTGAGCTCCAACCCGTCATCCGAGATCAGAGATATGCCGCAAGTACCCTCCTGACCGTCGACGATGGGGTCCAGCCAGTAGCTGAGCCCGTGATAGGCGAGCCAGGCGTCGGAAGGGACCTCCAGCGGGATGACGTGCTGCCCGCGGTAGCTGGTCGGTTCCGGCAGATCGTGATCCATCAACGCCGCGGATGTGAGCGCTGTACCCACTCGGTTGTCTCCCCTGAACGGAGTCCGTTGACGATGTCAACAATGGGACTGCAAGATCGCGGCCACTGTATCGAAGTGTCGCGTTTCAGGAGGCGATCCGGGAGTTTATCCCCAACATTATCGAAATGCGATCGATTGATCTGTATTAGGTGAGTCTGGGCGTGCTGGGATGCCCGGCCGACGAGCGCAAGTCACGGCGTCGGGCAAGGCGCCTCGGTCGATCCAGATCGATCCGTGTCGACTGTGCAGGTCCATGAGCGAAGCGACACCCAAGGCCAGATCACCTCGACATCACGGTTACGCCGTAGCCCTGGAAGATGGAAAGAATGTCGTAACAGGTTGACCTGTCCGGCTCCTCAAAGGAAGTCGCCGGCCACTCCATAGCGATCTGGAAATTGACTCGGGGCGTTTGGGCTGTTCAAGGGTGGTGGTCAGGGGCAGGGTCGAACTGCCGACCTTCCGCTTTCAGGCGCTACGGTGTGGTGAATCGATTGGGGCCCTTGCTCATCCTGGGACATGCGTAAGGGGATGTCGCTGTGCGGGACCTGTCCAGCGCCCGCACGCCACTGTCGGCCCCAGGCTTGTCGATCATCACACACACCCGGGGAAACGCACCTCTTTCAGGTCTTCCGGGACCAGAGCGGGCAGAGGCTCTGCTTCCCCGGTCTCGATGTCGATCCGGTAGTAGTGGCTGGGCCCGTAGCCGTAAGTACTGATCACGAAGGTGTCGGCACTGGTCCAACACTTGACCTTTTCGAGCCTCGCGGTCGCGGGCAGTCGCATGCTCCGGCGACCTGTGCGCCGACCGTACCGCGTGAAGCGATTCTCGTCAGAGCCGACGCCGATCCACGTCTTCCCGTCGGGCAACGGGCCCACGTGGTCCGAGTCCTCTGTGCTGAACAGGACGGTGCCATTGAGATCGACCGCCCGGACGCCCTCCGAGTCATCAATCAGCAGGGCCCGCCCGCCCGTTAACCAGCCGTTCAGTGTCGACTCCGCCCCGAACCCCGGGACACGCCGCCGCTTGCCGTCCCAGACAAACAGCTTGTCCTCGGAAGCGAACGCGAGGCGGCGACCGTCTGGAGAAAAATACAGTTCGTAGTCCGACGCATCGGCTTTCGATATCGTGCTGATCCTCCCCGACGGAAGGTCATGCACGACGACCTCGCGCTTGCTCCGGCTGTGGTAGGCCAGCCTCCGGCCGTTCGGGCTGATCTCGAGGTCGCTTGGAGTGGCGTCCTCGACAAGCAGCCGTTGGTCCGACTCAGTGATGACGACCCAGTAGCTTCCATCGGTGAGCCCGGTTACCGGCGCATCGACGCGGTAGGCGTACCGGATCGTGGCCTGCATAGGACCGCGCAATGGATTGAGCTCCGAAAAGGCAAGGGCGACGAAGGGAGCGCGGCCTGCGTGCTGTCCGAGCGAAGCATCCAGGGCCGAGCAATAGGCCACCATGAGGACAAAGGCGATAAGGCAGACAATCAAGGCACCGCACCCGGTGCGATTCCGCCCGGGCTCCCGCTCGGCGACCGCAGGAAGATCCTTCGTCATTGCCCGTAGCGTGCCGGCGAGAGCCGTGCCATCGGTGCCCAGAGCACGAAGCCCTTTCTCGCCCGCCCGCCGCACGGCTCTTCTACTTCGCCCACACAAATAGGCGGTCTCCTGCTCGGTCCAGCCGTCATGGTGCAACGCAACCAGGACGGCACGCTCCAGATTGGAGAGTTCCGTCCCCCAGCCCGGATCGGGCCAGGCGCGGAAGGGGCTGAGATAGGACCGATAGAGCGAGAAGAAGGCGTCCTTCGTGCCTTCCCTGTCGCGCAGTGCCTTCTCCGCCATGTGCCGGGCATACGGCGTGCGTCCGCCCAACAGCGACGCCGTACGGCGGACCTGCTCGTACCAGTCCGACATCAACGGACCTTGCCGAAGACGATTGAGTCGGAGTATGGGATGCCAATCGAGATGAGCTCGCCCGTTCTCGCGTCGATGGCTATGTAGTCGTCCCCGTCCTCGATATCCGCGTCTCGTGCGACCAGGGTGTCGGCGCCCGCCCACTGGAATTCGCTGAGTTCAGAGGGCAGGACCCGCACCCGCCGCCCGGTTGCGGTCTCGTACACCGAAGTCGGCTCCCCGAAGTCGATGTACCACCGCAGGTCTGCGGACAAGTCACGGGGGCGCTCCTCCTCCGACCGGAAGCGGGCCGCCGTACCGTCGAAGCGGATGGCGTCGATCGAGACGTCCTGACCGTCGCAGCCCGCGCTGCCCATCAGGCTGTCGCCGGTCAGCCCGTAGGCCCAGCACACCTGGTTGAGTGTCCTCGTCCGGCCCGTCTCGAAGTCCGTGACGAATGTCCGACGGTTCTCCCTGGTGGACACGGCGAAGTGGCGGCTGTCGGCGGAACTGACCACCGAGGTGATTGCGACGATCTCCTCAGGGGTGAGGCGTGGTGTGATCGGGCGGGTGAAGCCGGAGCGGAGATCCTTGGCGAGGTAGCGGAGCTCCCTCACGTCCAAGTAGGCGACGCGGTGTCCGTCCGGGGTGATCTCGATGGGGACAGGGTCGGTGTCGAACATCGACACAGAGCCGGCATGGCTCGCGGCCGTACTGAGTTCGATATCCATGCCGAATGGCACGTGCAGTGTCCACCCCACGCAATCGATCACCATCCCGGCCGCGGGCCCGGACTCGGATAAATCGCTGGGACACGATGTGGGCTCGCCGTACGTGACCGCCTGTATGTTGCGCCCGAACGCCCCCTGACAGGCGGCCAGACCCACGAAGACCGTGGCGATGCCTGTCCATCTACGGATTCGTCTCCACCGCGAGAGCCTCGCCCACGAATGTGCCACAGCAAACAGTGATACACAGACGCGATCACAAACGAATCAATGGCCGACCTCGGACGTCTGCGGACAGGCGTCGACGCCCGGATCTGGCGCTCATCCGCCATCAGGCTTAGGTTCGGGAGCTTGTGGAAGTGCCCAACGGCCTGCTGTGTAGCGTGCGCGAGCGTCCGTCAACGTCCGTGATTGCATCTTGCCGTTGTCACGCAATTAGTCACTTACGCCTGTTCTCAACGCCCTGGCAGAAGACGCTTCGCGCGCCTCTCTTGGTGCTTCGCATCGGGGACGCCTCGCGTCAAAAGCGGCTGAGAACCTCTCGAGCGGGATGTACCGCGCACACTCTCGTTCCGTCCACTCGCCGGCGAGCCCAACCCGTATGGCGAGCTGCCACCGGATCCCGGCCGAGGTGCCCGGCCCGGCGGCCGGGCACCGGTCGTCGGGTCACTTCACGATGATCTGATGGGTGGCCTGGGCCGGGCCGGTCCCGCCGTCCCCCGCATAGCTCGCGAGGTAGCTGTACCTGCCGGCGTTGGCGGGCGTGTCGGTGAACGTGTACGTGCCGTCGGCGTTCACCCTCACCGGCGGGAGCTTGACGGTCTTACCGCTGGTGCCCTTGACGTACAGGGTGCGCTGCACGGTGAGCGTGGACCCCGGAGAGGGCGGCCTGCCGCCCGACGTCAGGACGCCGCTCAGCTCCATGGCCGTGCCGGCGACGCCGGACTGTGGCCCTGTCAGGGTGAGCGTGGCTTCACGCTTGACCGTCACGATGACGGAGGCGCTGCTGCGGCGATGGCCGTCGTCGCCGTCCCAGAACACCCAGTAGATCACCTCGCCCACGTACGGCGGCAGCTCGAAGACGGGCGTGTCCTGGAAGGTGAACGTGCCGTCCTGCCGCGTCGTCACCCCGGTGATCGGCAGTTTCGTCCAGCCGGGCAGGTACTGGATCACCGTGAGCGGCTTGAGCCCGAGCGCCTCGCCGTCGGCGCGGGTGAGCCGCCCCTCGACAGTGATCGGCGAGCCGGCGTACGCGTCCGCGGGGGCCGTCACCGTGAGCTTGGTGGCCGGTAGCGCGACGCCCGTCACCCGCCACAGCAGCAGCCGGTCCGTGGAGCTGCGCAGCAGCGCGAAGACGTCCGTGCCGGAGAACGCGACGCTGTCCGGGAGCAGTTCGGCGTCCGGCTGGTCGGCCGCGAACAGCTCCGCGCCCGTCGCGGCGTCGTAGAGGGTGAGGTCGGTGCTGCCCCACTGGCGTCCGGCTGCGACGTACGCGCCGTCCGAGCCGAGCGCCACGGCGGACGGGTACCCGTCCCAGCCGTCGCCGTAGGTGCCGGTCGCCGCCAGGGTCCTGGTGTCGTACCTGGTGAAGTGACCGGGGGTGTCGGCCGCGCTGATCAGGGTGCCGCCGTCGGAACTCAGGGTGAGGTCGCGCAGGTAGTCGATGCGCCACTCCTCGCCGTCGATTGTGCCGCGCAGCGCGGGGGCGCCGTCGCCGAGGTCGTAGACCAGTATGTCGGCGTGGTGCAGGGCGGTCTGGCCGACCACGAGCGTGTCGCCGGCGGCCGCGAGCACGGGAGGCCGCAGGTGCTCGCCCCCGACCGCCACGGGCGCCGGGGCGCTCGCGCTGAGATCCAGGCCGACGACGCCGCCGGGGCCGTTGTCGCATCCGTGCCCCACCCACAGCCGCTCGCCCAGCAATGCCAGGGTGGACGGGCAAGGGTAGGCCGACAGGTCGATCCGGCGGGTGACGGCGAGGCTCGCGGTGTCGATCTCGGCGACCTCGTTCGAGCCGGTGAGAGCCGCGTACAGGCGGGTGCCGTCCGCGTTCACGGCCAGCTCTTGGACGCCGGGCAGTCCGGTGACGACGCCGCCGGTGAGGTTTCCGTCAGTGTCGGCCACGATGATGCGGTCGCTGGCGGGAACGAACACCCGGCCGCCGCCGACGGCCAGATCGGCAGTGTAGGAGTCAGTGACCCCGAGGTCGGTGGTCGTGCCGGCCGCCGAGGCGGCGGGGGCAGTGACGGTGAGCAGGCCTGTGATCAGGCCGGCGGTGCCGCAGTAAGCGGCTAATCGGCGAACCAGGGACGGGGACACGAGAGCCTCCTGCCGGTATGTGAACGCGTGTTCTAATAACCTCCCATGGGTGCTCCCACGTCAAGATCATCCGGTCGCGCGACACCAAACCGTGATCAAGGGACAGCGCAGCCCCGGCCGCGTCCCTCAATCCCCTCCACGTTTCCGCAGGTCAATCATGGTTCAGGGACACGAGGGACACACGTCGTGTCCTCCCCCGCCTCCTCGATCACCATCGGCTGACTGTGTCCCTTGGTTGCGGGCGCTCGGATGTGGTGCGTCCCACCACCGACGACCGCGAACAATTCACCATGGACGCGCTTCGCGTCGATGACCCTCGTTTTAGTCATCCGTGATTGCGGCGTCTCGATGGAAGGAGCAGGCGAGACCGGCGTCGGCGGGTGCGGGCGGGACTGCGCCGGCGGGCCAGGGGCGGGCGTTCAGGGCCTCGAGGGCCTGGCGGGCCATGGCCAGCTTCTCGTAGACGAACAGGACCGGGTGGCCGGCGGCCAGCGTGACCGCGATGCGCAGGGCGGCCTGCGGTCCTTCGGCGGTGGCGAGGCCGATGCCGGGCCGGGCCCGGCGCATGGCCGCGGTGATCAGGCCGGTCATCTCGCCGGGCCGGCGGCCGCGCTTGTCGGCGTCCTCGTAGACGACGACCCGGCCGAACCACGCGGCGACGGCCTCGGCCGAGCAGGCCACCAGGTCGTCGCGGCGGTCGGCGGGCAGCGTGATCGCGGCCACGGGCTCGCCGCCCCAGACGTCGTTGATCATGCGGCCGGTCGCGTCGAGCGCGGCGGCGTTGTGGCCGTAGTCCAATATCACCGGGCCGCCGCCGGCCAGGTAGACGTGGCCGCGCCCCGGGTTCGACTCGGCCGGCGTGAACGTTCCCAGTGCGCGCCGGATGTCCTTGGCGCTGACCCCGAGCCCGCGGCAGGCCGCCACCGCGGCCAGCGCGTTCGCGATCACGTGCGGGGCGAGCCCGCCGAACGCGCCGGGCAGCTCGGCCACGCTGAGCAGCGCCCGCTCCCGGTCCGCATCGAACTCGACCAGTTCGCCGTTGCGAAGCTCGTAGGCCAGGCCGCCCGCCTGCCGGTGCCGTTCGATGACCGGGTTGCCGTTCACCAGGCTGAAATACCTGATCACGGACGCACGCCTGCGCACCCGTGGCCGGTCGGCGAGCGCGGCGACCATCGGGTCGTCGGCGTTCAGCACCACGGTCCCGCCCTCGCGAACCTCCTCGGCGACCAGCGCCTTCACCTCGACCAGGTCGTCGAGATCCTCCACGCCGTCCGCGCCCAGGTGGTCGGCGGTGATGTTGGTGACCACGGCCACGTCGGCCTGGTCGTAGCCGAGCCCACCGCGGATGATCCCGCCGCGCGCCGTCTCCAGCACCGCGGCCTCGATGCTGGTGTCGTCGAGCACCATGTCCGCGGACCGCGGGCCCGAGGCGTCGGCGTCGTAGACCAGCCGGCCGCCCGAGTAGACCCCGTCCGTGGTGGACATCCCCACCCGCATCCCGGCCTTGCTCAGGATGTGGCCGATCATGCGGACCGTCGTGGTCTTCCCGTTGGTCCCGGTGACCGCGACGACCGGGACCCGAGATGGGGCGCCGGGCGGATACAGGCTGTCGATCACCGCGCCGGCCACGTCCCGCGGCGCCCCCTCGGCCGGGGACAGGTGCATCCGCAGCCCCGGGCACGCGTTGATCTCGATCACGGCCCCGGGCTCAGCCCCGCCGTGACCGGCCCCGCCGCACCGCATCGGTGCCGAGATGTCGGCCAGCCGCACGTCGATGCCGCAGACGTCCAGGCCGACCACGGCGGCGGCCCGGCGGCACATGTCGGCCACGTCCTCGTGCACCAGGTCGGTCACGTCGCGGCTGGTTCCGCCGGTGGACAGGTTCGCGTTCCGGCGCAGGGTCACGAGCCGGCCGCGGGCCGGGACCGACGCCGGGCCCAAGCCCTGGGCCTCCAGGTGCGCGAGCGCGCGCTCGTCCAGTTCGATCTTGGTCAGCTCTCGGGAGTGGCACTCGCCCCGGCGCGGGTCGGCATTCACCACATCGACGAGTCGGGCGATGTCGGAGACACCATCGCCGGTCACCGAGGCCGGCCGCAGCTCGGCCGCGGCCACCACCTGGCCGTCGACCACCAGCACCCGGTAGTCGGTGCCGGGCACGAACTTCTCCACGATCGCGCCCTCGCCGTCGGCCGCCGCCTGGGCGTACGCGGCGGCCGCGGCCGCGGCGGTGGTCACGCCGACGGTCACGTCGGCACCGTGGTTGCCGTGGAGCGGCTTGATCACGACCGGCCCGCCGAGCCGGCCCAGCGCCCCGGCGGCGTCGGCCGCGCTCCAGGCCACCACCCCGTCGGGCACCGGGATGCCCGCGCCGGTCAGCAACTGCTTGGCCAGCATCTTGTCGGCCGCGATGTCCGCACCGATCACCGACGTCCGCTCGGTCAGCGCGGCCCACACCAGCCGGCGATAGCGCCCGTAGCCGAGCCGCAGCATGCTCAGCTGACCGACCCGGCGGACCGGTATCCCCCGGCTGCGGGCCGCGCCCGCGAGCGCGGCCGTACTCACGCCGAGGCGCTCCCGCTCCACGATCCGTGCGATCCTGGCCAGTTCGAGCGGCAGGTCGGGCACGCGTTCGAGAAGAACGTGCTTGACCGTGGTGATGGCCAGTTCCAGCAGCTCGGCCGGCACCGAGGACTGCGCTGGCTCGTCCAGCGGGCACTCGGTCATCACGTCGTAGCGGCCGTCGGCGCCGGCCCACATGGTCCGGCCCAGGTACACGTCGCGGCCCACCAGGCTGGACAGCTCCAGCGTCACGTGCTCGGTGACGTGGCCGAAGTAGGTGCCCCTGGCCATGGCCTCCAGGAAGCCGCCCGGACGCCCGGACGCGCAGTGGTGCTCGGCCAGCCCGGGCAGGGCCGCGGTCAGCCGGCCGGCGAAGCCCGGATACTCGGTGGTCTTCCGGCCGGTCAGCTCCTCGAGCTCAAGCCGCGCGACGGTGACCGGACGGGTGCTGAAGGAGTTGGGTCCGCTCAGGTGACGCAGGTCGTCGAGACGCACGTGACACTCCCCCAAGGGTTGGGCGGATGGGCGGGCCGGCGGTGATCAGTACCGGTCGTGCGCGGGCCCGATGGCGGCCTCTCGGGTCGCGATGTCGAAGACGCACCCGGCGGGCAGCAGGTGCAACCGGACGCCGAACAGGGTGATCGGGTCTTCGTCCCCGGCGGCGTGGATGACCGTGGCGTTCCGCCCGTCAGCCACCGTGGCCACGCCGGTGCCGAGCACCTCGAAGCGGGTGCCGTCGACCAGGATCCCGGTGTTCTCGCCGATGCCGACGCCCAGGCACTCCAGGTCGAGCACCATGGCGCTGAGCAGCCGGGGGAGCCGGCCGCGCTCGCTGAAGTGCGTGTCGATGACGAGCGCCTTCGGGAGCAGGCCGAGTCCGGGGCCGGTGCGGACCGTGGCAACGGACACGCCGGGGCCTTCGCCGCCGAGGATCATCGTGCGGCCCATGGCGGTGGCGCCGGCGCTGGTCCCGGCGATGACCGCGCCGCCTGCACGCAGCCGCTCGCGGAGGATCTCGTTGGCCCGCGAGCCGACCAGGGCGCGCAGCCGCGACTGGTCGCCGCCGGAGAAGAACACACCCGTGGCGTCGTCAAGGAGCTTGGCCGCGTTGTCGCCGTCGGCGTCGGAGCGCCCGCGCAGCCGCAGTTCCCTGGTGTGGTCCACGCCGAGCTTGCGGAAGGCCCGCTCGTAGTCGGCGCGCACCTCCTCGGGCGCCTCGGTGGCCGTAGTGACCAGCACGATCCGGGCCGCCTCGCCGCCAGACAGCTCCACGAACCGCTCGAGCAGGCCAGAACCACGACACTCGGCGCCCCCGATGGCAAGCAGGCGGCCCGCGTCACCAGGTTTGTCCCCTTCGTCCGCGTCCATGCTCCCCCCTCGGCCAGTTGTTACCCTCCGGGGTCGAATATCATCCGAGAGCACCTATCGGCGCATATTGTCCGGTTTGAGAGCGGGGTGCTCGCGTTACTCGGAGCACAGGGCGCCGCGGAGGCGCCCCGGGCCCGGAGCGCTGCCTGGACGACTCCTCGGGCAGTTGCAGCCCACCATGCCCGCGCAACGCTTCGCCGCGATCTCGACGGGTTTACGGCGTGCCGGGTCCTGGAGGCCGATGACGGCGCCGAGGGCTGGTGCCGACGCTGTGGGTGTGCAGGAAGACCCCGGGACACCGTCACGCGGGAGCTGGCGCACGAGCCGCTGGGCAAGCTCGGCCGCACCCTGAGCAAGCGAGCCGCTGACGTACTGGCCTACTTCAACCGGCGACCAGTGATCTTGAGTTGAACATGCCACAGGTGAGGTGCTGGGGCGGAACGGCGTCGGCTGCCCGATCGGGGACAGCGATGCGCGAACGCGGCCGGAGGCCCCGATCTTGTGTCGCCGTTCGCGGTGGGCTTGTTCGCGTACCCGCTCAGATCGGTCAATGGCGCACCCGATAGCGCAGGTGAAGTACCCGGTTGCCCTGAATCACCACGTCAGGGTCCTCCAACAGGTGCTGCGCGTGGACCGACCCGAAGTAGCGCTTGCCGGACCCGAACACGACGGGTACGACGTCCATGCGCACCTCGTCGACCAGGCCCGCGGCGAGCACCTGGCCGCCGACGTCACCGGCGGCGACCTCGACCAAGCGGTCACCCGCGAGCTCCCGCGCCTTGGCCACGGCCGCCTCGACGCCGTCGACGAAGTGAAACGGCGCCTCGGGGTCCCAGCCCTCGGGCATCGGCCGGTGCGACACGACGACCACGTGGTCGACGCCACCCGGCGGCTTGCCGCCCCAGCCGTCCGTCAGGTCGAAGACGTGGCGGCCGACGATCGTGACTGCGATCTGGTCCCAGTACGCCCGGGTGTGGTCGTAGGACGTCTGCGACACCTTCAGCTCGCCGCTCTCGTCCAACGGGACGTCACCGCTGCACAACCAGTCGAACAGCGGCCCGGGCTGGTCATTGTCGTCCGCGACGAAGCCGTCCACCGACACCGAGCTGTACATGACCACCTTGCCCACGGGGGCTCTCCTCTGCTTCGGGGTGCCCCAAGCTAGCGGGTCGTGAGCTGTCGCTCTTGTAAGAAATCAATCGGCCGGCAGCGGCCAGCCGTCCAGCACGTGGCCGGGATGTTCGCGCAGGAACCGCCTCCGGACTTCGACGTACCGGGTCGGCGTGAGCCCGGTGAACGCCCGGAACTCGTGGCCGAAGTGCGCCTGGTCGAAGTAGCCCGCGCCACCGGCGAGGTCACCCCAGTCGATCGGTCCGGCGGGGTCGATCGCGAACACGGTGGCGGCGAAGCGGTAGGTGCGGGCCAGCCGCTTCGGCGTGACGCCGATGAGCTCCTTGAACCGCTGCGTCAGATGAGTGCTGCTGACACCGGCTGCCACACGCAGGTCGCCGATCGCCACCGCCCCGCCGGTCGCCGCGATGACGCTGCTCGTATGGCGGACCAGCCCCAGGCCGGCGGTCTCGCACAGCCGTCGCATCAGCTCCTCCTCGAGCAGCGTCAGCATCTCGTGCGGCCCGCCCGCCGTGGCCAGCCGGTCTCGCAGCTCGGCAACGGCGGGCCGGCCCCAGACCTGCTCCACCGTCACCGGCCGGTCACACAGCTCGGCCGCGGGCATCGGCAGGAACGGCGCCAGCCCCCACGGCTTGACGTGCACGCCCACGGACCGGGTCCGGAGTGGGTAGCCGAACTCCACCGCGCGGGTGGGCATGGTGACCACGCAGCCGTCGGCGTACTCGGCCGTCTCGATGTCGGCGCCGGCGCGGATGCGGAACGGCGCCCCGAGATTGACGATGAGCAACGCCGCCGGCATCGGCGGCAGCGTCAGCCGGGCGTACGGCGGCGCACCCTCCAGGTAGTAGAGGTCGTCGATCAGCCCGTCCAGCGGCGGTCGCGGCACTCTGGACACGTACTCCACGCCCACAGCATCGCCGTCACCGTGTTCGCGATCAACCCCACCGGCATCGCGCGCCGGAATGGTCCAGCCGCGTTGCCGCCGGCATCGAGTCGGCGCCGATCCCGGACGAGCGCCCAGCCTCGGACATTCGCGTGGGGTACGCGCGTTGCGTGAGCGATGGAGGATTCTCGGCCCACGAATTGTCGCCCTGCATGGGGGAGGCGCTGAACCACGCTCTGCTGCGTCACCGTGCCCTGCTACGCGGCTGCGGGTTGATCGCCGCCAATGTCGGAGCGGCGCCCAGGAGAGAGAGCTTGTCGAGAGCAACCTATTTCAGTGCCAATCAGAGAATATGGCACCCGTCTCTTCTACCTATGGGACGGCAACCACCCTTGGACCGAGCACGAATTCCAACATGGTCGCCAAGCTGGATACCGTCTGTCGACCTTCACCTAATTTTCTTCAACGTGGACAGCTCTCGTCTTGAGCAGAACCGGCACCGCCCGCGGCTGTCACGTGGGCAGAAGGCCGTCAACCGAGCACACGCGCGCATCCGGACCCTCGGCGAACGTGCCGTCGCGACCCTGAAAGCGTGCTGCTGTCAAAGCTCCGCTGCTGGCCGCACCACGCTCAAGCGCAGCCACTTCCGTGTCGCCAGTTTCGGCACCTGAAGCCACGTTGCTGTCACTGGAGATCAAAAACGCCCCGGAGCGTGATCGCTCGGGGCGTTTGGGCTGTTCAATGGTGGTGGTCAGGGGCAGGGTCGAACTGCCGACCTTCCGCTTTTCAGGCGGACGCTCGTACCAACTGAGCTACCTGACCTCGGCGGCTGCCGCCGTACGCGGTCCTGACGGGACTTGAACCCGCGACCTCCACCTTGACAGGGTGGCGAGCACTCCAAACTGCTCTACAGGACCTCTATGTTCGGGAGATTTTCGCTCCCGTGTTGTTCGGCTCGCCTAGCTTACCAGCTTCCGGGAGGTCTTCCGACCTTCCGTCTTCCGGTGCGCTCGACGCGCTCCACGTGCCCCCAACGGGATTCGAACCCGTGCCGCCGCCTTGAAAGGGCGGTGTCCTAGGCCGCTAGACGATGGGGGCTCAAGGCTTTCGCCCTGTTCCGTGACGCCTTCCGTCGGAGACCTCTGAAGCATAGGGGACGTTTGCCCCCGATGCCAAAGCGGTTGGCGACGGGGAGCCGCCGCCGCTTGCCGTCGGGGACGGCGCCTGCTGCGACTCCGGGAAAATTGTACGGCCCGGGTCCGGCTCGATACGACGCTGGCACTGGATCCACTGCTCGCCGAGGCCGCCGACGGTGATGTCGTCCCAGGCCTCCAGCCGGTGGCTCTTCTTGTTGAAGTAGAGCACCGAGGCGGTGAGCGGCGTCGGTTCGTCGTGCTCCAGGCCGCGCAGGCCGGCGCCGCCCGTGGAGCCCTGGATCATCAGCCGGGTTCCCGTGGGCATCAGCTGGGTGGACCGCGCGTGGACGTGCCCGGTCAGCACCAGGGGGACGTACCCGGAGAAACCGCGGCCCACGGTGGGGTCGTGGACGGCCACGATGTCGGCGGGGATCCGGTCGGGGGCGGAGGTGGACTTCGACCGCGACCAGTCGCGGGGCGCCAGCTTCAGGGCGTTGGTCCGGCCGAGGTCGAGGAGACTCTCGCTGGAGTCGCCGTCCACCTGGACGGCCTTGTCGGGGGTGAACCTCGGGTCGCCGAGGCCGTAGACGGTCAGCCCGTTGACCGTGACGGCGTTGCCGTCGAGCACGATCGCGTTCTTCTGCTTGGCGACCGCGTCCTGGGTGCTCTTGGAGTCGTGGTTGCCCCGCACGTAGACGTACGGCACCCCGAGCGAGCCGATCTCCTTGACGAACTCGTTCTCCGGCTTGGTGCCGTGGTCGCTGATGTCGCCGGTGTCGACGACGAACTGCACCTTGAACTGGTCCTTCAGCGACTTGATGACGTTCCAGCCGATCGGATTGATGTGCAGGTCGGAGACGTGCAGCACCCTGATCGTGTCCGGGTCGGGGTCGAAGATCGGCAGGTTCGACCCGGCCTCGTACAGCTGGGAGACGTTGGTCACCAGCTTGGCGAGCTGGCCGCGATACTCGGAGAACTTGGTCACGATCGACCGGGCGTCGCCGACCAGGGACGGCACGCCGGTGAGCAGCCCGGTGTACCGGGGCTCGGCGATCGAGCGGGGGTTGAACGTCAGCGCCGACACGCCCCCGAGGACCGCCACCATGACCAGGGAGCCACCCGCGGTCCAGGCCGCCCGGGACAGGCGCCGGAAGACGACCAGGCCCGTGACGAACCCCGCGGCGACGGCGAACAGAGCCGCCCGTACGGCGAGCCGGCGCAGTCCCTCGATCACGTCGGTCTCGATGGTCGTCGGGAGCCGGTCGGCCCACCGGGGGTTCTTGATGATGTCCTCGGCCACGTCGGGGTGGACCGCCTCGATCGTCAGGCCGAGCCGTACCGGGCCGTCGTGGGTGTTGAATTTCAGCGTCCCGAGAGGCCGCACGTCGACGACGGTCTCCCCGCGCAGCGACGGGGAGATGGACATGCCGATGTCGGCGGGGCCGACCGGCGTGTCCACCTTGGCACCGAGCGCCAGCCCGAGCCAGCCGCCGACCACCGCCGCCAGCACGACCGCGAGAACGGCGGCGGTCCGGCTGCCGGCCGCCTTCCGGGCAAAGGCCCTCACCCTAGAGATCTCCATCGTTTTTGTGCATACCCCGCGTCGCCTCGATACGCGTCCTCATCCCGGCCAGAATCAACGCCAGGCCGTGCTCGAAGGCCGCGTCGCTCTGCGGCGCGCCGGTGTCGGCCATCACCGCACGCAGGTGGGGGTACGGCGCGAGCGCCTCGAGCGCCTCCTCGAACTTATCCTGTCCGACCAGGCCTCTCTCCTGGTCGGCCTGCTCCTCCAGCACGAACCCGCCGAGGAAGTTCCCGAGCGTGCCGATCCCCCACATCGCGTCCCTGGGCGTGAATCCGGCCCGCACCAGCGACTCCAGAATCGTCTCGGCGGTGCGCAGGGTCTCGGCGCCGGGGTGGGTGCCCGCGGTGAGGCGGACGGTGTCGCGGTGCGACCTGAAGACGCGGCGCCGGCCGCGGAACCACTCCGCCAGCCACTCCTCCCACGACTCGCCCTCCGCGAGCGGCCGCAGTGAGGGCGCCTCCTGTACGGCGATGGCGTCGGCCATCTCGTCCAGAAGCTCCTGCTTGCTCCGGAAGTGCCAGTAGAGCGCGGGGGCCTGTACGCCCAGCTCGGCGGCCAGCCTGCGCAGGGTCAGCTTCTCCAGCCCCACCTCGTCCAGCAACCGCAGCGCGGTGCTGACGATCGTGCCGCGTTCGAGTGCCACGGTTGACAGCTTAACGACGTTCGATTCATGCTTAACGTTGTTAAATTTAACGGCGTTAAGGAGGCGGCTGTGATCCATGCGGAAGGACTGCGCAAGAGGTACGGGCCCGCCGAGGCGTTGCGGGGCGTCGACCTCGACGTGCCGCGCGGCTCGGTCTGCGGGCTGCTGGGACCCAACGGCGCGGGCAAGACGACCCTCGTGCGCATCCTCACGACCCTGCTGCGCCCGGACGGCGGCTCGGCCCGGGTGGCCGGATGCGACGTGGTCCGGGACGCCGATCGGCTCCGCTACCGCATCGGCCTGGCCGGGCAGCACGCGGCCGTGGACGAGCTGCTCACCGGGCGCGGCAACCTGGAGCTGTTCGGCCGGCTCCGCCACCTGCCCCGCCGTACGGCCCGGAGCAGGGCCGGGGAACTGCTGGAACGCTTCGGCCTGGCCGAGGCGGCGGACCGGCCGGCCGGGACGTACTCCGGCGGCATGCGGCGCCGGCTCGACCTGGCCGCGAGCCTCGTCGTCGAGCCGCCCGTGCTCTTCCTCGACGAGCCGACCACCGGCCTCGACCCCAGGAGCCGGCTGGCCCTGTGGGACCTGCTGCGCGAACTGGCGGACGAGGGCACGACGCTGCTGCTCACGACCCAGTATCTGGACGAGGCCGACCGGCTGGCCGACCGGATCGCGGTCCTCGACGCCGGGCGGGTCGTCGCGTCCGGCTCACCGGCCGCGCTCAAGGCGAGGGTGGGCGGAGACCGGCTGTACGTGGCCTTCCGCGAGGCGGCGGACCTCACGCGCGGGGCCGAGGTGATCCGCGGGACGCTCCCCGGCAGCCCCGGAGCAGGCCCCGGAGCGGGCCCGGGAACAGGTCCCGGAGCGAACCCCTCGGCGGCCTCCTTGGCCGGCTCTTTCGCCGGCTCCGGGAACGGCGCCGGAGTTCGCGCCGCGGGCGACATGGAGATCGACCCCGGCGAGCGGCGGCTCGCCGTACCCGTTCCGGACGGGGCCGCCTCGCTGGTCGCGGTGGCCTCCGCCCTGAACGCCGCCGGCATCGCCGTGGAGGACCTGGGCCTGCGCCGCCCGACGCTCGACGAGGTGTTCCTGCGGCTGACGGGAGCGGACGCGGCATGACCGTCCCCATGGATCCCCCGGCCACCGCTCTCGGACGGCTGCGCTCGGGCCTCACCGACACGCTCGTGCTCGCCGGGCGAAGCTACTCCCGGTTGCGCGCCCAGCCCGCCGAACTCGCGAGCGTGCTGGTCTTCCCGGTCATCATGACCGTCCTGTTCGGGTACGTCTTCGGCAGCGCGATCACGCTGCCCGGCGGGGGCGACTACCGGAACTACCTGATGCCCGGCATCTTCATGCAGGTCATGGCGATGGGCACGGTGTCGGCCGCGACGGCGGTCGCCGAGGACATGGCGCGCGGCGTCATCGACCGCCTCCGCACCCAGCCGATCGCGCGCGGCGCCGTACTGGCCGGGCGCGGGCTCGCCGACCTGTCCCGCGCCATGCTGTCGCTCGCCATGATGGCGGTCACCGGCCTGGTCATCGCCGGATGGCGTCCGCACGGGAACCCGTTCCGGGTGCTGGCCGGGTTCGCGCTGCTCGCCCTGTTCGGGTTCGCGATGATGTGGGTGGGCACGTACCTCGGGCTGTTCGCGAGGAGCGGGGCGCAGGCGGACGGGCTGACCTTCTCCTGGGTGCTTCCGATGACCTTCCTGGCCAACGCGTTCGTGCCGCTGGAGGGGCTGCCGGGCTGGCTGCGGGCCGTCGCGGACTGGAACCCGATGAGCGCGGTCGTCTCGGCCGCCCGCGAGCTGTTCGGCAACCCGGGCTCGGCCGCCGCGTCCTGGCCGCTCCGGCATCCGGTGACGGCCGCCGTCTGCTGGTCGGTGCTGATCATCGCGGTGTTCGCACCGCTCGCCGTACGCCGCTACCGCACGGCCACCGCGCGGTGAAACGATGGGACGGTGATCGACGTCCCGCTGAGAAGGTTCGAGGAACTCGTGGCCGAGGCGCTGGACACCATCCCCGCGGACCTGGCGAAGGTGATGGACAACGTCGTGGTCGTGGTGGTCGACGACCCGCCCGAGCCGGGGCTCCTCGGGCTCTACACCGGCATTCCGCTGACCGAGCGGGGCGACTGGTACTCGGGGGTGCTCCCGGACCGGATCGAGATCTACCGCAACCCGACCCTGGAGATCTGCGAGACCGAGGACGACGTGGTCGAGGAGGTCCGGGTCACCGTCGTCCACGAGATCGCCCACCACTTCGGCATCGACGACGACCGGTTGCACGAACTCGGGTGGTGACCCCAGGCTCCTGGCCTGGGGATGACCTATCGCTTGCAAAAGGCGTGCTCGCCGGGCACTGTAAGTGACATGGCGACCACGCACTGTCAGATTCTCCGGCCGCGGCGAGCACCGGCGGCCGTCGCCGGCGGGGCGATTCCCGCGGAGTGAAATGGCGGCCACCGAACCCGGCAGGCTGTCCGGCCGGCACCGCCGTCCTCCCGCGACCCGCGTCACCTACCGCGAGGTCGCCGCGATCCCCGAGTTCCGGTCCCTGTGGCTCGGTCAGGGCATGTCGCTGCTGGGTGACCAGCTCGCCCAGGTGGCGCTCGCCGTGCTCGTCTACAGCCGTACGGCGTCGCCTCTGGCCACGGCGTCGGTCTACGCGCTGACCTATCTGCCGCCCATCCTGGGCGGTCCCCTGCTGGCCGGGCTCGCCGACCGGTATCCGCGCAGGCGGGTGATGCTCTGGTGCGATCTGCTGCGTGCCCTGACGATGGCCGCGATGGCCGTTCCGGCGACGCCGTTCCCCGTGCTGTGCGCGCTGGTCTTCTGCGTCGTCCTGCTCGGCGCGCCGTTCTCCGCCGCCCGCGCGGCGCTGCTGCCCGAGGTGCTGGAGGGCGACCGGTACGTCGTGGGGTCGGCGCTGCAGAACATGACGAACCAGGCCGTGCAGATGCTCGGGTTCGCCGCCGGGGGCGCCGCGATCGCCGTGCTGGGGCCGTACCGCGCGCTGGCGCTGGACTGCGCGACGTTCCTCGGGTCGGCGCTGGTGATCTTCGCGGGGGTGCGCCGCCGTCCGGCGCCCGAGCGGGAGGACGGCGAGCGGCCGTCCGTGTGGCGGATGACGCGGGCCGGCGCCCGGCTGGTCTTCAGGGAGCGGCGGCTGCGTACGCTCGTGCTGTTCGCCCTGCTGTGCGGGTTCTACGTGCTGCCGGAGGGGATCGCCGCGCCGTACGCCGCGACCCTGGCCGACGGGCGGCTGCCGGTGGCGGTGATCACGGGCCTGCTGATGGCGGCGATGCCGACGGGGACCGTGCTCGGGGCCTTCGTCTTCGGGCGGTTCGTCACGCCGGTGGGCCGGCTGCGGGGGATGGGCTGGCTGGCCATGCTGACCTGCGCGCCGCTCGTGGTGTGCGTCGTACGGCCGCCGCTGGAGGGCGTGCTGGCCCTGTGGGTGCTGTCCGGCGTCGGCGGGGCGTACCAGCTCGCGGCCAATGCGGCCTTCGTGCAGTGCGTGCCGCCGTCCGGGCGGGCCGCCGCGTTCGGGCTGGTGCAGTCGGGGCTGATGGCCGCCCAGGGCACCGGCATCCTCATCGGGGGCGCCGCGGCCCAGCGGCTCGGTCCAGAGCCGGTCGTGACGCTGGCGGGGATCGCCGGGCTGTGCGCCGCGGCGGTGCTCGCCGTGCTCTGGACCGAGTCGCGTACGGAGATCATCGCCAAGGTCCGGGCCGCCGCCTGAGGATCAGGCCTGCGGCGTGCCCTGGCCGCCCTGGTTCTGCGGACCGTCGGTGGACGGCCGGCCGTACGGGTGCTGCTCGTAGCTCCCGGTGCCGGTGTAGGTGGGCTGGGACTGCTTCTGCTGCCAGCCCTGCTGGACGGTGTCCCACTTGGCCTTGGCGTCGTGCCAGACGTGGCCGTCCTTGTTCTTGTTGATCAGGTCCTGGACGATGGAGGTGGGCTTGCCCTCCTCGGGGAGCAGGAGCCACGCGACGGCGTAGACGCCGAAGCCGAGGCCGCCGAAGAAGCTCGCCACGGCGAGGGCGAGGCGCAGGATGTTGGCGTCGATGCCGGTGTACTCGGACACGCCCGAGCACACGCCGGCGACGATCCTGCCGTTTCGAGTGCGGTGGAGCTGCTTGACCGAACCGTTGGTGTTCATCTCGTTCATGCCTCCACAATGCCTTTTGGGGGTGCGAGCGCACATCGGGATTCCCCCTGGCCCTACCCCGAAGCGGCCCCTATAGCCTGACCGTCATGGACGACCTCCTGGACCTCGACGACCAGCTCGACCCCGAGCATCGCCTGATCAGGGACGCTGTCAGGGACGTGGTCTCCGACAAGGTCCTCCCGTACGTCGGCGAGTGGTTCGAGCGGGGCGTCTTCCCCGCCCGCGAACTCGCACCAGCCCTGGGCTCCCTCGGCCTGCTCGGGATGCACCTGGAGGGGTACGGCTGCGCCGGGCTCGACGCGGTCTCGTACGGCGTGGCCTGCCGGGAGCTGGAGGCGGGCGACTCCGGCCTGCGGTCGTTCGTGTCCGTGCAGGGGTCGCTGGCCATGTTCCCCATCTGGAAGTACGGCTCGGAGGAGCAGAAGGAGGAGTGGCTGCCCCGGCTGGCGTCCGGGGAGGCGATCGGCTGCTTCGGCCTCACCGAGCCCGACCACGGCTCCGACCCGGCCGGCATGCGGACCACGGCCAGGCAGGACCCGTCCGGCGACTGGATCCTGAACGGCGCCAAGATGTGGATCACGAACGGCTCGGTCGCCGACGTGGCGGTGGTCTGGGCCCGCACCGACCAGGGCATCCGCGGCTTCGTCGTGCCCACCTCGGCACCCGGGTTCTCCGCCGCCGAGATCCACCGCAAGCTCTCGCTGCGCGCCTCGGTCACGTCCTCGCTGTACTTCGACGACGTACGGCTGCCCGCGTCCGCGGTCCTGCCGGACGTGACGGGCCTGAAGGGCCCGCTCTCGTGCCTCACCGAGGCGAGGTACGGCATCCTGTGGGGCGTCGTCGGCGCGGGCCGGGCCTGCCTGGAGGCGGCCGTGGACTACGCGACCACCCGCGTGCAGTTCGGCAAGCCGATCGGCGGCTTCCAGCTCACCCAGGAGAAACTCGCCTGGATGGCCGTCGCGCTCGGCCAGGCCGGGCTCACCGCCCTCCACCTGGGCCGTCTCAAGGACGCGGGTTCGTTGAAGCCGCACCAGGTGAGCTTCGGCAAGCTGGCCAACGTCAGGGCCGCCCTGGACATCGCCCGCGAGGCGCGTACGGTGCTCGGGGCCAACGGCATCACGCTGGAGTATCCGGTCATCCGGCACATGACGAACCTGGAGTCCGTGCTGACGTACGAGGGCACCCAGGAGGTGCATCTGCTGACGCTGGGCAAGGCGCTCACCGGCCTCGACGCCTTCCGCTGACCCGGCCGCGATCCCTGATGGGGCGATCAGGGACAATGACGTCGCCATGTACGCGGTACTGTCTGTACCCTGCATCTTGGGGAGTGTCCTGCCGGATCACACCGCGACGCGGGAGTCCGAGGGGCATGACCAAGGGGTGCTAGCTCAATGGCAGAGCTGCGGACTTTTAATCCGTCGGTTCAGGGTTCGAGTCCCTGGCGCCCCACCACTCCACACCCCACCTGACCTGGGATTTCTCGGTCAAGGTGTGCCTCGCGGCGAGTAGTTGATCTCGTTTGGTTGCTCGTTGTTCGCTCGCGGGCATGGACCGGGCACACGGTAGATCGTTCAGGCGCCCTTCGTCAGGCCGGACCCCACAGACGATCAACAGAAGACCACAACCGAAGACTCCCCAGTGCCCCAGCGTCAAGTGAGGGCATGCGGATGGCCAGAGATCGTCTCTCCGCACTCTGCCGAGTCGACAGGCATCCAGGACCGGCGGACGAAAACGTCACGACCGTGAGGCCAGGGCGTGAGCTTCCCCTCGTAGCGTGGAGACCGTGCAGCGTGTACTCGTTGTGGGGCAGGCCGGTGTTGCGGAAGGAGTTGTTCGCCGGACCGGCCGCGCAGTCGTACCTGCCCAGGGAGGGGCCGCTGGGGAAGGTGTACTCGGTGTAGGTCTCGGCGGCGGTGTTCGTGCCGGTGCAGTACGGCCAGCCGTAGTTGCCCGCCGCGGTGATCCGGTCGAACTCGACCTGGCCGCTCGGGCCCCGTCTGGAGCTGGTCACGCCCGCGTCCGGGCCGTAGTCGCCCAGGTAGACGACGCCGGTGGCCTTGTCGACGCTCATCCGGAACGGGTTGCGCAGGCCCATCGCGTAGATCTCCGGCCTGGTCCTCGCCGTGCCCGCCGGGAAGAGGTTGCCGCTCGGGATCGTGTACGTGCCGTCCGCCCGGGGCTTGATCCGCAGCAGCTTGCCGCGCAGGTCGTTGGTGTTGCCGGCGGTGCGCTGCGCGTCGTACTGGGGGTTGCGGCCGGTGCGCTCGTCGAGGGGGGCGTACCCGCTCGACTCGAACGGATTGCTGTCGTCGCCGGTCGTGAGGTAGAGGTTGCCCGCCGCGTCGAAGTCGATGTCGCCGCCCACGTGGCAGCACATCCCCCGGTCGTTGGGCACCTCCAGCACGACCTTCTCGCTCGCCAGGTCGAGCGTGTCGTCGGGCTTCAGGGTGAACCTCGACAGGTTCAGATGCCCCTTCCACTGGTCGAACTGCGCCTGGGTGCCGCTGCTCGGCGCGTCGCCGGTCGGAGTGCTGAGCCGGGGCGAGTAGTACAGCCAGACGTACCGGTTCGTCGCGAAGTCGGGATCGACCCCGACGCCCTGCAGACCCTCCTCGTCGTGGGTGTAGACGTTGAGTCTGGCGGCGACCTTCGTGGCGCCGGCGGCGTCGGTGACGCGCAGCGTGCCGTCGCGGGCGGTGTGCAGGACCGAACGGTTCGGCAGGACGGCCAGCGACATGGCCTCGCCGAGCTCCGCGCCGCCGGTGGCCAGGGCGATCTGCTGGTAGTCGGAGGCCGGGATGGTCAGCGCGCTCGCCGGAGGGGCGGTCAGCGCCAGCGCCCCGGGGACGACCAGCGCCGTCACGGTCAGCGCCGTCAGCCACGGATGTCGGGACATGGGAGTGCTCCTTCCTGACGTGAACAGTTCAGTCAGGGCAAGGCGCGCGCCGACGCGCTGTTGCCAGTACCGCTCTCCGGTCCCGGAGGGGTGCCGCCTCCGCCGGGATCCTCACCAGGCCTCCGCTGTCGCCGGCGCTGATTAGTTTTTGGCCCATTTCTGTGAGTTGCCCCCGTCGCAGTTGCGGAGGATGACCGCGGTGCCGTTGCCGGTGGCGTCGTTGTTCAGGTCGAGACAGAGCCCGCTGCCGCTGCCGCTGGTGATGGTGCCGTCGGCGTTGATGTTCCATTGCTGGTTGCTGCCGCCGGAACAGCTCCAGAGCTGCACCCTGGTCCCGTGTGTCGCGCCCGTGGGTTCGTCCAGGCATTTGCCGACGAGCAGCAACTGCCTGCCGGTGCGGGTGAACTGCTGGTTGACGAGGCTGTTGCAGTCCCAGATCTGCAGCAGGGTGCCGTTGGCGCTGGCGCCGTTCGGGCTGTCGATGCACCGGTTGGCGAACTGGCTGCGCAGTCGGATGGTCCCGGGCTGCGGTGTCGTGTCGCCGTCGAAGGTGATGCCCGAGACGTAGGCGTTGATGTTCCAGCTCGCGTCCGGATCGGTTCGGCTGGTGATCGGCTTCCCCTGGACGGTGAAGTTCTTGAAGTGCACGCCGGCGATGTTCACGGACGACGAACGCCCATGCAGGTTGATGACCTTCTTCACGTCCGAGGAGACGTTCGTGAAGTAGGCGTCCCGGATCGTCGAGGTGTTCTTCGCCGTTCTCCATGTCGGCGGACGGTCCTCGTTGAGGTCGATCAGGCTGTCGGTGTTCTCCACTCTGACGTCTTCCCACCTGGCGTTCGAGACGACGGCCGTGTCGTACGCGTCGATCACCATCGCGCGTCCCGCCCTCACCACATCGATGTCACGGAAAACGACGCCGTCCATCGAGGTTCCCTGGGTCTTGGTCCCGATCTTCGCGCAGGCCGAGTTGCTGTAGCAGACGACATGCTCGTGGACGATGTTCCTGGTGTTGATCAAGCTACCGTTGTCGAACTCGTTCTTGGTCGCCATGTTGTCGTCGCCCGTGTAGAGGAAGGCATTGGACAGCAGGCCGTTGGTCGGCTCGTCGAAATCCACCCCGTCGGTGTTGTTCCACGTCGTCGTGGTGGGCCGAACGTTGATCACCTTGTAGTTCTTCAGGGTGACCTTGTCGCTGCGGTAGATGAGCGTGTTCCAGTAGCTGGGGTCCCGGACGATGATGCCGTCGACCAGGATGTCGGAGCTCTGCTCGATTTTCAGCAGGTTCAGGTTGCTGCCCTGCGCCCGCAGGGACTTCCCGTTTCCGTCGATGACACCGCGGCCCAGCAGCTTCGCGTTGTGCACCTGGTACACCCGGACGGTCGCGTGCTGGGTGCCTTCGATGTTCACACCACCGCTGCCGGTGTTGAAGTCTCCCGGCCTGTTCGAGCCGTAGAGGATCGCGCCGGCCGCCAGATACAGGGTCATGTCGCTCTTCATCCAGAGCTCACCGACCTGATACCTGCCGGGCGGGACGTACAGGATGTTCTGGGTCGCTCCGGACGCGGCGTTGATCGCGTTCTGGATCTTGGAGGTGACGAGCGTCGCCCCCGTGTTGTCGACCCCGTAATCGGCCAGGTTCTTGACGTTGGCGTCCCCCAGCTGGGGCGGATTCGACTCGGGCGCGTCGATGAGAATGAACAGCAGTTCCTTGGAGTCGAACTGGACGATCAAGTAGTTGGGGCCGCTGTCGAAAGTGATCGTGTTGCCGCTTCTGGTGACCGCCAGCTTCCGGCTCTTCGGGCTGACGGTGTACGAGCTGAAGCTCTGAGCGACGGTGACCGAGAATGTGGCCGTGCCCGCCTCCGCCATCGAGCAGTGCGCGTAATGCACCTGCATCTCGGGGGCGAACTTGGTCATCTTCTCGACGAACAGCGGCGCGCCGTCCGCCGTCACGGTGTAGAGGGGGCTTGTCGTGGCGCCGGGGAGGGTGGGATCCGCGACGCAGCCGCCGGCTGCCTGACCGGCCGAGCTGCTCCCGGCCGCGCCGGTCGCCGCGGTCGCGCCGTACGCCGGCGCCACCAGGGCGTTCGTCCCGATGCCGCCGCCGAGGGCGAGGAGTAGCGCGATGGCTGCCAACTTCGCGAGTAACTTCGCAAGAGGTGTGATTCTCATGGGGGTCCGTCCTGTCGGAATCCCTTGCGGGGGCGGTACCAGCGGCAGTGATCGTGATGGTGGATACGCGGTGGGATCCCGAATCGCGCCGTGGCTAATCTTCGGTGGTGGGCGGAACAGTGGTGTAACGGGCTGCGGCTACCTGCCCCTATATGTGGGACGGAGACCGGCTGATTCCCGTACGACGAGCTGCATGGGTACGACTCTGCGGGAGCTGCCGGGCCGTTCGCGGTCGTTGAGGAGGTTGATCAGAAGTTCGTCACCGGCCCGGCGCATTGGTCCTTCGGCTGGCTGGCGATGATTATCGGAGGACTCACCATGTCCGCTCGGAGATATGGCGAGCAGGACACCGGCGACGGCGACGCCACCCATGATGGTGGAAGACACGCTACCGGCTTCGACCAGCTCAAGGGCCGGCCGTCCACAGGTCGTGGACCGTCGTCGCCATCGTCCGCGGATGCCTCTGACGTGGGAGGATGCGTGTCCCATTGCGGCTTGCCTCCTTGAGGGATGGCTAGGGAGATGCCGGAGAAAGAAACGCAACTGAAATCGGTTCCAAACATCGGCCGAGGTCCGCACAGTGTCAAGACCCAAAGTTTGAGGACTGTCCGCCAGGCGTTCAGCCATTGCTTGACAGGGAATGGAAATCGGTTCCAGAATCCGGTGTGGCATGCGGCGTGCTGGCGATACCGGAGGAACCGTCGTGACGGATGAACCTGTCGTGACGGTGACCATCAAGGATGTGGCGCGGCTGGCGGGTGTGTCACCCGCCTCGGTGTCCCGGGCGCTGGCTGATCCCGGCCAGGTGCGCCCCGGCACGCGTGAGCGCGTCCATCGGGCCGCGGCGGCCCTGGGCTACCACCCCAACCAGGCCGCGCACGCCCTGACCACGGGCCGGACCCGGATGATCGGGCTCGTGGTGCCCGACATCACCAACCCGATCTTCTCCACCATTTTCCAGGCCGTGCAAGGACGGGCACGGGAAGGCGGCTACTCCGTCCTGCTGGTCGACACCGGGGAAGACCCCGCAACCGAGGTCGACCTCGTGCGCACCCTGGCCAGGCAGGTTGACGGGTTCCTGCTGTGCTCGCCCCGCGCCGCCCAGGAGTACCTGGATCCCTTCCTACGGGCAACCGCGGTGGTCACGATCAACCATAGGGGCAGGCGGGTCCCCTGCGTCACCTCCGACAACGCCGACGGCGCCCGGCAGGTGGCCGAGCATCTCCTGGCCCTCGGCCACCGGCGGCTCGCCTACGTCGCCGGTCCCGCCGCCTCCTCCGACAACCGCGAACGGCTCCGCGGCCTGCGCGCCGCCGTCGCCGCCGCGGGCGCCGAGCTGACCGACTTCACCGCCGTGTCCCCCACCTACGACGGCGGCACCGCCGCGGCCGATCTGGTGCTCGCCACCTCGGCGACCGCTGTGATCGCCTTCAACGACGTCATCGCACTTGGACTGCTCAACCGTTTCACCGCCCGCGGCATAGGCGTTCCCCAGCAGATCAGCCTCGTCGGTTTCGACGACATCCCCTTCGCCGCCATGACCAACCCGCCGCTGACCAGCGTCGCCATCGCCAAGCAGCAGATCGGGCGGACCGCGGTCGACTTCTTGCTGGATCTACTCGACGGACGTCAGCGCCCTGGCGGGTCCCGGCTGATGCTGCCCACCCACCTCATCGTGCGCGGCTCGACCGGCCCATCGGTCCTGACCAGGTAGGAGTAGGTCGTGTTGGCCGTCTGCACGCCGTTGGTCCGGCCGGGCAGCTAGACGCCTGTGGTGCGGCCGAGCCCGTCGTAGGTGTCAATCCCCTGAAAGCGTGGAGACGGTCCTATGCCACAACGGCCCTCAGCAGGGCCGTTGATGCTTGCCTCTTCTCGATCATCTGACGCTCGAATGTGCGGGACTGGGTGGACTCCACTAATTGATCATCGATGCCGGCGGCAGTCTGGTGTGGCGGGCGACGCGCCACCACCCGGCGGACTCGGGATGAAAGTTTCACTAAATCTCATCGGAACGGCTCGACTCGTCAAGGTAAAGCCCAGGTGGCGGGCCGATGGCGACCGGGCTTCCTGAGAGATGTGATCCACGTACTTGACGGCGAGACCTTCATTGATTTGACTCCGCACTATCCCGTTCCCCGTCGAATCGATATCCCGACGCTCACTGATGTTAGCGCTAACACGCTCGCAAGGCCTGCCGCATCGGTGCCGTCCGGTCGTGATTCCTGATCGAGAGAAGAAGGCATGATGCTTTCAGGGTACCTGAGAAGGGCGCTCGCGGCCGGGGCGAGCGCGTTGCTCGCCACCGCCTGCCTGGTCGGCGGTGGTACAGCCCAGGCCGCGACGTCGCAGCCGTGTGACATCTACGCCGCAGGCGGGACGCCGTGTGTGGCGGCGCACAGCACCACCCGCGCCCTGTACGGCAACTACAACGGCCCGCTGTACCAGGTGCGGCGATCCTCGGACAACACCACCCGGGACATCGGGGTGCTGAGCCCGGGCGGGGTGGCCAACGCGGCCGCCCAGGACTCGTTCTGCGCCGGCACGAACTGTGTGATCACGATCATCTATGACCAGTCCGGCCGGAACAACCGGCTCACCCAGGCACCGCCCGGCTACTGGAAGGGTCCGGCCGCGGGCGGGTACGACAACCTCGCCGACGCGAAGGCGGCCCCGATCACCATCGGCGGCCAGAAGGCGTACGGCGTCCGGGTGGAGCCCGGCACCGGCTACCGCAACAACCACACCAACGGTGTGGCGACCGGCGACCAGCCTGAGGGCATCTACGCCGTCGTCGACGGCACGCACTACAACCAGTGGTGCTGCTTCGACTACGGCAACGCGCAGACGGATGGGATCGCCGACTCCCCCGCCATCATGGAGACCGTCTACTTCGGCGCCGACAAGCAGTGGGGCTACGGGGCCGGAGCCGGTCCCTGGATCATGGCCGACCTGGAGTGGGGACTGTTCTCCGGCGTGAACGCGGGCTACAACAACCTCGCCCCCATCAACCACCGTTTCGTCACGGCCATGGTGAAGGGCGAGCCGAATCACTGGGCGATCCGGGGCGGGGATGCGCAGTCGGGCGGCCTGACGAACTATTTCGACGGACGGCGCCCCAACGGCTACAACCCGATGAAGAAGGAAGGCGCCATCCTGCTCGGCATCGGCGGTGACAACAGCGTCTCCGGCCGCGGCACCTTCTTCGAGGGCGTGTTGACCTCCGGCTATCCGAGCGCCGCCACCGAGGACGCTGTACAGGCCAACATCGCCGCCGCCGGGTACGCGCCGGCCGGCGGCACCCCGCAGCAGGGCGTCGAGATCGTGGGCGGCCAGTCCGGCCGGTGCGTGGACGTTCCGAACTCCAGCACCGCCAACGGCACCCAGCTGCAGTTGTGGGACTGCTGGAGCGGCACCAACCAGCGGTTCACCTACACCTCGGGCAAGCAGTTGCAGGTGTACGGCAACAAGTGCCTGGACGCCTACGGGCAGGGCACCGCCAACGGCACCCAGGTGATCATCTGGGACTGCAACGGCCAGGCCAACCAGCAGTGGAACGTCAACTCCAACGGCACCATCACCGGCGTGCAGTCGGGCAAGTGCATGGAGGCGAGCAACTTCGGCACCGCCAACGGCACGAAGGTGCAGCTGTGGTCCTGCACCGGCACGACCAGCCAGAAGTGGACCCTGCGCAGCTGATGTCTGGCCTTCTGGTTCGGCGCATGAGGGCGATCGGATGAAACACCGGTGGGTGGAGGTTTAGACACCCGGGTGGGGCTACGGCTCCCCCTGACCGTGCTTCTGCCCACAAGGCGCGAAACGGTCGTAGCGCTGCCACTGAGGCCCTACAGTACGCCGCCCGACCGACAGTTTCCCCTTCCTCGGCCAGGCGGAGGGCGGAGCAGTGATCACCGGTTGTTGTCGCGGATTTGGTAGACGCGCGAGCGATGCAGGCCCAGGCACTCGGTGATGATCTCGGCCGACAAGCCGCCGGCGAGCATGCTGCGCAGGCGGCGCGGGGTGTCCTCGGCATCCAAGACCACGGCGGTGCCGTGGGCCGTTCAGTTCGCCACCTGAACCTCGGCCTGGACCACGTCGCTGGGAAGGTGCCAGCGGATGGCGAACCACTAACGAATCGACTCGCTGACCGGGAGGAAACCGCCAGAGTGACAGCGGATGGCACGCGTGTTAGAAACCGGGGATTCTAGCAGTGAACGCCATCGCTTCAGCCGAGGGAACCGGAGGCGGCACCCCTCCCGAGACCTCGTCCACCGGCAGCAGCGCGGCGGCGCGCGCCTTTGCCCGACTGCATGTCCCATGTCAGGAAGGAACCCCCCTTATGTCCCGACGTCCGTGGCCGGTGATGCTGGCCACGCTGGCGCTGCTGGCTCCTCTGCCGATGGCGCTCAATGTCCCGGCGGCGAATGCGCTGACGATCCCGGCCTCCGACTACCAGCAGGTCGCCCTCGCGACCGGTGGCGGGGAACTGGGTGAGGCGATGTCGCTGGCGGTGTTGCCGAACCGGTCGGTGCTGCACACCGCTCGTGACGGCACGCTGCGGATCACCGATGTCAACGGCACCACGAAGGTGGCCGCCAAGCTGAACGTCTACACCCACGACGAGGAGGGGTTGCAGGGGGTCGCGGTCGACCCGAACTTCGCGACCAACCGCTACGTCTGGCTGTACTACTCGCCGCGGCTGAGCACCCCGTCCGGCGACGCCCCCTCCAGCGGCTCCCAGTCGCAGTTCGACCAGTGGAAGGGGCATCTGAACCTTTCCCGCTTCACGCTCAAGTCCGACAACACGCTGGACCTGAGCAGTGAGAAGGTCGTGCTGGAGGTGCCGAACGACCGGGGCATGTGCTGCCACGTCGGCGGTGACATCGACTTCGACGCGGCCGGGAACCTCTACCTGACCACGGGCGACGACAGCAACCCGTTCGAGTCGGGCGGGTACTCGCCGCTGGACGAGCGCACGGACCGCAACCCGCAGTACGACGTGCAGCGCACGGCGGCCAACACCAACGACCTGCGGGGCAAGCTGCTGCGGATCAAGCCGCAGCCGGACGGGTCGTACACGATCCCGAGCGGGAACCTGTTCGCGCCGGGGACGGCGAAGACGCGGCCGGAGATCTACGCGATGGGGTTGCGCAACCCGTTCCGGATGAGTGTCGACAAGGCCACCGGGGTGGTCTACCTGGGCGACTACGGACCGGACGCGGGGTCGACCAACTCCAACCGCGGGCCGCAAGGGCAGGTGGAGTTCAACCGCATCACCAGCGCGGGGAACTTCGGGTGGCCGTACTGCACCGGGTCCAACAGCACGAACGAGACCTACAACGAGTGGAACTTCGCCACCAACAGCACCGGCCCCAAGTACAACTGCGCGGGCGGCCCGACCAACAACTCCTTCCGCAACACCGGGCTCACCACGCTCCCGGCGGCCAAGCCGGCCTGGATCCGGTACGGAGGGGACGCCGGTTCACCGCCGGAGTTCGGCGGCGGGTCCGAGTCGCCGATGGGCGGGCCGGTCTACCGGTACGACCCGAACCTCAACTCGTCGGTGAAGTTCCCCCAGGCGCTGGACGGGCGGTTCTTCGCGGGTGAGTACGGCCGCAAGTGGATCAAGGCGATCGAGGTCCGCTCCGACGGCGGGTACGGCGAGATCAGCGCGTTCCCCTGGTCGGGCACGCAGGTGATGGACATGGCCTTCGGCCCGGACGGGGCGCTGTACGTCCTGGACTACGGCACCGGGTCCAACAACCAGGCGCTGTACCGGGTCGAGTACATCGGCAAGGCCAACCGCAACCCGATCGCCAAAGCCAGCGCGGACAAGACCTCCGGCGCGGCGCCGCTGACGGTGAACTTCTCCTCCGCGGGCAGCTCCGACCCCGAGGGCGGCACGCTGAGCTACTCCTGGGCGTTCGGGGACGGGACCACCTCCACGTCGGCCAACCCGGCCAAGACCTACACCACCAACGGCACCTACACCGCGACGCTCACCGTCCGTGACCCGCAGGGGCTGACCGGCACGGCGAGTGTGACCGTGAACGTGGGCAACACCGCGCCGTCGGTGGCCCTCACTTCGCCGGTGGAGGGGCAGTTGTTCTCCTTCGGCGACACGGTGCCCTTCCAGGTCAGCGTGTCCGATCCGGAGGACGGGACGATCGACTGCTCGGAGGTGACGGTCACCTACTTCCTGGGACACGACAGCCACGCCCACCAGATCACCTCCAAGTCGGGGTGTTCCGGGTCGATCGCGGTGCCGGTCGACGGTGAGCACGACTCGGCGGCCAACATCTACGGGGTGCTGCAGGCGTCCTACACCGACAAGGGTGGCCTGACCACCACCGTCGTCCGGACGCTGCAGCCGCGGCACCGCCAGGCCGAGCACTTCGGCGCCCAGCAGGGCGTGCAGACGGCCGACCACACCACCGCCGAGGGCGGCAAGACCGTCGGCTACACCGACGACGGCGACTGGATCTCCTTCACCCCCTACAACGTCTCCAACGCCACGCGCATCACCGCGCGGGTGTCGTCCGGTGGCGTCGGCGGCCGGCTGGAGGTGCGGGCGGGCTCCGCGACCGGCACGCTGCTGGGCACGGTGAACGTGTCGCCCACCGGCGGCTGGGAGACCTTCACCGACGTCTCGGCGAACCTCAGCGGAGCGCCGGCCGGGACCACCACGCTGTATCTGGTGTTCCGCGGGGCGACCGGGCAGGGATACCTGTTCGACCTGGACGCCTTCACCCTCGACACCGGCACCCCCACCTCTCCGTCCGCTTCCCCATCCGCGTCGCCGACCCCGCCCACGGGGACCACCAGCGCGATCAAGGGCGTGCCGTCGGGCCGGTGCCTGGACGTCAAGGACGTGTCGCAGACCAACGGTGCGACGCTGCAGATCTGGGCATGCAGCGGCGGCAGCAACCAGAAGTGGACCTCCACCAGCGCGAGCGAGCTGCGCGTCTACGGCAACAAGTGCCTCGATGTGATCGGCGCCGGCACCGCCGACGGCACCGCGGTCGTCATCTGGGACTGCAACGGCCAGAACAACCAGAAGTGGCGCTTCAACTCCGACGGCACGATCACCGCGGTCGGGGCGAACAAGTGCCTGGACGTGTCCGCCTACGGCACCGCCAATGGCACCAAGGTCCAGATCTGGTCCTGCACCGGCCAGACCAACCAGAAGTGGACCCGCGTCTGAAGCTGTCCCGCAGACCACTCCCCACCATCCGACCGACCACCTGATGCGACGCCCGGCACGGCCCCGCCCTCGACCACGAGACAACGGGAACCGCGCCGGGCGCCGCGACGAAAGGACACCCATGCGGAAAGCCGCGAAGGTCTTACTGAGCGCGTCGGCGGCCGCCGCCGCGCTGGTCGCGAGCGTGTCGCTCCCGACCGCCGTCTACGCCGCCGACCCGGCTTACAAGGTGCTCGTGTTCTCCAAGACGGCCGCGTTCCGGCACGACTCCATCCCCGCCGGCGTCCAGGCTATCCGTGACCTGGGCGCCGCGAACAACTTCACCGTGGACGCCACGGAGGACGCGAACGCGTTCACGTCGGGCAACCTCGCGCAGTACAAGGCCGTGGTCTTCCTCAGCACCACCGGGGACGTCCTCAACGCCACCCAGCAGACCGCTTTCCAGTCGTACGTCGACGGGGGCGGCGGATACGTCGGCGTCCACTCCGCGGCCGACACCGAGTACGACTGGCCCTACTACGGGCAGCTGGTGGGCGCCTGGTTCAACAACCACCCGACGATCCAGCAGGCGACCGTCAGGACCGAGGACAGCACGCATCCGGCGACCGCGGGCCTCGCGGCGGCGTGGTCGCGGACCGACGAGTGGTACAACTACCGCACCAACCCGCGGTCCACGACCCACGTGCTGCAGACCCTTGACGAGACCAGCTACAGCGGCGGGAACATGGGCGACCACCCGATCACCTGGTGCCACCCACAGGCGTCCGGGCGGTCGTTCTACACGGGCATGGGTCACTCGATCCAGTCTTACTCCGAGCAGGGCCTCCGCAATCTGCTGCTCGGCGGCATCAGGTACGCCGCCGGCATGGTGCAGGCCGACTGCGCCCCGCCCGGCAACAGCAACGGCACGACGATCGAGGCCGAGTCCTACACCTCGCAGTCGGGAGTCCAGCAGACCACCCAGAGCACGGCCGGCGGCGGCAAAGCGGTCGGCTTCATCGAGAAGGGCGACTGGACGGGTTACTCCTCGGTGAGCACGGCGGGCGCGACCCGGTTCACCGCGCGCGTCTCCTCGGCCGGCTCGGGCGGCACCATTCAGATCCGCTCCGGCTCGCAGACGGGCACCCTGCTCGGCCAGGTCGCGGTCTCGTCCACCGGAAGCTGGGACACCTTCAGGACCGTGTCCGCGACCCTGAACGGCTCGGGGTCGGGGCCGCTCTTCCTGGCCTTCACCGGAGGATCCGGCTACCTGTTTAACGTGGACTCGTTCTCCCTCACTAAGTCCGGCTCCAGCCCGAGTCCGAGTCCCAGTCCGAGCGCCAGCCCCACGCCCAGCAGCCAAACGGTCGAGGGTGAGGCGTACACCGCGCAGTCGGGCCTGCAGCAGGCGAACCACTCCACCGCCAGCGGCGGCAGGACCGCCGGATACATCAACAACGGCGACTGGGCGGCGTACTCGCAGGTGAACACGCAGGGCGCGAAGACGTTCTCGGCGCGGGTGTCCTCCGGCGGCTCGGGCGGGACGATCCAGATCCGGTCCGGGTCGCAGAACGGGACGGTGCTCGGCCAGGTCGCGGTCTCGTCCACCGGAAGCTGGGACACCTTCACGACCGTCTCGACCGCCCTGACCGGCTCGGCGTCCGGTCCGCTGTACCTCGTCCTCACCGGTAACGGCACCGGCTACCTGTACGACCTCGACACCATCACCGTCACCCGATGACGGCAGCCCGGCGGCGAGACGTCCTCGCCGCCGGGCCGTCTCACGGCCGTCTCCGCTCCGACGGCCCGCCGGCCACCGGAACGGCGCCTGCTGCAGGGCGGGGATGACCGTCGTGGTGTGACGGCTGGGTAGCGCGACCATGGTCAGGTAGCGGGACTTGCGGTCGACCAGCGTCGCGACCTGGCTGTTCTTGGCTCGCATCCACGGCCCGGGCCCAGCTCGATGTCCCCCCGCATGCTCGCGACCGGTTTCGTTTACTCGTACGACCTTCGTGTCAGGTATCTGGGGGCCCGATGGCTAGGGTCAGTTACTGAGGGCCGTGAGCCACGATGGAGCTGTGCGGAGGCAACTCCATGTGGCAGTCCCAGCACGTCACTGTTAGCTCGGACCGCGCGAACGGCTGGCCGGAGACCCCGTTGGCCCCGTCGATCCTGTAGTACCCGCACGTGGGGCATGGGTGCGGCGTGAAGGAGTAACCGCATCTTTCACAGAGCCAATGCTCGGACGCCGCCCTGGCCCAGCTGCGCCTGGACAGTTTCGACGTCCGGGAGGACAACGCGGCCCGGCTGTCGCCGTTCGTCCGCCAGATAAGAACCTGCTGGGTCGCTACTCCTTCTCGCTCCCCGAACTGCCCGGAGGCTGTGCCCTCTGCGCGAGCCCAACACTCGTGGCAAGCAAACACCGGCTCACCCGGTGGCCTGGTGGCGGCCGCGCCAGCGCAGCGTCGCGGCGTAGGCGAGTCCCGCGCCGATGAGGATGGCCAGCAGCAGCGCCTCACCGACGGTGTGGATGAGGTAGCGAGGCAGATTCCTGGCGAGGATCCACCGGGCGTCGACGGCGGAGTAGACCAGCTGGGCAATGCCGATGGCCGCCACCCAGCGCACCCGAGGGGTGGCGGCCGCGGTGAGGTACGCGACCGAGGCCGGCCAGATCCACCCGGCCGGCGACCAGGAAACCAGGTGATAGGCGAAGACCGCGGCAACCGACAGCACCAGCACGACCATCGGCCAGCGGCGCCGGAAGAGCACCAGCGCGCCGAGGACCAGCGCGAAAGGAATCGTGGCCGGCCAGGGGGAGGGCACCCCCGTGGCGAGAGCGGCGGCGACGAACACCACCACGGTGCAAGCGGCAAGCGCGAGATCGACGAGCGTGCCGAAGTGACGAACATAAGCAGGCGCGCGCAGCGGCAGCGAATCGGTCATACGACCACCTCCCGGGGGAATGCCAACGGCAGCCGCCACCCTAGGCACCCGCATCGCAGCGGCAGGATCCCTTTACCAACAGGAGGACAAACCAAGGGCCTTTCCTGCCGAGGCCGGGCGGAGATGAGGATTGCCTTCGACGATCCGCGCGGATCTTCACAGGGCGTCAGACCGGCACCGCACGCACCCACCCGCGGTCGCCGTCCAGGAACACCCAGACATCCTCAAGCCCGCCGCGCGCAGCGACACGGCCAGAAAGTCGTCATCCAGACGCTTACTGAGGAACGTGTGCGTCCAATGCCGGTCACCAACGGTGTACTCCATGGTGGCCAGAAGGAGACCGGGCTCGGGCCTGCCGACCTCCGTCATGCGAACGACATGGCCGTCACCAGCCTCACGTTCGAACGGCTGGACCGTGTCGTACCACTCGGGAGGCTTGCGTTGCAGGATCACGCACCCGCCCTCTGCGACGTGGCTGCGGCAGGTGCGCAGAAACGCCTGGCGGAGCTCGTCATCGGCCGTGTCGACCACGAACGACATCAGCAGAACGACGTCGAACGTCCGGTCGAGGGCCAGCGACTGGATCGTGGAGCAGACCCTCTCGGCGCCCTTCACGTGCGCGAGCATCTCAGGCGATTCGTCGACGGCGACCACAGCATGGCCGAGGGCCAGCAGAGGATGAGTGATCCGTCCCGTGCCCGCGCCGAGCTCCAGAATGGCCGCACCCTCGGGGATCGCCGCGTGGATGAGCTCCGGCTCGCCGCGGGGCGCGAGCAGGGCGTAGTAGTCCACTGCGCAGCCGTCCGGAGTGATCGGCCCTGGGCCGGTGCCGTGATCGAGCTTTCTGGAGGTCATGATCCCCATCATGCGACACGATCAGCGATTGGATTCGCCAAGCGAGGCATTGGACTCGTTCTCCACAACCGCTGCCCTAGCGTCGGCTCCCCACCAAACGTGTCCGAAGTGCTCCGAGTCTCATGGAGGAGCTACTCATCGCCGAGATTCCGGTCGCGGACCTGCGGCATTCGACGCAGATCCGCGACCGGAATCAAGCGAGCCTCTCCGACTCGGCCGCAGCGAGTCAGCTTGAGCGTTCACCGGCCCCGCTGGGCACGCTGGCCAGCCGCCGCCTCCTGGCTGTTCCTGAACCCTTGGCGCTCGGCGGGACGTTGATGAGCGCGGCGGTGGATTCGGCGGCGGCTTTGGCCACCTCGGGGAAGACGGTGGTGTAGGTGTCGCGGGTGAAGGTGGAGGAGACGTGGCCGAGTGTCTCCTGGACGATTTTCAGCTCGACGCCGGCGGCGAGCATCAGGGAGGCGGCGCCGTGCCGGAGGTCGTGCAGCCGAAGCGGCGGCAGGTCCGCCTCGTAGCACATCCAGTAGAACTGGTCGGTGACGTGCTGCGGGTGCAGCGGCCTGCCGTACTCGTCGGTGAAGACGAATCCGCTGTCGGTCCAGTCCTCGCCCGCTTTGAGGCGTTCCTTCGCCTGTCGCCTGCGATGCTCTTTCAGGATCTCGAGTGTTTCGGCGTCGAGGGCGATGACGCGGTCGCTGGCGTCGGTCTTCGGCTTGCCCTGCACCGGGGTCCAGCCGAGCTGGGTGATCTGCCAGTTCACCGCGATCGTCCCGGAGGTGAAGCTCACCTCCGGCCAGCGCAGCCCGACGGCCTCGCCCCGGCGTAGCCCGCGCAACGCGATCAGCCGGTACAGCGCGTACAGGCGGTGGCGGCGCGCGTAGGCCAGGAACGCCGAGGTCTGTTCCGGTGTCCACACCATGACCGGTGACGGCCGGGCCGTGCCGAGGTAGACCTGGATCACGTCCACGCTGCGCCCGGCCCGGCGCTCGTCTTCTGCGGCCCGGTTGGCGGCGTGGTCGGCCCTCCAGCGGGCGACGCGCTCCTCGGTCCACACCAGCCCCTTAGGCTGGCTGGCCGCGGGAAGTTCAACCACGGCGGCAGGATTGAAGTCGATCAGCCGATCCTGCTTGATCGCCACATTCAGCGCATGGCGGAGGGTGGCGCGGATGCGGTGCATCGTCGCGGGTCCGACCGGCCGCCGGTACTTCACCTTCGCCCGCTCCTGCGGGTTCCCACTCGCGTAGGCGCTGGTGATGACATCGTTGAACTCCTCGATCGCGTCGAACATGCCGCTGACGTCGGAGACCCGCAGCCGGTCCAGGCGGATGTCGCCGAGGTAGGGGACGACGTAGAGCCGGATGTGCGTCTCGTACGACCGCCGGGTGGTCGGATCGATCTTCTTCTTCCGCTTGAGGAACTCGGCCATCCACTCGGCGACCGTGACCACCCGGTCGAGGTCCTGGTGGGTGCGGACCTTGCGTCTCACCTCCTCGATCGACGGCAGCGCCCGGGTGTCCTTCAGGACCGACAGCATCAGCTTGCAGATCTTCCGCCGAGTGTGCGGGTCGGCGTCCAGGGCAAGCAGGCCGCGGGCGTGGTCGAGTTCGGCCTCGGCATCCTCCAGGGTCGCGAACCCCTGACGCCGCAGCGGGCTACGCCGTCGCCCGTCGGCGTGCGGGGGCAGCTCAAGCTGGTAGGCCCACGTGCCGTGGGTGGAACTCCACCGCTCGCCCCCGCCGCCGGAGCGGCGCAGCTTCGGGCACTTCTTCCCGAGTTGCTTGCCCGTGGCCGCGTCGCGGCAGCCGCAGGTTTTGTAGGTGGTGCCGTTCGCCACGTTGGTCACCCTTCCTCAGTGTCGGGACGGCGTGTGCCGTCGTCGTGGTAGCCGAGCAACGCCCACACCTCCCGCGTCGGCACCAGATAGCTACGTCCGATGCGCAGCACCCGGCAGGGGAACTCGCCGTTCTTGGCCAACTGGTAGGCCTTGGTCCGTCCAAACCCCAGCAGCCGCCCCGCGGTGACCACATCGATCACCGCCGGGAGGTCTCCCAGGTCAGCCGCCCGCATCGGGGACGTCATCGCCCGCCCCCGCACGGGCGCGGGCAGGCCGCCGAAGCGGCGTGGCGTGGTGTCGTTGCCGTGGCCCGGCCGACCCGCCGCCCCCTGCCCCGCCGCCGCTGTACGCGGACGTCGTTGGCCGTGGGGAGACCGGTCGGCCGTGGCCGCCGGTATCGACGCCCACCTCGGCGGTGTGTGTCAAGCAATATCCGCTGGTCACAAGCCCCGCGTCGCCGGACCGGTCCCGTTCTCACCGGTGCCCCCGATCGTCAGACCGCCCGGGGTCGGCGGACTCAGTGAGCGGCTTGTGGAAGATCAGTAGGTCCTCGTGAGCGAGCGCATGGATCGGCACCCCGCGCTCCCAGGCCTTGCGTGCCTCGTGAAGCTGGAAGAACGACGCCCGATTGATCACACGGCCGTCGTCGATCCCGCACAGCAGACACACGATCCGATCGGTGAAGACCAGCCCGATCTGCTCAGCCACCCGGAGAACCCGGCCGGGCAGATCGACCAGCTCGCCCCGCACCCGGTACGGCCTCACGGTGATCGCGACCACGCCACCCGGTCGGAGAAGGGTCGTGGCAGCGGCCAGGATCTGAGCGAAGCCCTCCAGCAGGACCGGCAGGCGCTGATGGGCGAGATTGGCCCGGTCGCAGGAGTAGTGGTGGTTCCACTTGCGGATCCCCGGCTCCCCAGTGTCACGGGTGGAACGAATATGCCCATGCGTGTAGGACCCGTACGGCGGGGAGGTGAGCATCAGCGCCGCCGTACCCGCCAGACCGGGCAGGAGGCGGGAGGCGTTCCGGGAGTCGCCGATCACAACCTGGGCCGCTCCGGGGGCACCGTTCCATCGGGCATGAGCGACATTCTCGGCCGCGCGCTTGGCCCACTGCCCCTCGTACTCGATGCCGGCCGCGTGCCGGCCCTGGTGGATCGCCTCTACCAAGGTGGTGCCGATCCCGCACATCGGATCGACCACCAGCTCACCCGGCTCGGTGTAGGTGGCGATCACCTGGGCGGCGATGGCGGGCAGCATCTTGCCCGGATGCTTCATCGACTCGGGCAGGTAGCGGTCTCGCCGCTGAGTCCGTGAGGGCTGCTGCCCCGTCACCCACACCGATCCGACCGGCTCACGCATCACGAGTGCTCCTCTCCACCCGGGCAGGAGCCGGCGGACGCCGAAGATCTGAGGGGTTTGCTGAAGATCAGCACATCCGCGTGCGCCCGTAGCGCCATGGGCACATGCGGCGAGACAGCCTGCGTTCTCCTGGCGGCGATGTGCGCCGGGAGCAGGGACAAGACGATCTGGCGTCGCCGGATCGGGCCGTGTACCGCGACGATGTGCTGCAGGTAAACCAGCCCCGCCCGCTGCGCCTCCCCGATAAGGCCAGGCATCGGGTCGCGCGGGCGCCCCTCGATCAGGTGCATACCGGTGACGACCACCAGGTGGCCGCCGGGGGCCAACAGAGCAGCAGACTCGATCAGCGGGCTCTCGCCGGGAGACCCGTCGATCGAGGTCGTGTTCGGCTCCGCCTCGCAGGTCCGCCGGACGACGACAAGGGCTGCTTCACCGCGCCGGTAGGCCAGCGCCGTGTAGGCGGCCTCTGCTCGGGCGACCCGCACCTCGACCTTGTGCCGGTCGGCTATGTCGCGGCCGGAGATCGCCCGCGTCCAGATGACACCCGCCACAGCGTGGTCGACGACCACGGCCGAGACTCGGCGGCCGAAGACCACCGCGTTGACCACCACCATGTGATCGGCGGGGTGAACGTCGACGACCAGATCGCCGGCTCGACTGCAGGTGGTGATGAGTTGGCGAGCCAGCCGCCCGGTGATCGGCATGCAGCAGCCATTAGCGCAGGCGGCGGGCGACTGGCCCTCCGGAGCGGTCAGCCAAACGCTGAGCGGCAGATGCCGTACCGGCGAGAAGCGCTCCGAGGAGCTGCCGGACGATTCCGTACTGGAGTGCGGGGCTGTTGTCACGATGGCGTGGCCCGGTCACCCCGGCCACCTGATCCCTGTCGCTTAACCAAATACCTGCCGCCCGAGCCGCGTTGGGACAGCCCCAGGTGAAGGCGCCCACCGGGTGGAGCCTGGTCGGCGTCAGGACATCAAGGCGAGGCCGAGAAGGGCGCGACGGTACGGGTAATACGGGGGCTTGCCCGTACCGTCGCGCTGGGCCTGCCGCGCGTCAGACCGCGCGCGAGCAGGCCATATGCGGCCCTGCTATGGGGGAAAGCAGAGACCGCGACCGCGCCGCCGTAGCTGGGGGTGCACAGGACGGCGCGGAGCTTCACCGGGTCGTCTCATGAGGCGTCTGCCGGATCGGTGGCAGTCGTCAATCAGGAGGAACGCTCAGCGGACCATCCCAACCATGACCACCGGCTGTCATCAGCTGGTAGTAGCGTCCACGCTTGAGACGGCATGCGCCGTCGCCGGGCTGCCGCCAATCCGAAACCAGACCACGTTCCCAACCTCGTCGTCGTGGTGGAACCCCCAGGCGTCTGCCATCGCGTTCACCATCCACAGGCCCCGGCCTCCGGCATCCTCCTCCGACAGATCCCGGACGACGGGGACGCTCGTCGCGGAGCCGTCATCGATCACCTCACAGTGGGCGATGCCGCCGCCGGTGGCCAGAACCACGGTGACGAGGCCATCCGGGTTACGCCCCGAGTCCGAATGGACAATGGAGTTGGTGATCAGCTCGCTGAGTAACAGCACGGCATCGTCGGCGAGTTCCTCTGCCACCTCTGCAGCCAGCAGACGCCTCGCCCAAGCGCGGGCGTCACCAACGGACGCTGCCCGGCCGGGCAACTGTATCCACCCCAAAAGGCGCAGTTCCCTCGCGATCGCAACCTGATCGCGGAAACGGGCCTCGTGGAGTTCCTGACGCCCAATCACGCGATCACCGCCGGCAGGATTCGCTCAGCTGAACTCGCATCAAGTGCCCACACACATTCATCGCGCCGCCAGAATCGCGACCACCAGGGATTCCAAATGAATGCCCAGCCATGCGCGCGACGAATTACCCGAATGCGAACAGGTCGCCTAACGCCCCACGCGATGTCCAGCAGCGGGGGCTCACCGCGGGCCATCATCACGGAGGTAGCGATCCCGAGATGCCGCAAGTCCCATGCCAGGCGAACCAGGTGAATGAATTGCTGCTCCCGCTCGTTGGTTTCCATATCGGACCTCTCCAATGCCATCGCGGCTCAAGACCAGAGACGTCGAACCACCTGCTCATCGGGCCACCATGTGATCACCAGCCCGCCTTCCGAGTATGCAGTTGCCACCAGTCCTGACACAGGATCGGCGTACGCCTAGAGTGCCCGCACCTAGCGGGAATTCGAAGCCGGAATTGCATACCAGCGAAAACCAGATGATGACATCAGCGGTCTAGGCTGGTTGGTTAGCGGCATGACCGCTACATTATGAGGCGGCTCCACCGCTCCTTGGAGGGATGAAATGACCCACGAGCCGACCCCCGACTCCACGGGTCCACGGGCGCGTTTCGGTGCCGAGATGCGGCGTCTACGAGAGGCGGCCCAACTGTCACAAGCCGCAGTGGCCTCGCGGCTGGGCTGCACGCAAACCCAGGTGAGCCGCCTGGAGATGGCGAAGCGAACGCCGTCGAAATCGGACGCGAAGAAGCTGGACCAAATCTTTGGACTGAGCGATAGGCAATACTTTGTTAGCCTGTACCGCCGGATCGCCTCGCACCCGGGAGGACCCGGCTGGTTCCTGGGCTGGGTAGAAGAGATCGAGCCTTCAGCAGCGGTGCTTCGCTCCTGGGATCCTCTTCTCATCCCAGGCCTGCTGCAGACGGAGCCCTACGCGCGAGAGCTGTTCCGCCGGGAACCCCGAATCGCCGATGACGAGGTTGAAGCACGCGTCCATGCCCGTTTGCAGCGCCGGCAGATCCTCGACAGAGATGACCCACCCATGGTCTTGGTCCTCTTCGATGCCAGCGTGCTACGGCGTCAGGTGGGCGACCGCGAGGTGATGCGCGACCAACTCAGCTACCTCCTTGAGGTCGCCACCCATCCCGCCATATCCATCCAGGTCGTCGACCCCCGGTGTCTTCCCGGTCTGGCGGGCGCTTTCATGATCGCAGAGCTGCCGAACGGGGAGCCGGAGACGATTCATGCGGACTCCCCCGCAGAGGGGCAGGTCTCATCGGATCCGAACCTCGTGACCTCCATCCGAAACCGGTATGAAGCGATACGGCTGTGGGCCTATCCTGAGCACGAGTCACTCAGAATGATCGAGGAAGTGAAGCAAGAATGGACCTGAGCGCCGCCGTCTGGCGGAAGTCGTCGCGCTCTTCAGGGAACGGCGGGCAGTGCGTGGAAGTCGCTGCCAATCTACCTGGTGTGATTGCGGTCCGCGACAGCAAGAACCCAAGTGGCCCTAAACTGCTCTTTACTCCCGAAGAATGGGAAGCCTTCATCAGCGGTGTCAAAGACGGAGAGTTCGACCAGGCTTGATGGGCAATTTCTGCTCACGAAGTACGACAGCCACGCTATGCCTCTTCAGGGAAGAGCCCTTCAACCTCGCCCGGCAACAATTGACTGCAGCTCTGTCACGGGCTTCGAAAGGCGCAACATGAGCCGTTTCACGAGAACGGCAGCCTCGCGCGTCCAGTCCACCTTGAGCTGAAGGACGGACCTGAGGCGCGGTGTCTCGGGCGCAGGCGACGGCCTCGAGACCCGTGATGTCACTGACGTCGTTCTATTCGAAGAATTCCGGGGAAAGCCAGAACGAATTCAACATAGTCCCACTCAGGCCGAGATGAACGTCATCGGCAATCTCCACCAATTCCTCTGGTAGTTGCCGATCCCGCACTACTCGAACCAAGCCGGAACTCTCGTCGAACAGCACCTCCCAGTCTGATCGCGCGATCGATACAGAGATACCTTCCTCAAGTGGCGGGTCGTCCAGCTCCACTTTCACTCTGCCACTCGCGGATCTCGGCAGTTTCAAATCTGCCCGCCGCCACGACTCCTTCGGTAGATAACCCCACACGTAGAGGGCGAAACCGGTGTCCACTGCAACCTCCAACTGAAGGGTGTCAGCAACGAGACTCGTACTCCCTCCCTCACCCACCAACCCAGCCAGGTCGTCCAAGTTACGCAGTTGGAAGGTGAACCCTCGGTCCGACTCGGAGTAGCGGAGCGTGCCCGCTAGCGGGTTCGCCGCTTCAGCTGTAAATTTGTGCGCCATTTCTACCTGACGAAGTTGAAGTGGAGGATCGTATTAGTGTTGGTGTCAACCACCAATTCCCACGTACCCGAGCGCCCATTGAGGGCACCTGGAGTATCCCATCTAACCGCCCCGGCAACTCCTCCCGGGTCCAGCCTCGGCGTGCTTCCTTCCATGATTTCACGAACCACTAGGGTGGAATTCATGTATGGCCGCGCCGACCTACCCTTCTTGGTGATGTCATCGAAGTGCTTCGCCACCGTCTGAGTCATTTTCAGGTCGTCTGCACTGATTTTAGATGCCAGCACAACTGGATCACACGGACCAGAATTGTGTACCAATACCGGCGTCTCACCCGCGAGCACATAGTACGTGTGCAGGTCGTTGACGGTGACGTCGTGTGTGCGTTGCTGGCCCTGCTGGTCGCGAACCTGGGTCACGGCCGCACTGGCGCCGTTCGGGGTGCGTAGTTCGTCGCCGACCCGGAGGTCACCGGCGTTCTTCCACCGCTGCTCGTCCGCAAGCCAGAACGAGTGGTTGTCAGTGGCCGTGACGGTGGCGGGTCCTTGGTCGGTGGTGATGGTGAGCCGGGTGAAGTCTTTGTCGTCTTCGGTGGTGAAGGTATTGGTCACTGGCTGCGTGGCGGTGATGCGCTGTACCTGTGGGTCACTGGCGGCGACCCGGTCTCCGATACGTATGTTCTCGATGGCCCGGGTGCTGCCGTCCGCGAGCAGCACTTTGGTGCCGGACGGGAAGCTGTGCGGCTTGGCGCAGGTCGCAGCGTCCCGTTCCGACTTCGCCTGATTTGCGAGCTTCTCCGCTTCGACTTTGGCCAGCGCGCGGGCGTCGATCAGGGTGTTGGCGCGGAGTGGAATGGAGTAGCGGACGGTGCAGCCGCAAGCCTGGGCCTGGGCCTCGGCCTGCGCCTTGATATGGGCCGCGACCGTGGAGTAGAGCGGCCCGGCCCCTGGGTTGGAGCACGTCAGAGTGCCCGAGACGTTGGTGCCTCTAACTGGGAAGGTGCGCTGTGGGCTGGTGCACTGGCCAGCGGACTTGCCGTCGATGGAGAAGGTCGCGCTCATCACGGCGGTGACCTCGCCCTGGGTGACGCGTTCCTTCCGGGCGATGGAGGAGACGTTGCCGGTGAAGTTCTGGGTGGCGGTGCAGCCTGACGAGCCGCAGTTCATTTCGCCCGCGCCGTCGAGGGTGAAGGTGATGCCGTGGTCGGTCGCGTCCTTGAGCTGGTTGGCGTACTCCACGAGGGTGTCGAACATCTTGTCGACGGCGTCGCCGAGGATCGGGGTCAGGTCCATTCCCTCGCCGTCGCCGGACGCCAGCGGACCGGTGGTCACCCTGCTGGGAGTCGTCGGCGCCTCCCCCTTCTCAAGCTGGTCCCTCATGGCGGAGAGCTCTTCGAGAGCGTCGTATGCCTGCAGCCGCAGCACCTGGTGCGGCTTCTCCTTCGTCACTAGGAGGCGACCGGCCGAGGTATCGATGCCGAGCGCGGGCGTTCCGTTCACGCTCAGCGGCTGCTGCCCAGACGTGCTCGACGTCTTCGACTTGTTGGCTGGCTGCGGTGACTTCTCCAGGTCGACCAGGGCCTTTTTCAGCACGGCCGCCAGCTTCGACGGGGGGATGGTGCGGGCCAGCGCCTCGTCCACGAGCTCGGAGCCGTCGTCCAGCCCCACCATCCACTCGCTGGGCGGCGCCTTCTCGCCCGCCGCCACGTCCTCCCTCGGGGCGGGGTCGACCTGCCACCGCATGAACGTCTTGCCGCCGATGCGTAGCACGTCCTGGCCGTAGTCGTTCCGCCGCCCGGAGTACGTGGTGCCGAACTGGCTGCCGCTGGCGGTGACGGTGATCTCGTTCTCGGTGATGCCGAAAGCCGAGGTGTCCTTGTAGCGCAGGCCAGGGGCAACGGCAAGGGCGTCAACGGCTTCCCGGAACGGCTGGAGGTTTCGCTGAGCAACCTTCGCCTGGTCAGAGTCGGAGAACGAGGACGTCAGCGACAAGAGCCCGGCTACCAGCGTCACGACGACGAAACCGGCCACGCCGACGAGCACCGCTCGTTGGCGTCCGGTCAGAACCTGGATCCGCGCTATCCAGGGACCGCTGGCGGGCGGGCCGGCAGGCACTGGAGGCTGGGTGAGGGCCGCGGGCGTGGTCGTCCCGTCCGGGCTGGCGGCGGACGTCGGCGAGGGATTCGGCAGGGGTGGCGGGGCAGCGAGGGATGGTGGCGTGTCGGAGATTGAGGGGGCTTCCGGTGCCGGCGGCGCGCTCGGCTCGTCTGCCGCGGGGCCGCGCGTGAGTGGCTGTTCGCCGCTGGGGTTCGGTTCCGTCATGACTCCCTCTCCTTGTCCATGACGCGTCTTCACGTGAGCTGAAGATGGACCGCCGTGACGGCCGGATCCGGGGGTGCTGGCCTCAACTGCCTGGGTGGGTCAGGAGAACGCGGAACTAGTATTGGTGAGTTGCGCCTCTGTTGACCAAGGTTTGTGGAATCTGTTGCATCGCAGTGGCGAGTGATGCCAGTAGCGGCCGGGTTGCCGACATCGACCGCGCTATCGGCACCGCGCTGGCGTGTCCCTGGGCGCCGTCCAGAAGATCCTCAAGAGGGAGGCCGACCCGGACCGGCGCCCTGGCTCGGGTCGCCTCGTCCGTGCGGGCCTTCGTGCAGGTGCGCACCCCCACGCCGCTCCCCCACGGCAAGGCCCGACCACCAGACGATGCCCTCACGATCATGCTGACTGAGGCGGGCCAGCACCGGGTGATCGTGGACGCCGTACGAGTGGTCAAGAAGGTTCGGGCAGCCCTTCTCCGGCCAGTGATGACGAGAACTTGACCGGTCCCGATGTGCTGGAGCCATCGCCGCAGGTCAAACAGTTTCGGCACACCTTTTGGGCACCCCTCTCGGAGGGGTGCCGGGTCTTCTAGTCGCTCTTTTCGCAGCTCAGAGTGTGTTCCGGACGTCGAAGAATCCTTTTGCTGATCATCGCGCTGTCCGGTGTCCGTACTGATCTTGTCCCGTTCCTGACCAGGCCCGGTGGCAGATCAGCGGTGTCCGAACCGATCGTCATTCGGGGGCCGCAATGCCATCCACCGACACCATCGCCACCAACACCACCCCCGGCGACCTCCAAGTCTCCGGTACCGAGCCACCCTCTTTCAAAACCACACCGCGCACCGCCGCCACCTCCCACCTCCCGCTGGACGTCGCGGAGAACGCCTTCCGTCTGCTCATGCAGGGTCCGGAGCCGCTGTCGGTCGACGGCAGCAGGGTCTGCGCCGACCTTCTGCGGCGAACGATCCCGCTGGACGAACTGCGGGCGATCCTGCTGCACCCCTCCTGCGGGCGTAAGACACGTGATGAGGTCTGGCGGCACCTCATCACCCAGTCCCGCACCCACCACGGCGGGTGGACTATCGCCGTCGTCGCACTCGCCCTACCGATGCTGCGCCGCCTGGTCAGAACACTGTCCGAGACCGTCACCGCGGACCGGGAAGACCTGGAAGCCGAAGTGCTCGCCTGCTACCTGGACGCCCTGGACAGGGTGAACCTGGCCTGGACGCACCCGCTGCTGCGGCTGTTTCGGCTCACCCGGTTCGCCGTCCTCCGCGCCTACGCCGTCAAGCCGCCCGAGCTGCTGACCGATCCCGACCCGGCCCACGACGAGAGCCTCGTCTACCCCGCCGGCCACCCTGACCTGCTCCTGGCGGAGGCGGTCCGGCAGCAGATCATTACGGCGGAGGCGGCCGAGCTGATCGGGCTTACCCGGCTGGAGAACCTTCCACTGTCGGTCTACTGCCGCCACCGCGGCCTGCTCTACTGCGCGGTGCTCAAGCGCCGCCAGCGGGCCGAGGCCCGGCTGGCCAAGGCCCTCATCGACGGGCAACTGTCCCTGCCCTCGCTCTGATCGATTTCCGGCGGCCATGTCCCAACCGGGGCAGGAAGCCAAGTCTTTCCACAGGTGCAAGGGAAGTACGGGCGCATCTTCCGAGCTCGCCGGGCCGCACTCCGGCCACCGGTCCCTGTCACCCACCGGCATCGGAACTTCCAGCCCTTCGAAGGAGGACGCCCACCAGGCCACGGCAGGCCGGCGGCGCCCGTACTTCCCGGCACCTACCTCCAGGCATCAGCAGCAATAACTCAGGAGGCAGCAGTGGCATCCCACCGCACCAAGCGCCGCCATACCATGGGGGCCGTCGCCGCCGTGGCGAGCGGTATGGCGCTAGGCCTGCTCATCGAGACGGGCATCGCGTGGGCCATCAGCGACACCGGTATCGCCTCCGGCGTTCTGGCCGCGCTGTCGTCGCTGAACGAGGTCATCGACAACCTGCGCAACGTCATCGTCGGCCTGCTCGTCGCCCTCGCCACGTTGTTTTTGACGATCGGGGGTGTCCGCTACATCCTCGCTGGTGGCGACCCGAGCGAGGTCGAGGCAGCCAAAAGGACCCTGCGCTACGCCGGGATCGGGTACGGCATCGCGACCCTGGCGCCGCTGCTGGTCAGCATCCTCAAGGGCATCGTGGGAGCCTGACCGTGAACCGCCGCAGCTCTCACGGACCGGGCCTTGCCAAATGCGGCGCCCGCATCCGTCGCCTTGCCTCTCTCGTCCTGTCCACCGCCTCGCTCGCGCTGCTCATGGCGAGCCCCGTATCCGCCGCTCATGCGACGCCGACCCCGGCACCGACGACAGCCTCGGCTCCGGCACAGACTCCTTCACCGCAGGTGAGCTGGATCGCTCCTACGTCAGCACCTGCCCAGCCCATCGGGGAGGACGAGTGCGGCTGGATGGATGTCAGCTGCAAGGTAGGCAAGGCCGTCAACGGCTGGTTCACCAATCTGGTCCGCGATGCGATCAATCCGGCCTTCGCGATGGTCGGACGGACCCTGCTGTCGTCTCCGCCGCCATCGCTACTGTCCCGCGTCCAGGAGCTGAACGGCCAGGTTCTGGTGGTCGCCAACGCCCTGCTGGTGCTGTTCGTCCTGGCAGGCGGAGCGATCGTCATGGCCTACGGCAGCGTGCAGACCAGTACGACGATGAAGGAGCTCGTACCGCGCCTGGTGTTGGCGACGATTCTGACCAACAGCTCGCTGACGATCAGCGAGTACGCCATCCGATTCGCGAACGGCCTGGTCGACGGGTTGGTCGGGACCGGCGTGGATGCCGACAGGGCCGGTGACCTGCTGGCGGGTAAGGTCGCGGCGCTTATCACCGACTCCTCTGATACCGCGCTTTATCTGGTGCTGATCTCTGGGATCTCGGTACTGATGGCGCTGATCTTGGTCTTTGTCGCGATCATTCGCATCACCCTGCTGCTGTTCCTGGTCATCGCCGCGCCGCTCGCGCTGCTGTGTCATGGCCTTCCGCAGACTGAGGGGATCGCCAGGCTGTGGTGGCGGGCGCTGAGCGGCGTGCTACTGATGCAGGTCCTCCAGGCCCTGGTGCTGCTGCTGGCGTTCAAGGTCCAGCTCACCCATTCTCGCGAGATCTTCGCGGCCCAGAACATGGGGTCCGCGGGACAGCCGTCGCCCGGCGACGCCTTGGACGTGTTGATCCTGATCGGCCTGCTTTACGTGTTGATCAAGATCCCGGGGTGGGTCGCCCGGAGTATCTGGCAGCAGGCCAAACCGCAGCTGCTGATGCGGATGGTCAAGGCTGTGGTCGTTTACAAGACCCTGGGCGCGCTCGGCGGCGTGTTCCGTGGAGCCCGCACGCGCCCCTCCCCTGGACCGACTGTCACCGCCCACCGGCACGGCACGGGTTCACGGAACGTACGGTCCCGCCCGACAGCGCGGCCCGCCTCTCCCGCCGGTTCACCTCCTACCGCCTCGGGAGGCAAACCCATGAGCTCGCCCACGCGCCCCAGCCCATCCGGCTCCGCGTCGGGAAGTCCTCGATCTCCGCAGCAGCTCGCCTTGCCGCTCGGGATCACCCCAGCGTCCTCGCGTAGGCAACGTCAGGGGCAGCAGCTGGCGTTGCCGTTCCCAGTGACCCGCGTCCCGCGCCCACCCACACCCGCCGCCGCACCGCCACCGGTGAAGGCGACGTGGATCAGGCCCAAGCCTCCGTACGTGCAGGACCGGCTGCCCGGCATGCCGGTTCGACCCGCGCGGCCCCGCCAACTCCGTCTACGGCTCGACCCTCCGCCGCGCCGGATGCCGAAACGAGGTGAGAAGTGAACGACTCCGAGCCGCTGATTGTCCGCATCCCGGCGGATGTCGCTCGCCCAGACAAGATTGCCTACGGGTTCACGGCGCGGCAGTTGGTCATCCTCTCTGTCACCGGCGGTATCGCCTCTTCCATCTATTACGTCTTCCGGCAGGTGGTGCCGGTCGTGGTCATCGCCGCCGTGGCGCTGCCGCTGGTGGCGCTGGGGGCGGCGCTCGCGCTCGGCCGCCGTGACGGCCTCACCCTCGACCGGTTCGCCCTCGCCGCCGTGCTGTTCCTACGCTCGCCCAAGAAGGTAGTGGCCGCGCCCGATGGCGTCGTGCCACCGCCGAGGTGGTGCCGGCTGTGTGGAAAGCTTCCCGCCCCGCTGTGCCTGCCCGTACGTGCGGTCCGCAGCGACGGAGCGCTGGAGCTGGCGGACGGCGGAACCGCGGCGCTGGTGGAGACCTCCACGCTGTCCTTCCACCTGCGCACCGCTGATGAGCAGGCGTCGCTCGTCGGAGCGTTCGGACGGTGGCTGAACTCCCTCGACGCCTCCGTGCAGATCCTTGTCCGCGCCCGTCCCGTCGATCTGGCCGGCGTCGTGTACGCAATCGAGGAGCAGGCGGGGCGCCTGCAGCATCCGGCGCTGGCTCGTGCCGCCGCCGAGCACGCCGGTTTCCTCGGTCGGCTCAACGCCTCCCGGGATCTTCTGGCCCGGCAGGTGCTCGTTGTCGTCCGCGACCCGCATCCGCCTCGCGGGCGGCGCGCGACCGTACGGGACGCCTCGGCCGCGGTGGTGCTGCGCCACGCCGCCGAGACCCAACGCGCCCTTGCCGCCCTCGGCGTCACCACCGCCGTCCTGGACGCGGACGCGGCAAGCCGCGTCCTGATCGAGTGCCTGGACCCCGGCGGCTGGCATCCGTCAGGGACCGCACTTGTCGACGAGCTGATCACCGGTCTGGAGGTCCAGTGAAACTCCGCCGTACCACTGAGAAAAGGAGCGCGTTCGTTCACCCGAACGCGCTGGGGATCGGAGCACGCACACTCACGTTCCCTGACGGGGCCACCTGTGCTTTCTTCGCCGTCACCGGGTATCCGCGCGAGGTCGGCGCGGGCTGGCTGGAACCACTGCTGACCTACCCCGGCCGCCTGGACGTCTGTCTGCACATCGAGCCGATCCCGCAAGCGGTCGCCGCGATGCGGCTGCGCCGCCAGCTCGCCCGGCTCGAGTCGTCCAGCCAGGCCGACACCCAGCAGGGACGGCTGCAGGACTTCGACACCGAGGCCGCAGCCGACGACGCCACCGAACTGGCCGCAAGTCTTGCCCGAGGGCATGGCCGCCTGTTCAAAGTCGGCCTGTACCTCACCGTCCACGCCGCAAGCCAGGAGGACCTGACCGCGGAGGTGGAGCGGGTCCGCACGCTGGCGGCCTCGCTCCTGCTGGATGCTCAGCCCACCACCTTCCGCGCCCTTCAGGGCTGGGCGAGCTGCCTGCCATTCGCCACCGACGCTATTGGGCTGACGCGCAGCTTCGACACCACCGCGTTGGCGGCGGCGTTCCCGTTCACCTCGCCCGACCTGCCCGTCCCCACCTCCACAAGTGCGGTGCTGTACGGCCTGAGCGCCTCCAGCTCCGGCGTCGTCCTGTGGGACCGCTTCGCTCAGGACAACCACAACTCCGTCACCCTGGCGCAGTCCGGCGCCGGTAAGAGCTTCTTCACCAAACTCGAGACGCTACGGCTCCTCTATCAAGGGGTCGAGGTCGCCGTCGTGGACCCCGAGGACGAGTACGCCCGGCTCGCCCACGCCGTCGGCGGCACCTACCTGCGGCTCGGTGCGACCGGCGTGCGATGGAATCCCCTTGACCTCCCCGCCAGCCACGGCCCCCGTGATGACGTGCTCGCCCGGCGAGCACTGTTCCTGCAAACCCTCATCGCCACGATGCTCGGCCAAGCCTCACTCGGCCCGCACATCCGCGCCACGCTGGACACGGCGGTCCTCACCACCTACGCCGAGGCAGGTATCACCCGCGACCCGGCCACCTGGTCGAGGCCCGCCCCGCTGCTGGGTGACCTCGTCACCACCCTCACCGGTCATCCACAGGGTGAGGACATCGCTGTGCAGCTCGCGCCGTACGTCACCGGCTCCTACCGCGAACTGTTCGATGGGCCGACCACCACCCACCCCTCCGGCCACCTCATCGTCTTCTCCCTGCGCGACCTGCCCGAGGAGATGAAAGCGGTCGGCACCCTGCTGGCCCTCGACGCGATCTGGCGGCGCGTGGCCAACCCCCGTGACCGGCGCAAGCGGCTCGTCGTCGTAGACGAGGCGTGGCTACTTATGCGCGAGGACGCGGGCGCACGGTTCCTGTTCCGGATGGCCAAGGCAGCCCGCAAGCACTGGGCAGGCCTGGCAGTGGTCACTCAGGACGCCGCCGACCTGCTCGGCTCCGAACTGGGCCAGGCCATCGTCGCCAACGCCGCCGGCCAGATCCTGCTCCGCCAAGCACCGCAGGCGATCGGAGCGATCGGAGCGACATTCGGCCTGTCGGAGGGCGAGCGACAGTTCCTGCTCACCGCGGAACGCGGCGAGGCCCTTCTCGTGGCCGGGCCGGCCAGCCGGATCGCGTTCCAGGTGATCGCCTCCCCCATCGAGGCGGAGCTGATCACCACCGATCCGGCCGAACTCGCCGAGCTGGCCCGCCGCGAGTCTCGCGACGGCCCCACGCCCACGCCGTTCACATCCACGTTCGTCCAGGACGAAGACGAGGAGGACGGTGATCCGCTATGAGTGCGTGTCTCCTGTGTGATCTCGACGACCGCGATGTGCAGGCTGTTTTGGACTTCTTCCGCGAGTTGCCCGCCCGGCTCCCGGAATTCTTCCTGACCTATGGCTGGAAGGTCGCGCTCGTCGTCGCCGTGGCACTTTCGGCGCTCGCGATGATGCGCGGTGCGCTCGCGCGGGTGCGGCATGCCTGGCTGAAGCCCGGTGCCCGCCTGATCGAGATCTCCTCTCCGCCTGAGTGCGACCCGAAGGCCGCACTCGTGTTCTGGAGTCAGCTCATCGGCCTGCTGCGCCCTGCCTGGAAGCGCGCCCTCCACGGCCAGCCGCATCTGGCGTGGGAGTACCTCGCCGACGAGGCCGGGATCCGCATCAGGATGTGGGTACCCGGCGTCGTCCCACCAGGCTTGGTGGAGAAGGCCATCCAGGCGGCGTGGCCCGGCGCCACCGTCACCACCCGTCCGTCAGAGCCGTCCCTGTTCTCCGGCTTCCAAGTAGCAGGCGGGCATCTCGTGCTGGGCAGTGCCGAACACTTCCCACTCAAGACCGACCATGCCAGCGACCCGATCCGTCCTCTGCTCACCGCCGTGAGCGGCCTACGCTCCGGCGAACAGGCCATCGTCCAGATCCTGGCCCGACCCGCCACCGGCCGCCGGCTGCGCAGAGCCCACCGCGCGGCGGCAGCGCTCCGAGGCGCACCCACCAGCAGTCCTATCGGTCAGGTCCTGGACGAGCTCGCGCCGATGTCGGGCCACGCCCGCCCCGGCGAGCTGACCCGCATGTTTCCCGAGCGGGCCGAGCAGGTGCGCGCCATCCTCACCAAATCCGGTCAGTCGCGTTACCAGATCGCGTTGCGCTACGCCGTTACATCGATCGCGATGGACGAGGTGACGCGCGAGCGGCTGCGTGGGCAGGCGCACACGCTGGCCGGCGTCTTCGCGGTGTTCACCTCAGGCCACCAGTACCTGCGCAGGCGCCGCCTACCGCGACCGGCTTCAGTGCTCGCGCTGCGGCGGATGGACGGCGGCTATCTGCTGTCGGTCAGCGAGCTGGCCGCGCTCGCGCACCTGCCATGGGACGCCGACGCGCCCGGCATCACCCGCGCCTCGGCCCGTCCCATCGCCCCGTCACCGGCCGTACCGCGCGGCGGGGCCCCCGGTACGGTGCGGATGCTGGGCGACGCCGACAGCGGCCCAGCGCGGCCCGTAGCCCTCACGGTGGCCGATGCCCGCCATCACGTTCACGTCCTCGGCGCGACCGGTGTCGGCAAATCCACCCTGCTGGCCAGCATGATCCTCTCCGACGCCGAGGCCGGGCGTGGAGCGCTGGTCATCGACCCCAAAGGCGACCTCATCACCGACGTACTCGCCCGGCTACCTGGCTCCGCAGTCGGCCGTACGGTCGTCTTCGACCCGCAAGACCCGGCCCGGCCTCCGGCGATCAATGTGCTCGCCGGACCCGACCCGGCGTTCGCGGTCGACTCGATTGTCACGATCTTCCACCGCTGCTTCTCCTCCGCGTGGGGGCCGCGGGTGGATGATCTGCTCCGCTCCACCTGCCTCACCCTCACCAAAGTGCTCGGTCCCCGCGCCACCCTGGCCGACGTTCCCCGGCTACTGACCGATTCCGCCTACCGGACGCGCGTCACCGCGCGACTGGACGATGAGCTACTGCGGGGGTTCTGGGACTCCTACCAGGCGCTTACCCCCGCCGGGCAGGCCAGCGTGATCGGGCCGGTCATGAACAAGCTGCGTGCTGTCCTGCTGCGGCCGTTCATCCGGCGCGCACTGACCAGTCCAGCCACAACCGTTCCCATCGGGCAGCTCCTTGACCGCGGCGGGTTGATCCTCGCGCGCCTCCCGAAGGGCATCCTCGGCGACGACGCCGCGCGCCTGTTCGGGTCGATCCTGCTCGCCCACACCTGGCAGGCCGCCACCCGCCGCGCCACGCTCACCGAGACCGACCGCCGTGACGCGGCCCTGTACATCGACGAGTGCCACAACTTCCTGAACCTGCCGGGCCACATCAACGACGTCCTCGCCGAGGCCCGCGGTTACCGCCTCTCGCTGGTGCTGGCGCACCAGCATCTGGACCAGCTCCCCGCAGACCTACGCGAAGCCCTGTCCGCCGACGCACGCAACAAGATCTACTTCTCCGTTTCGCCCAAGGACGCCGGCGAGCTCAAAACCCACACCGCTCCGCTCGTCACCCCGTACGACCTCGCCCACCTCGGCGCGTTCCAGGCGGTCGCCCGGCTGGTCGCCACCGGCCAGCAGACCCCGGCCTTCACCCTGCGCACGCGCCCCTTGCCGCCCGTTGTTCCCGGCCGCGAGGCAGCGATCCGGCAAGCCTCCCGCGACCGGTTCACCACCCCCGCCAACCCCACTGGGACAGCAGCCGCCGGCAGGGCGAGCGAGCAACATGCCCGGCGGAAGGCACGACGAAGCGGACGTGACCGAGACCCACGCGCCGACTGACCGCAGCCACACTGCGACAGCTTCGGTCATGCAGCACCGACCACGTGGGCCGAACCATCGCGTACGTGACCGCCCGTACGAGATCACGAGGAGGAACGTGATGCCAGCACACCGCGCCCAGCTCGGGCAATCCCGCCTCGAATCCGGCGCCCTCGCCGAGCTGGCCGCCCGCCTCACCGAACGCGACTACCAGATCCTCGGCTGCGTCCACGAGCACCGCGTACTCACTACCCACCAGATCCAGAAGATCTTCTTCACGCTGCCCCAGCCGACCCGCCGCCGCCTCAGCATCCTGCACCGGCTCGGCGCCCTCACCCGATTCCGGCCCTGGACCCCGTACGGCGCAGGATCAGCCCCCTCGCACTGGGTCCTTGGCCGGGCCGGTGCCGCCGCCCTGGCCGCGAACCGGAACATCACCGTGGCCGAGCTCGGCTACCGCTACGACACCGCGACAGCGATCTGCCTGTCCTCCCGGCTGGCCCATCAGGTCGGGGTGAACGACTTCTTCGCCGACCTGCACGCCTACGCCCGCCGCTCGCAAGGCCAGGCGACGGTGCGGAAATGGTGGCCCGAACGTCGCTGCGTCGAACTGTGGGGAGACCTCGCCCGCCCCGACGCATACGGCCGATGGACCGAGAACGGCCGGGAGCTGGACTTCTTCCTGGAACACGACACCGGCACCGAACCACTGACCAAGGTGGCCGCCAAGCTCAACGACTACGCCAACCTGGCCGAGGCCACCGGCATCACCACACCCGTCCTGATCTGGCTGCCCGGGACCGCCCGCGAGGCCCACCTCCGCCAGCGGCTCGATCGCGTGGAGGTACCGGTCGCCACCGCCACGCACACCAGCCTCGGCGACGGCCCGGCCGGACCCATCTGGCTCCCCGCTGGTGCCACCGTCAACAGGCTCCGGCTCGCCGAGCTCGCCGATGCCTGGCCCGAGATGCTCCTTGGCTCGACCGCGGACGGCCCCGAAGGAGAGGAGAGATGAATGCCGCCGCGGCCGGCGCCGGCGTACTCCTGCTCTTCGTCATCGCCTTCACGGCAGCAGCCACCGGCATGTTCACCAGCTCCGGCGGAGACACCACCTGCGTCCTCGCCGCGTCCGCCGATATCCGGGCCGGGGCTGTCGCGGAGCTGGATGAGGAACAGCGCGGAAACGCCGCCCTCATCATCCAGACCGCCTTGCAGCTCGGACTTCCAGCCCGTGCCGCCGTCATCGCCGTCGCCACTGCCCTCCAGGAATCCGGGCTGCGCAACCTCCCCCATGGGCACCTGGACTCCCTCGGACTGTTCCAGCAGCGCCCCTCCCAAGGCTGGGGCGCCCCAGAGCAGATCCTCGACCCGATCTACGCCACCCGCACCTTCTACAAGCGGCTCGTCGCCGTACGCGGATGGGAACAGCTCCCGCTCACCAAGGCTGCCCAGGCCGTCCAACGATCCGCTACTCCCAACGCCTACGCGCGATGGGAAGCCCTCGCCCAGCAGGTGGTCGACGCGTTCACCGGCTTCTGCGTGCCCGTCATCCCCGGCGAGCAGGTTGCCGCCGTCATCGCCTACGCATACGCCCAGCTCGGCAAGCCGTACCAGTGGGGGGCCGAAGGCCCGGCCGCCTTCGACTGCTCCGGCCTCACGATGCGCGCCCTGCAGGCCGCCGGAATCACCATCCCCCGCGTCGCCGCAGACCAGTGGCGACATGGCCCGCGCATCCCCGCCGGACAGGAACAGCCCGGAGACCTGGCCTTCTTCCGGATGGAGCAGGATGGCCCCGGCCACGTCGGCATCGTCATCGGGAACGGGCAGATGATCCACGCCCCCAACAGCCGCGAGGTCGTCAAGATCGCACCGTACAAGCGGGCGGACCTCGTCGGCTTCACCCGGCCAATCGCCCCTAAAGATCATTAGAGGAGCAGGCCGTTTCGAGTACGCGGTACCCGCGTCGCGGGCGGCAAGACTGGCCAGCAGCCTGCTTGCCTTCCCGTTCCGGGGGCAAGAACGCCGTCGACTCAGACGCCCACCAGAGTCCACTCAATCAGCTCGTTCAGCGGCAGCCGGATCGCCGAGAAATCCACTCCTTGAAGTTCTCCGTCATACTGCCTCGGCTAGGCAACTCGCGACGATCAGCATTCCGTCTACGGCCCTGCGGTCTTGGTCATCGACGGTAACACCGGTCGGCGCAGCGTCCAGTCGTTCAAGTACGGCGGCTACGAACGAGGCCGAGCCCCATCCACTCTCGAGGTCCAGCCGCAGGTATGTTTCGAGCGAGGGCACTGCCTTCCCTCCCAGACCATGCAGGGCGACGGTCGCCAGAGGCGGTGCTGTCAGCGTCCCCAACGAGGTCTCCAGGCTTCTCAGCAGCGCAGCCTCCAGGCGCTGGGTCCGGCCGGACGCGAGCCACGCGCCCATGACGCGCGGCCGCCATTGCGAGGCCAGCAGCTCAGCGACTTCGTCGTCGGTCGTCCCTCGCGCCACTTCGCGCAGGGTGTCGAACGGGACGTCGCGGCTCAGCGCATTCAGGCCCATCATCTTCAAGTAGAACGGTAAAACGCACCGCTGCTCCAGATCCGTTAATCCCGACACACCCGTAGGCTTTCACAGGCGTACGCTCTTCGCTCACTTGGACCTTCGCCCAACCACGATAGGCCCCACGAGCATCGGGCGGCCGAGCATGTCCGGGGTGAGCGGCACCCCGGTGACCTTCGCCGCCAGGGCGAAGCCCCTTGGTACGGCGGTGTAGTAATTGCCCTCCCAGGCGGCGTCCCACGCGGCATCGTCCTCTGGCTTGTCCAGCCCCATGCCCAACTCGCGCATGAAGCCGTTGAGTCGGTCAGGGTCGGAGCCGTAGCGCTCGTACGGGTACCGCAGCCGGTAGCTGGTGACGATCGTGCTGTCGATTGCGTACTCGAAGCTGTGCTCGGCGGCGTAGTCGTGCCGGGTGACCGCCAGCACCTCGCAGCCCCGCGACAACTCGGTCACCACCACGTGATCTGTGGCCATCCAGCCGTCGGGCTCGATGGCCACGCACCACTCGCCGTCCTGGAAGGCGCCCACGTAGCCGCCGCCATACCCGCCCTCCGTCTCCGCGATGAACTCGTAGGCCTTTTCGCCGAGTCCGCCGAAGTCCGACTCATGGCCGGAGTCCTGGCCACGGCTGAAGCGGCGCACCACCTCCGCCGGGTCGAGCCCGCGGAAGAAGGCCACACTGAAGATCACGCCCAGTGCACCGCCACCCTCGTTCTCGGACACGTTGAGCCACTGGAACGGGGCTAAAGGGTCGGTTGTCGTCATGCGGACCATGGTGGCAAGCCGCACCGACGATCAGCCGAGATCGGCCCGCCAATTAAGCCACGCGCCTCGCGGGGAGCGTCGTACCTTGAACGCCACGTACGAGCCCGTAGCCTGAAGTGCCAATACGGAAAGATGAACCCGCGACTGGCTCCCCAGGACCAGTTCGACACGCGCCCACACGGCGGTATCGCTTCGGTACCCTCCGAGAAGATCTCGGTTCGCTCGTGATCGAAGGAGGCCCGGGGGCATGCAGGTACAGGAGCCCACCACTGCGCATCTGAGCGTGTCCCTTCCCCTGATGCTGGACGGCCCTTTCGAGATCACCGTTGAGCACTCGGTGGTCGGGATCGTGGTCACCGAACGCGCCACCCTGACCCGCCTGGGTCCCGAGTGGGACGTGCCTGGTGTCTACCTACTCCTCGACCGCCCCGACCTCCCGGGCCGGTGGGGAGCCTACGTGGGCAAGGCTGCCTCCCGAGGACTGCGCAGCCGCCTCCGCGAACACCTCAAGGCCCGAGATCACTGGTACCGGGCCATCCTCATACGCCGCGACTCGAAGAAGACGCTGAACAGCGCCGAGGCCGGCTGGCTGGAAGGCCACCTCTATGACCTGCTGCACGACTCGGGCCAGGTCCAGCTGCACAACGGCAACCGGCCCCAGGACGACAGCATCTCGATCGAGGAGCAGCTCAGCCTGCGCACCTACATTCCCCCGGTTCTGCAAACACTGCACGTCCTCGGCCACAGGCTCACCGCCGCCCCTACCGTCGCCGGGCGGCGAGTCTTCGACTTGCGAAAGGGCAAGCGAGTAAAGACGATCAGCGAGGCTGGCCGCCCCGTCGTCGCGACCTCGAGCCCGAGCGCGACGACGCCGAAGGGGCGGAAGCCTGCGAAGACCAGGAGCGACATCGAGTTGATCGACTTGGTTCGAGAGGGTCTGGTACCTCCCGGGACCGTTCTCGTCCCCGCGTCACGGGCGCACACAGACACCGCCGTGGTCAATCCCGACGGCACCGTCCAGTTCCGTGGTACCCGACGCGAGAAGGTGTCCAACCCCGCGAGGGAACTGGCGGGGTACGAGGTGAACGGCTGGACCTTCTGGCGGGTCGAGACACCCGAAGGAAAGGTGTCCCTCGATGCGCTCCGTAACCGACTTCAACAGCAGCGCACCGCCTCCGCGCCCCCACCACCTCGATGATGCCTGTTCCAGATGGCCGTCGGCCTCCGGTGGTGCAGGAGATACGCCCCGGCCGCACATGTCTGCGCGACCGGGGCACACCACCTGCACCGCCGGACAGCTACGCCCAGCCGTAGCACCTGCTCCCGCCGTGAATCCGGCAGGCGTACTCCTCCTCCTTGCTCAACAGGATCACGGGCAGCTCGGCGACCCCTTCCCGCAATGCGCGGGCGATACGGTGCCAGCCGTCGATGACCAACGGACCGCCCCGGGGTGAGGCCGGTACGGCGATCAGCGGCTCGCCCAGGTCCACCAGCTCGGCGTGCACCTGGTCGATGTCAATCAGGGCGAGCAGCCCAGCCCAGTGACGCGGCCGCAGGTGCCCACCCGGGTGACGGCTAGCCGCGTACTTCTTGGCGGCGGACACGTCCCAGGTCCACCCCATCAGACGGAAGGTCTCGACCTCGGTCATCATGACGCTGCTCGGCCCCCCTCGGTGGCCGACAGGAAGCGGTGGCCCGCCTCCAGGCCGGTGACGGACAGGGCATGCTCGAACAGGTCGGCGGCCGTGGCCGCCGACTCCGCCACGCGGGGAATCGGTACGGCCCGGGCCAGGGTGCTCTCCACGTAGCGGGTGGTCCATGCTCGGACGAGGCCGAGGGCCTCCTCTACCTCCACGTCGTACTTGTCGGTCTGCATGAGCACCATGTCCCACCACGCGTGATGGGCCTGGGCGTAGGTCACTTCCTGCAGGACCGTGGACGTCAGCCGGTAACGCCTGTCGAGCTGGCCGGTCAGCTCGGCCGCAGCCGCTTCGTACTTGGCCCGGCTGGTGCGCTCGTTGCGTCGTATGAGTGCTTCCAGCGTTTCCATGATTGATCGCTCCTTGGTGCGGGTGATGGAGCCGGATCTCCCCCCGGCCGCCGGATGGGATGGAGTCAGCGGAACCGGGCGGTGGGAGCCTTGTCGCCGCCGTAGATCCGGCAGGCGTACTCCTCCTGCTCGGTCAGGATGATCACCGGTAGCTCGGTGACCTGCTCGCGCAGGGCGCGGGCGATCCGGTGCCAGCCGTCGATGATGAGGGGCCCGGCGTTCGGGATAGGGACCGCGATGAGCGGGGCCGAAAGGTCCACCTCGCTGATGTGGTCCTCGTTGATCCAGATCGCGGACAGGAAGCCTGCCCATGCGCGGGGAGACAGCCGCCCCTCGGGTGTCCGGCCTTCGGCGTACGCCTTGGCGGCGGTGACGTTCCAGGCCCAGGCCAGGAAGCGGAACGCCTCGGTGTCGTCCCGGCTCGCGTCGGCGCGGGTGGTGGTCATGGTGAACGGTTCCTTTCTGCGAGGTGCTTCAGGCAGCCGGCCGAGAAGAAGCCGGTCAGAGTTGAGGTAGGCCGGTTGGCCTCATCGGCCGTTCTGGTGCTGGCTTGGCTCAGCGGTAGCCGTCTCGGCGTCCGCCCGGCTGGCAAGGAGTTCGCCCGAGGCGGCCAGGAAGTGGCGGGCGGCGGCCCGGGAGGTGTGCGCGAGCGCGTGGTCGAACAGCGTGCCCGGCCGCGCGGCGGCTGGTTCGCCGGTCAGGTGGTGCCGCGCCCACGCGCGAACTCGCCGCACGGCGTGCACGACGTCGACACTGTTCTCGCTGATCTGAGCCGGGACCTGTTCCCACCAGGTGCGCAGGGCGTGAGAGTAGACCACGCTGTAGAGCGGCTCGGAGGTGAGCTGGTGACCGCGCTGGATCTGACAGACCAACGCGGCGGATGCCGCATAGTCGGCGTGCCGAGCGTGAGCGACGACCTCAGCAACCCGGGCCGCCAGCCTCTCGGCTTCGCCGCCGTCCGGTGCCTCCGGCCCGGCGAACGTGTCCGCGAAGCTCGGGGCGGTGGCCGTGGTGGGAGCGCCTGGAAGCGTGGAGCGCTCGGGTGGCGGAGGCCCGCTGAGCTCCTGCAGTGGGCCGAGCTGCCATCCTCCGGCGGGTTCGCCCGCTGCGTCGCCGGTGGCGGACTCGGTACCGACGTTCATCGTGGGCCATGTCCTTTCTGGAGACTGGTTTGCAGGGGCGTTCACGCCCGGACCTCTCCACCGGCCGAGCCGGTGGCGGGGACCGAGCGGCCTGCGGCGGTGGGGCCGGTGAGTGCCTCGGCGAGATGCCGGGTGGAGTCCAGGAACTGCCGGGCGGCCTGACGGCGGGCCTGGGCCATGGCCTGGGTGAACAATTCGCCGTACGAGAGCTGGCTGGCGCTGATCAGGTACGCTTCGGCGGCCCGGCGGCTCTCCATGATCGCGGTCACGGTGTCGACCGCCTCATCGGCGTCGATCTGGTTCATGACCTGCTGCCACCAGTCTCGAAGGTGTTGCGCGACGGCGGCTCGGGACAAGTCCTCGGCCGTAACGCACTCCCCCGTCTCCCATGCCGACGCGAAGCGGCTGGCGGCTTCGTCCAGAGTGCGGGTGGCGTCGATGAGGTAGTCGATAGCGATCTGCTCGAACGGGCCCACAGTTTCTCCTTCGATCGGTGATCCGAGGGGCGGAAAGGCCCCTTGCTGTGGTTGCGCGGGCTGGTCCCGAACCGATGTGCGGTTTCCAGGGATGGGTCCGGTACGGCCCCGCGCCGAGCCGTACCGGACGAGCAAGGGGGAGGGTGGGAATGCCGAACGCCCGATCAGGCAGCGAGCATCTGGAACGCCCGCGTCTTGATCTTCGAGTGGGCGTGGTCGTCCAACAGCGCACGCTCGGCCCGCACGATCTCGGCCTCGCGGCGGCCGATGACCGGGCTGCAGTGATCCAGACGCTCGGTGACCGCGTTGTAGGCCGCCCAGCGGGTTCCCCGGATCGGCTCGTTCGTCGGCGCGTCCGTGAACAACAGCTCCAGCTGGCGCATCGCCAGCTCGTAGTTGCGGCGGGTAACGGGTTTCGCGTCTGTGGGCATCGGGTGAAGTGCGGCGGCGAACTGCCGGAACTCCTTCAGGTCCATCGGCGTCGCGAGCAGCCTCTCGGCCTCGGCGGCGAATGCCTCGCCGTGCCGCCACGTCAGCTTCAGCGCCTCACGTGCCTCGGCGATACGGCCCGCGATATGGCCGGTGTGGCGGACCTTGAACATCGAGGCGTGGTTTCGCAGCGCGGCGCGTTCGGTGTTCGCACACACCACTCGGACAGGGGTGGCGACCGTGGTGAACGCACCCCAGCCGTCATGCCGGGAGAACGCCGCCAGATACAGGTCGACCCGGTCGAATCCGCCGACCATCAGCGGCTCGGGCAGGCGCATCGTGACGAACACGCGCCGTCCGCCGTTCAGCGAGCCGCCCGTGTCGAAGATCGCTCCAGACTCGTCGACCAGGGTCTGCAGGAACTCGGCGACCTCCTCGTTTTGGACGACCTTGTAGTCCTTTCCGACCATGCCGAGCCGTTCCGGCTCACCCGTGACCGGGTTGGTACGGACGACCAGGAAGTCCTCCTCTGCGGTCACGGACCGCCCGGTGTCCGGATCGGTGACCGTGCCGACCGGCACCTTGCGGACGTTCCAGGCGGCGAGCTGGGCGCGGGCCAGGAGCTCCTCGGCCGTCATCGGGCCGGGCGCGGTGTAGCCAAGCCGGTGCCAGCCGGGCTTGATCCCAGCGGCGAATCCGGCGGACCCGTCGGCGAAGATCTCGATCTCGTGGGCCATGACAGTGCCTCCTTGGCGTTGGGTGAAACCGAACGAACAGATGAGTAGGCGGGCGATCAGAGAGGGCGGACGGCCTGTCCCGGACGCGTTGGGACGTCTGGCCACGGATGCCAAACGGGGCAGGTGAGCGACGGCACCGTGGCCACGTCGCGGCCGATGCGAGGGCCATACCGGCCGTCCACCCAGGTACCGGGGCTGTTGCTGTGGGGTGGGCCGCCTCGGGGAGGCCCACCCCGGGCCGCCATCAGTCGCCGGGGGCGGGGTTGACGGCGAGGGCGTAGCGGCGGGGGCGCTCGCAGGTCAGCTCGGCCTGACCGAGACCGACCAGGCGGTCCAGGGCGTTGGCGACCGCGCCGGACGAGCTCTCCAATACCCGGCCGATCTCGTACGGGGTGAAGTCCTTCCCCGGGTGGTCGAGCAGGTGGGACAGCACCCTGTCACGCAGATGACCGGGACGAGCCCCACCCGCGCCCGTAGTGCCGCCGGTGCTCACACGTCCGCCCGTTCCCCTGCCGGAGGGGTTGGTGCCGGTCAACACGGCGCGGGCGTCGCGGTGTGCCTGCGGAGCCTTGGCCATGGCCATCTCCAACCGGCCCAACGCCGTGACCGCGTCCCCGTCGTCGTCGAACGCCCCGACTGCTCCGGTGATCAGGTCGGCCAGCTCCAGCAGGGCCGTCCGCGCCCATGCCCAGGCCGGGTCCTCGGCCTCGGCCGTCTCCTCGGAACCGTCGGCCGGAACGTCCGTGTCCGTGTCGGTCGCGTCAGCGCGTGAGTCAAGGGCTTCGTCCAGGGCGTGACCCACGTCGCCGCTGTCCGGGACGGGGTCGTCACCGGCCACGTCGGCCGAGACCACGCCCTCCGGGTCAGCCTGGTCGAACTGGCCATCGGTTGCGGGAACCGCCGCAGCGGTGGCCTCCTCCTCGTCCGCACCGTCCCCGTCGTCCTCGGACATGTCCATCACGGCGGGAACGTTCGGGTCGTCCGGGTCATCCGGGCCGGGCACCTCAGCGGGCGAGTCAGAGGCCTCGTCCGGGGCGTTCCCCTCCGAGACGGTCGTGTCCTCGGCGGGGTACCACAGGTCGGGGGTACGGCCCCGCCCGTCGTGTCCGCCGGGGACACGGCTCGCGCGGCCCTCGGCCTCGAACTGATTGAGGATCTTTCCCGCCGTCACTCGGCTGATTCCGGCCGCACCCGCGATCAGGGCAACCGACGTACCGGGGCTGGCGGCCAGCGCGGCCCACACGGCCTCCTCACGGGTGTTCAGCGCAGTGCCGGTGTGGATGTCCGGGGCACTGTCGTCCGTGTCGCGAGCGGCGGAAATTGCGTTCGCGTCCATGCCGTACGCGTTTTCCGTGACGGTGATAGCGACCATTGATAAGGCTCCTTTCCAGCCGTGTACCGGCCCGCTGTTTGGCCGGTTCGGATTTCGTGGAGCTCGACCATCGCTCGCATCGGCGCGCGTTGCAAGCGTGTCGCGGAACATTTTTCAGCGGCCCCCGTTTCGGAGAGAATCACCTAACAAGGAGCTCCTCCACCTGCTGGTATCCGCCTTGCCGAGGTGCGGCTTCAAACCCGAATGCAGACAGGTCGTCCCGTTGAGGCGAATTCACCGAAGACTACGGATGCACTACCTAATCTTTCAGCCGAGGCCGAAAGAGTCATGAAGTAGCTGCCGAATCGACTTGACTGGACCGGCCCCGTCGAGCATCCATAGATTCGCATCACTAAATAGCCGCCGCGCGTATTCAGCGGTGCGACAGGGACCGAAGGGGGCGCACGCATGGAATGGGCCGCGATCACGGTGGACGCGGCGCACGTACGCGGACTGGACGCCTACGGCCACGGATGGGCGCTGATGTGGAGCGGTGACGATGTCCTGGTCATGCGTACCGAAGCGGGCGCTGACAACCGCCCGCTAGAGATCATCGCCTACGAGGGCAAGCGCATGGCGAGAGGATTGCCAAGCTCGCTGGGGCCGCCTGTACCGCCCCCAACACCGGCCCGCTTCCCGCAGGTCCCTCGGGGGCACGTGCGGAGGCCGTACCCATCGCGTCCAAGGCAAACCACCCCGGCCCCGGCGGAGACGATCCCCGTCCTGGCCGACGCAGGCAAAGCTGGGGCTGCAAGCGCACAGACGGGCGAGCTGGCGGGGCATCACCCATGGGCCTCGGCCGGCGGTCCGGCCGCCGGCCTGACCAAGGCCAGCCCGGTACAGAGGGAAAGCGACGTACGGCGGGAACCACCGCGGATTAAGATGACCCGCATCCGTACGGCGCCGCACATATTGGTCTGTCGCCTGTAGGGCGAGTCTGGCGACGCAACGCATCGTCCGGGACCCGGGTTCACCGGTGCGAACACCGGCTCGGCGTCGATGCGGTCCAAGCGGCTACAGCGAACGCAACGCCAGCGGCAACATGGGGCACACCAGCGAACATCCCGGGGATGAAACGACCCGCGTAGCGAAATCCGCTGGTGCCCCAGGCCGCCTCCCGTCCGCCGCTACCAGAGCGCAAAGGTCGAGTGCCTTGGCGGCCTCGCGCACGAAACGGTCGTCAGGGATTTCCGCGCCCGGAGAGCCGGGGCAGCGGGGTTAGGTCTCCGCCGCGCCCTGTGCCCGAGCCCGCGCCATCGAGCGTGCCGCTACAGCACGCTGCGATCGCTCCATGACATCGACGCCCACCTTCACCCCGGATGTCAAGCACTCGCCCGGCCACGGCGACGGCGTCCGGGCTGCCGAGCCCGCCGCGTCGTCACTGGTGGAACCTCTGTATGGGCCCACACACCCGCCGCCGTGGGCGAACATGTCATGTCCCCTGGCAGGACATCGTCGGCCGTCATTGGCCACGTCGTGGCCAGCGCGGGGACGACAGGGGGGTCAGCGGGCGCAGGCGGCAATCCGGCGCGCAGCCCCTTGGGGGTGTCGGCGGTGACCATGATGGTCTTCCCCCGGACTGCGACCCACACCTTGTGGATAACGAGGAAGCCCCAGTTCGGGAACTCCCTCCGCAACTCCTGCAGCCCGCGACGAATTGCCTCCTCACCATCCGGCACTGGTCCTGTGCCCGAGTCCGGCCGCTGGGTCCGCGTGCTCCAGGTCATCATGCGGTCCGTGCGCTCGCGCCGCAGTTCAAGGCGAGTTGCGCCCAGACCGCGTGCCCGGTGGTCGCATCTCCTCGTACCCCGGCTTGTGTGGCGAGTTGTCGTACTCCACGCAGGCCGTGCCCGTGCTCGCCGATGTCCTGCCCCGGCTTCCGTGCTTGGACGGCAGGGGTTCCTTCGCCGCCGAGGTCATAGACGGTGATACGAGCCATGTGCAGGCCGCGCAGCACCTCCACCATGAAGAGCCCGCCCAACAGGCCCGAGCGTGAGTGCAACAGGGCATTGGCGGCCAGCTCTGCCGTGATCCACTCGGCATCGTCGGCCCGGGAGGTGTCCTCCAGCAGCAGGCGCACCATCTTCCGGGCAGCCGTGACCTGGTCCTCACGCCCGTGGAATCGCCTGCGCCACAGCATCGGCCCGCCAAGTCCACTCCACCATCGGCGGACCAGTGCAGGGCCGAGCGGCAGGCCAGGGAATCCGTCCCGTCCGCCGTCGTCCAGCACAGTCGCGTCCGCGTTCTCGCGTCCAGTCATCGTCAGGGCACCTCCATGTCGTCCCGGCCGTTCCCGTGAAGGGGCCCACACCATGAACCGACTCCGCGCCCGAATCGAACCCCACGGCCGTCCCGTCGCCCGCCACGCCGAAGTGCGCGTTGACCTGCGCCAACACACCGCCATAGAGCTAGGCGATCACACCCCGGCAGATGGATCACCCACATCGACTGGAGATCTCGCAGGAAGGCGCCCTACGGTCCACCCGATCGGCCAGCGAACATCACCAGACGGGGAGTAATCATGTCCGGGAAGGGCTACCAGACCCTGCTCGAGTGCCGCCGCCGCGGCTTCCACCTGCGCGGACACGGCTTCACTGTCGACCAGATCGCCGTCGTGCTCTCCTTCGACCACGATGTCGCACCGCTACGCCTCTACCGCGACGCCGTCGGTCTCACCGCCGCCCAGGTCGTCGCCACGTTCAATGCCCTGGAGCGCACGGGGACGGCTCCGCTACGCGAGAGCAGGCTGTACGAATACGAGAGCTGGCCCGAGTCCGGCCGCCGCCCACCAGCACATGTGCTGCGGCTGCTCGCGCAGATTTACGGCACCCGCCCCGCCCAACTCCTCACCCCCGAGACCCGGGCCACCTACAGCAGACAAGACCGAGTACTCCTCGGCGCGTAGCCTCGATCCCTCAAGAAGAGAAGCAGCACCCATTGCCGCGCCGAGGGAGGTCCTGGCCCGGCTTCTGGTCAGGACCTCCGTCATTACTCGCCGCTACCCGGCGAGCCCCCGGTAGATCTGCCTCGCCTGACGGCTCGGCTCGGCGTCGACCTCCCGCAGTCGCTCGGTGAGCTGCTGAAAGGTCGCGCGTACGGCCGGCAGCCGTCCCAGCTCACCATGAATGGTCATGATCCGGCACCACAGGACCTCACTGTAGGGATCGATCCGGTCCACAGCGAGAGTCAGCAGATCCAGTGCGTGATCCGGGTCGGTCTTGTGCTCCAGCTCGGCCAGCCGCATCACCGCGTTCGTCGCCTTCCGGGCCGCGGCCTGCCGGAGCGGCAGGCACCAGAGATCATCTCGCTCAGCGAGTAGCGGCCCTTCATGGATGGCGACCATCTGCCTGAGCGCCTGCACCCGGGTGTCCTCCTCCAGCGCTGTGTTCGCCACCAGACGCGCCTGCTCGAACCGCCACAGGTCGATGTCGAAGAAGGCCGAGGCAAGGTGCCGGCACTGGCCAGTCTTGATCACGAACTTCACTCCGGTAGACAGCCCGGTCGCACTGCGCAGCGCCGCGTTGATGTCACGGACCCCGGTCTCCAGGTGCTGTGACCCGTGTTCGCCCTGCTCAGGCCACAGGTGTTCGATAACGAGATCCTGTCGCACGCCGTCCTTCGTGGTAGCCAGCAGCGCGAACAGATTCCGACCCTCCGCGCGGGTGAAGCGCACCGTCCGATCCGCTGCCTGTAGGCGAGTCCTTCCGAACAGCCGTCCGGAGACAAGCGCAGACGGTGGAATCCTGAGCTGTAGTCCCGAGGTGGTGGCAGCCTGCGTCGAGACAACCTCTCCGGCTGGCGTCTCCCCCGCCTTCCCGAGGTCGGCATCGACGGTGGCATCGCCGTGCCCGGCCGCTTCTATTGCAGAATCCGGAGTGGCAGCCGCCGATTCCACCGGCTCAGCGGGTGCCTTGCTCTCACTGCTGGGATCAGCGTCGGGAATCACTGGAACCGGAAGCGACGCTCCGGGTACTCCCGCGACAGCGCCTCCTGTCAGGACGCGGGACCGCTGGATGAGGGCCGCACTGATCGTCATCACGAAGACGCCGAACAACACGGCGGAAGCGGCGTGAGCCCACCCGGCGGCGGCGCTCGTCCCACCGGACCTATCCAGGTGAACCGTCAACCCCGAGGGCCGCCCCACGGAAGCATGTTCTCCGTGTGAAGGCGCTGGCCGCGTGTATGGCGTGGACGGCGCGGGGGCCGGCGAGGAGGTGGACGTTCGCTGGTGCCGACCCCGAGCAGGAGAGGACGCCCGCGAGGACTTACTTGCCTGCTTCTTTCTCGGCTCGGCGGCCTTGTCTGTAGCAGGTTTTGCAGTGATAAGCGAGTGACGGACATGCCCCTGCGGATTGTGGCGGGGCTGCGGATCGGGGCGTGGCCTGGGCCGAGTATCCCTCGGTCCGCGCGCTCCCTTGGCGCTCTGCCCTTTCGGCTCCATCGCCGTAGGTCTTTGCGCAGGCGCATTTGGGGTCTCGGCTATCGACTGCCGCCTGGCCTTCTCCAGTAGGCCCCAATAGTCAGGGATGCGCCCTTTCGCGAGTTCTTCTTTGATCAGAGCGCACCACTTGTCAGCATCGTAGTACTTCTGCACCTCAGCGGATATTGAGGCATTGCACCACGGCTCCCGGGAAGATGGCACGGCCGACCCGGCCAAGCAGCCCAGTATCGCAGTCCAGCCAGCCACGCCGATCCCGATTGCCAGCGACAGGCGCTCAGCTTTCCACTCGGACGAAGTAACTTTCCATAGGACCACTCGTCACCCCCGAAAAACGGGCTTCGCCATATGTGACGCTCACTGTCGATCTACCCGGCCGAGACGACGAGCAAGAATTTTCGAAGATCAAAACTCCTTAATGAATAGCAATAACGAGCGCCGACGCGCGGCCAGCCACAGGCCTATCCGAGCAGGTCGCACATCACCATTATGGAACCTATTATTCGTGGGCGATCACATATCAGGCACGCTTGAATCATAGGCGGTACTACTTCTCAATTAGGACAGCCGATCTCGAAACCATTGACAGATAGAGATGCGGACGTGGGACTCATTTAAGAGTCCGAGGTGAGTGGTGCTGCCTGGTACCCGCTCGCCGTCAGCTAGCCCATGCGCTCGGCGTCTACGAGGCAAGAGTTGAGGTTGCGCGCGATCACCGCGCCGCTCCGTGACAAGGCGACCGACAGCTCCACCATCAGCCACTCTGGGAAACGCCGGGAGCCGAGTCCGCTCGCCTGCAGTAATTGCGTGAGCGCGGCCTTCTGGTCGGCCTTGAGTATGGCCGCGCATCCGGGATGGTCGAGTACGTCTCGGGCGGCGTAGCCGTCGTCGGTCGCCACCGCGCGGATGATGAGCGTGGTGGCAACGGCACGGCCGTCGGCGGTGTCGACTCCCCCAGCGGCGTCGACCACCGATAGACCGAGCCGGGTCCGGAACACCACCAGGCCGGGGGCCGTGTGGTCGAGGCGTCGGTAGCAGGTGAGCATCTCCGCTGCCGTACGGTCGTCGCCGGGCCGGCAGAGGGCGGCCAGGCAGGCGGTGACAGCGGCTTCCCAGGGCTCCCCCGCCGGGGTGCCGTCGAGCAGCGCCTGGGTGGTGGCGGTGTCGCCCGCCAAGGCGTGGGCGATGACGGCGACCTGTCGGCCGTCGAGCATCCGGTGGCCGACGCCGTTGCGAGCGCGGAGGTGGGCGAGGGCCTCGTTCCAGCGGCCTGCCCCGGTGAGGGCGCGGGTGCCGTCAGCGAGGTGAACCGTCCAAAGCCACTGGAGGACGTCCCGGTGATCCGCCACGGTCTGGGTGAGGATGGAGAAGGGGACGTGGAGCTCGTCGACGGTGGTGTCCGTGCGCGCTTGCGCAGCCTCGTACAAGCCGTCCAGGAGAGCGAAGGCGTGGGCGCCGTCGCCGGCGCGGATGTGCAGCCGGGCGAGGTTCACGAGGGGTTCGACGGCGTGCCGGGCCGCCCGCCCGGTGAGGGGGCAGGCGGTCAGGTACAGGGTGGCGTGCTGGTGACACCAGGTGCGGGCCAGGTCGGGCAGGCCGAGATCGCTGGCCAGGAGGGCGGCCTGGTTGAACACTGTCGACGCCGTCGACGTGTCGCTGTCGCGTTCGGCGGTGCGGGCCAGCTCGCACAGGTTGCCCACCCGGGCGTCGAGCGGGGCGCAGGCCGGGCGGGGCCGGGCGACGAGGGGGAACCGCGCGAATGCCTGGGTGGGCTCCATCAACTGTTACTCCCAGGTGACGAGGATCGGGTGGGTGGGCCGGGACAGGACGAACCGCCCGGTGCCGGGGTCAGCGGAGGGCGGGGTGTCGGGCAGCTCGAACCGCACGGCGCGGTCGCGGTAGTCCTGGTTCCACGTGCGGATCTCGTTCGCGACGTGCTCGGCGAGTTCGGCGCCACTGGGGCCGTGGCCGACGACGCCGACCTCATACAGGGGCACGTCGGCGCTGTCACGTTCGGCGGTACAGCGGGAGATGAGGTAAGCAAGGCTGTTGCCGCTGGTGGTCGCCATGGAGCCCCAGGGGAACATCGGGGTCACGGTGCCACGGGTAGTGGCCTCCGAGCCGACGTGCATCCGCATGAGCGGGTTGTCCAGGCGGAGGCACAGCCACAGGTCCAGCAGCTCGTACGAGACCGTGGCCGGGATCGTAACCTCGGTCCAGGTCTCGACGCGGTTGGTGTCGAGCACGCCGGCGAGCTCGGTGGGGTCGGCGGCCTGGTCCTTGTGGACCTGCAAGGTGACGTCCCGCTCGGCGGTGATGGCGACGGTGCGGCGGGCGTCGTCGCCGATGCCGCGCAGCGGCATGAACGTGGCGAGCTGGTGGTCGACGCTGTGCCAGCCGTTCTCGTCTCGTTCGAACACGATTGCACGGGAGGCGACGCCGCGTAGACGTAGCGGGACCACGAGTCGGCCTTCAGGAGTGAGCTGGTCCAGCCACGCGGCCGGGACCTCCCACGCGCCCACTGTGGCGATGAACCGGTCGAACGGGGCGTTCTCGGGGTGGCCGAGCGCGCCGTCGGCGAGGACGACGGTGACGTTCCCGATGCCCGCGGCGGCCAGGTGGTCGCGGGCGCCGGTCACGAGGTCGTCGTCCACGTCGATCGTTGTCACGTGCCCCTGGGGGCCGACGATCGTGGCTATGAGGGCGGCGTTGTAGCCGGTGCCCGCCCCGGCTTCGAGTATTCGCTGACCCGGCTCAGCGTTGAGTTGTTCGAGCATCATGCCGACGATCGTCGGCTGAGACGCGGCGCTGAGTGACACACCCGCGCCGTCGTGCTTGGTGTAGATCGGGTCGTCGCCGTACGCGGCGTCGAGGGAGGCGCTCGGGACGAACAGGTGCCTCGGCACGGTGCGGAACGCGGCCTCGACGGAGGGGGTGCGTACCGTGCCGGCGGCTACAAGGCGGTCGGTCAGGGCGTCGCGGAGTTCTTCCGGGGTGACGTCCGGCTGATCATCGATGAGTGTCATAGGTGGGACCTTAGCCTTTGGGAATAGGTTCTGAGCTGGGAAAATGCGGTCTGCTGCGGGGGTGAACACGGTGTGGACGGCCAGGGCAGCGATAGCCGACTGGTCCGTTACCGGGAGGCCCGCGCGGTTGGCGTGAAAGATCACATGGTGGGCGAGGATCGCGCGGAGGCCCCGCTGGAGCCGCCCTTGGTGAGCGAGGCTGGCCAGGGATTGCCCGGCTTCCTCGAACGCGTCCAGCCACCCGGTAGGGAGGGCGGGCAGGGAACGGGCATCGGCTGTCAGCAGGCGGTGCATTACCGCCTGCAGGCCGATTTCCCGCTCCGGTGGCCAAGCGGGTTTGGCCGGGTCGATGGGGCGGTGCTCAGCAACCTGTGCCCACACGTCCCCCGCCTCGTACCAGTCGAGTCCGGCGGCGCGCATCAGCGCGGCGCACAGCAGGATGCTGGTCTCCCGCTGGCGGGCGGCCGGGCCGGGCTCGGCGGCGCGGGACAGCACATGGCAGCTGTCACGGTGGAACAGCTCGTGCGCGACGTCCATGCTCTGCGGGCCGCCGAACGCGAGCGTCTCGGGTTCGTAGATGCCGGGCTCCCAGCCGGTGATGCGGCCGTCAGCGGCGAGCGTGTCCAGCAGGTTCGCCACCACTTGCGGGCCACCCCGGTACCGCAGTCGCCACACGCCGTTCTTCCGGATGTACCACCAGGCGTGCAGGTGGCCATCGCCCTGGGCGGCGGCGAGGGGAGGAAGCAGGTCGGCGGCCGCCACCTGGAACTCCGAAGTGGGGTCGGAGAAGTGGATGTTGCACTGAAGCCATGGCATGCGGGTCTCCGTCCTTTCAGCTGATGAGCAGGCAGGTGTCCCACCCGGTGACGGGCCCGGACGGGGACGCCGTGGCGGCGAATGTCAGAGCGATCCCGGCGGTGCCTTCGAGAAACTCGGGGCCCGCCAGAGTGAGGAGCTGGCCGGCGGTGTCCTTCGCGTCGGTGCCGGGCGGGTGCATGACCTCCAGCAGGCGTAGTGCGGCCGCGCGGAGCTGTACGCCCGGGTCGGGTGCGGCGTCGGCCGCCGCGCGAAGAGCAAGGTGAGCGAATCCGGCCCGGCCGTGGCACAGCGAGTCGTCGGTGGCCGCCAGCAGGTGCATGGGGTCGGTGACGGCGCGCAGGAGGGCGTTTTCGGCGTGGCGGCGGCGGGTGCTGTCCCCTGTGGCGAGCGCGGCGAGCTGTTGAGCGCGGGCCAGGCCGACGGTTCCATAGCACCAGGACGGGCGGCGGACCGGCGTTGCCATGAGCTGCCCGGCGTGCAGCTGGGGGCGAGTGACCCAGTACGGCCAGCCGTTGTGGGTGCGCCATTGGTCCAGCCAGGTGAGGATGCGGGCGATGGCGTCGTGGTGGCCGGTCACGGTGACACCGTGAAGAGCGGCGAGCGCAAGCAGGGCCAGGGGGCCTCCCACACCATGCGCCATTCCGTGGTTGGCGTGGCCGCCCGGGAGGGCGGGGTCGGAGCGGCCGGACGGACCGACCTGCGCCCACCAGCCAGGCAGCGTTTCCCCGTCCACGGTGATGGGCTCGGTGAGACGCACCAAGTACTCCAGGACGGCGGTCAGGGCCGCGCCGCCGGGGTCGCGGCGCAGCAGGTAGGCGCCGATCCCGGACAGGCCGCGGATCACGTCGAACTCCGACAAGGTCGGCAGGGTGTCGGCGTCGATGCGGGCGTGTCCCGCGCGGGCGCGGGACAGCGCGTCGGCGGTGATCTGCCGGTTCAGGGCGTCCAGCGCCCGCCGGTACGCGCCGGGCTGGTGGTCGGCGGCGCACGCCACCACGTGTGCGACGGCGGGTGCGCCGTAGTACAGGTGGCTGTCGGGGCCGCCGGTGACGGTCGCCCAGGTTGCCGCGCACAGCCAGGCGTGGACGCGGTCCCAGGGTGCGGCGCCGTGAGCGGCGAGCTCGACATGCAGCAGGGCGACACCGGGTGCGCCGTGGGCGAGCGACTGCGGCCACCACGACTCGCCGGCCCGCAGGCCAGAGTCCTCGGGGCGGGCGAGGCGGTCGGCCACGTGCACGGCTACCTCCAGCGGGTCCGTTGTCATGGGTGGCCGCCCTTTGTGATGCGAACGGTCCAGGCCAGGGCCGCGGAGCGAGCCAGGTACATGCACTCGGCCTCGTCGGCCGGGTCGATGCGGCAGACACGGATGTAGTTGACGTGTAGGAGGCTGACCAGCACGTTGTCGGGGTCCACTCCCTGCGTATGGGGGCCGGGCAGGTGGGTGCGGTAGTCGGCCACTGCGATGGCGCGGTCGGCCCACGCGGCGGCGATCGCGTCCCCGCCGGGTGCGCCGCGCAGGCCCGCCCAGTTGTCGCCGGGGTTCGCGATCCGTACCGCCTCGGTGAATACCGGGCGGGACACCTTCCCGGGCGCGGCCGGAGCGACGTGCTCGATCAGCCACCGCATGCCCGCCTCCGTGGAGCCCGTCCACGCGGCGGCGATCGCTACCGCATGGGCGGCTGCAAGCGCCTGCCGGTCGGGGCGGGCGGGCTGGCGAAGCTGCGCCAGCACGGCGCGGGAGTCGGCCGTGAAAACGTGTTCGGCGGCGGTCATAGCGGGGCCGTCACCCCACCGGCCGATCTCCGGGTAGGAGGTGCAGTACCGCAACTCCCGCAGCAGGCCGATGCGGTGCAGGTCGTCCGCCCAGTCGCTGACCGTGCCGGCCACTGCCCCGAACGCCTCCCGCGCCGGGAGCGTGATGCGGAGCCGCAGGTGCGGGCCGGGGTCGCGGTAGCGGACGAACCACCATGATGGGTTCCCGAGTCGGCGTAGCAGGGTGGGCAGGTACTCGGCCAGGATCACGTCCTGCCGTTGCACGGCGCCGTACAGGCTGGCCATCAGCACCGTCGACGCGGCCGGGGCGTCGCCGTGACCGCGTGGCAGGGTGCGGGCGCGGGACGGCGTAGGCATGCGCGGCCATTCCGGGGTGCCGGTGGCGGCTAGGGGAATGATGACCTCGTGTGCGCGTCCGCCGCACCAGGCGGTGTCTTCTGGGGTGGGAGCCTCCGCGAGGATGGCGTCTCGGTCGCGGTTCAGGTGGGTGCGGAGCAGCACCCGGTGCCCGGAGTGATCGAGGTCCAGGGGGAGCCGCTGGTCGCCGTGCACCAGGTGGACCAGGCGCGGCACCCGGAGGCGCTGCCGTAACCCGGCCCACGCGTCATCCCACGTCGACCACTCCTCCCGTGGGGCAGGCAGGTCGGCCGCGTCCAGACGCCACCGGGCCGGGGACAAGATGATGCGGCCGTACCGGATCCGAGGTAAGTACGGCAGATGAGCAGCAGCTCCCCACGAAAACGTCGTGACTTGCGCGTACGGGGCGCGGGACAGTTCGGACAGCAGGCGGGCGAGTGGCGGAGTGGGCGTTCCCAGCGCTAACGCGTGCATGGCCGTGGCGTGGACGCGGATCCCGGGAGCAGGGGCGGTCAGCACCAGGCGGCGGCCGTCGCAGGCCACAGCCAGGTCGTCGGGGGTAAGGACATTCCAGCCGGGCGCGCGGTGTTCGGCGAGGCTGATGACGGTGGGAAGGACCTGTGCAGAGCGGGCGACATGCGCCGTGGCGGGGTCCAGCGGCGGGAACGACACCTGGACGCACACGGTGCCTGGGCCGCCTGAGGGCATATCGGCCAGCGCGGCCGTCAGCCTCGCCGAGTCACCAGAGTCGAGCACCGGCAAGAACCGCCCGATCAGGGTCCCTGCGCTGCGGGACACCGTGACCACCTCTACACGGACCCGGCCCTCGCGGAACGCCTCCACGCTCGTTGCGTACACGCGGACGCCCAGCTCCAGATGTGGCGGAACCCGTGGTACTTGGGGGCCAAGTTCCAGGGCAGCGATCATGGCGTCGGTCACTGTGATCTCGCCGGCGCCGTCGAGTGCGGCCCGCTGAGCCAAGGCCAGAAGCATCTGGTCGCGGTGAGACATCGGGGAGCGCGGCTCCTCCGTGCCGGTACCGGGATAGCCCTCGGGCCAGCCGATGCCGCTGTCGGCCACTACATCGGCCAAGGGCACGGAGGAGCCGATGCCGAAGTGGTCGAAGAACCGCTCGTGGTAGGCCCGCCAGGCGGGTGTGCCGTACGGGTAGGCGCTCAACCTGCTTAGGACCAGCGCGGCTCGCTCCACTTCGGCGACCACCTCCCGGGGAAGGACCAGGTCAGCGTCAAGTCGCAAGTCCACCGCCACCGGGTGCCGGCGGGAGGGGGCGATGGCCCGCATCTGGGCGGCTGCTTCTTCTCGCAGCATGAGGGACTGCGCCAGCGGTGCCTGGTTGTGGGCGTGCAGCAGATCATGAATCTCACGTAGACCGCCCACCAGGGCGGCTGCCGCAGGAATGGTCTGTGCGTCGGCTGTGTCCAGCTCCTGCAGGAGGTAGTCCAGCGCATCCGGCACGGTCGACGGGGCGTGCAGGCTCGTCACCAACGCCCGTCGGGCGACGAGCTCATTCAGCATCCCGGTCACGGTCGCCGGGTTCGTGGTCGGAAAGTCTGGAGCGATCTTCGCTACGAGGTCTTCAAGTCGGATCGGCGCCCGGGCGGCGTCCAAGGCGACGGCGACCGCCGTGGTGTACCGCAGCGACACTTCCACCGCCCCGCCGCCCCGATCGGGGTTCGGCTGGTAAGGCACGATGAGCCGGTCCCCACGCACCAGCACCGCGCTGTTCGTGACCACCGGCAGCCGTAGCAGCAACTCATGGCATATCTCCAGCTGATGAATGACGGCGGCCAGCCAGTCAGCCCCGGCGCGGGCGATCGCCTGGTGCCTGCTGCCCCATCTCAGCCCCGCTGTTTCCCCGGCTGCTGCCATCGCGGCCGGGGCGACCCCGGCGATCAGACCGAGCGGCGTGGCCCGGCCGGTCATCCTCAGCAGGTAGCGGGCCACCGACAGCACGCACCTGCGTGCCTTATCCGGTGATGGGTTCGACGCCGCGAGCAGAGCACGAACCTGCTCGGCGAGCGAAGGGGCGGCATGGTCGAGCGCGTCGGCGACCACCGGCAGCGACCACACCTGATCCAACCAGTCGCACCACTCGCGCAGCCGCTCGGGAGCGCGGCCGGTCAGGTCCGGCCACGGGGGCAGGCCGAGGTCAGTGTGAGCGGCAGCCCGGACGAGCGCGACACCGCTGGCCCGGAAGCAGGGGGTATCGGGCACACGCACCTCCGAAAGAAGGGAGCCGGCGCCCCGCGGGAGAGACGCCGGCCGGATCGACTCGTGCGGGTCAGCGGGAACCGGTCGTGCACGCCTTGGGGCAGGTGGTGCCGCAGCCATCGTCGGTGACAGAGATCAGGCTGCCGGCGTCGGCGGCCTCGACCACGCTGACGTCGAGGTCGAACGGGCCGCGCCGTGCGGCCGCCCCCAGGGCGGGGGAGCCGGAGGGGTGGCCCTGAACCGGGCCGAGGTTGCTGGACATCCGTATCCTCCTCGAAGGATTCACTCCCCGGGCCGCGCCGGTCCGGGGTCGTGCTCGTGGCCAGGCTCCCGAAATAGGAGCCAGCCACCGCCGTCCCGTCGGTTACGCCGCGGACGGAGCCATCGCGGGGCGGCCAGCGCCCCGCGAATGAACTCGCCGTCGTGGACTCCGCTGGTGCGAACATCAGGGACGGGCCGTCGCTGTCGTGGCTGTCCCGCGTGCTCACGTTGCCGTCGTCCAGCAGCCCTCCGCCTCACCCTTCCTGGCGACGAAGTTCCCGCACGACGAGTTCGATGCCATGAAATTCCCAGCGACCAGCAACGCGGAATGGCCAGGACAGGGCCGATGGGAACTGGCTGGGGGCCACTATCCGGTCTCGGCGAGCGTCATGATGCCGCCTGCTTGGGTTACGGCTCGGCCGAGCCGTCGGTAAGGGCCCGAAAGATGTCATCCACGGCGGGCTGGCCTCCTTCAAAGCCGGCAAGGAGATCGAATAATGCGGCAGCATCAGTCGCCAGCTCTGGAGGAAGGCCAGCCTCTCGGAGTTCCTGCGCGGCATCCCGCAGCTCATCACCCCAGCGCCAACTTCGGCCGGCCACGCTGGAGAAGCGTTCAGGATCGGAGGCGGGGTGGGGCCAACGTCGCGCCTCTGCAGCCAACTGGGCTGACAGTCCATGTCGGTCGGCCAGCGCGTGCCCAAGGAGTGCCAACGCCCGACTGGCCTTCTGAACGACACTCTGGGCCAGTTTCAGCGCCGACGCCTTCCCCAACTCGGCGCCCAGCTTGGTGACGTGCAGCGCAGCAGTACTCATGAAGAGCTCGGTGGCGATATCAACGCATGGCGGCGGACCGGAGAGGTACAGCCGGGTCGGTTGAGTGACCGACTGTGTCGGGGGTGGTCCCATGATGCTGGCGTCGACGACTTGCCCACCTGCCGCACGTACGCGCTCGGCGATTGCATGGCAAAGCGCGGGCCGGATCGCGTTGGCTTCGATCAGCAGCCCGCGGAATCCAGCCGCCAGCAGCTGGTCGGCCACCTCCTGGGCGGCGCTCGGTGCAACCACCGACAATGCGATGTCCGCTTCTGCGGCTAGCTGTGGCATCGAGATCGATATGAGTCCCGCTCTCTCCGCTCGCCGCCGGGTTTCCTCCGATCGCCCTTCCAGGCCACACAGCACGCGATGGCCAGCACCTTTGAGCACGCGGGCCATCCCGGCCCCCATCGCCCCTGGGTGGAGGACGGCGATCGTACGGGGAGCGGTCACTCGTCGAGCGGCAGCGCCGCGATGTCGCTGGGCAGCGACGGCGGGGCGATAGCGCCGATGTCCGCGATACGCGCGAGCACTTGCCCCGCCAGGGCGCTGCGCCCACCGCATTCCGATTCAACCAGCTTCCCGAAACCGTTCATGCGACGCACAACGCTCTCGACATACCGCGTCTGAAGCGTTTCCACTACCGCGCCGACCTGCTGCTCGGCTCCCTCGGGGTGGCCGCTCCCCCACCGAGCGGAGGCTAGATCAAGACGTGCATGGCACAACTCGCCTGGACGTGGCGATACGGCGTTCGTCTCGGTGTAGAGATGAACTGACTCCATTGCGGACGCTTCGGCGTCAGGTAGCCGTTGCGGGTTGCCGGTCAGGAGGTAGGTGTTGGCCCGCCAGTAGAGCTCTTTAGCACGCGGGAAATCAGCCATCCCGCCAGGGCCATCGAGTGGGTTGCCGGTCTCGGTGACTCGGTCGCGGGCTCGCTCAACACGAGCCAACGCGCGGCCAGACTCTTGGTCGCGTCCCTGCAAGGCCAGTGCTCGGGCGTAAATCGCCTCGATCCGTACCGTTGCGGTGCCTGCTTCCGCTGGCCGCTCGAGCGCCGACTCTGCATATGCGATCGCCTCGTCAGGACGATCGTCCCAGAACGCAACCAGCGCCTGCAGACCTCGAACCCAGACCTGCACCCCGTTGTGATCGCACAGGTCACCAAGATGTAGCGCGGCACGGGTCTGAGTGAAGGCAGGAGCGACGGCCCCCAAGTCAAAGCTGGCATTCGCCAGAATGGCACACGACCAGGCCGTAACCAGGTAGAGATCCCTGGCATAGGAAGGGCGACGGGACTGCTGGGCCAAAGCGAAGGATCGGTCTCGTAGCGCGCGTGCCGCTAAAAGCGACTCAAGGGGTGAACGTGAAGGGTAGAGAGTGGCGAGCTGTCGTAGCTCGTTGGTGATCTCTTCTACGGTAAATGATCCAAAAGGGGTGGTATCCATTTGCTCACCCAGTCGGGCCGATTCCCTCGCTGACAGGATCACCATATCCCCCACATCTGGGGACAAAACACGCACAGGCGACTTGGCCATATGGCGTTCTTGCCTGGAGGCTGCCGCGGCGGCTGTCATCATCTGCACGGGAACCTCAAATAGGTCGGCGAGGTAGCTCCGCCAGTAGGGGCCCGGGATCCGGTGTCGCCGCTCCCAGCGCGATATCTGATCTTGCGTGGCAGCAGAGTTGCCCGACCTGTCGCATAACAGACTCGCGAGTTTGACCTGGCTCCAGCCCCGTTCCTCGCGTAGACGAGCGACCAGGCGCCCGATTGGTTCTACCTCCGAACCGCTCGCCCGACCAGGCGACTGACGGTCCCTCGGGTACGGAAGTTCGCCTCTACGCATCAGCACGTCCAAAGGGAGGGGCCGTTGGCCGAATTCCGTGATCCCGGCGAAGGATATCGTTGGGAGGTCGGCCGCGCAGGGAGTACCACGCTCCGCGTGTATTCACCCTGTAGGCCACCCCGGCGTGTGCATGCCGGGCGTGCCTGAAATCGGGCGACCAGTAGGAACACCACGGCCTTAGGGCCGCCGCCCTTTGACGAGCAAGGACACCCCCGACTGATGGCAGTGACGCAGCAGGAGATCGAGAACCGGTTGTGGGATGCCGCCGACGAGCTGCGCGTGGCGATGCCCGAAGCGCAATACTCCTCCGTCATCTTCCCGCTGATGTTCTGGAAGTACCTATCGGACACCTGGGAGCACCAGCACGAGGAGTTCCTGGCCGACAACGAGGGCCTGGACGGCCTGTCCGCCGAGGAAGCGCACGAGATCGAGTACCGCGACTATCAGTCGTTCGAGATCCCGTTCCTCTACCCCGGTACCGTCCAGCAGCGTCGAGCCTCCTGGTCATCCATCCTCGCTACCATCACCCAGCCGGGCCTCGGCAAGCGCGTCCGCGCTTCCCTACAAGCCATCGAGACGGCCAACCCCGACAAGTTCTCCCGCCTGTTCGGGTCCATGACCTGGACCGCCGAAGAGGTGCTGCCGGGAGAGGTGCTGGCGGCGGTCATGCAGGCGATGGACCGCACCCCGAAGATGCACGAGGGCAACATGTCCCACGACGTGCTCGGTGGGGCGTACGAGTACCTACTGAAGCGGTTCTCCGACGGGTCCGGTACCCGAGCCGGCCAGTTCTTCACCCCGCGCGAGGTCGTCGAGCTGATCGTCGAGGTCCTAGAACCCAAAGGCTTCGAGTCGGTGTACGACCCGACATGCGGGTCAGGCGGCATGCTCATCGCCTCCGCGAACCTCCTGAAGGCCCGCGGCGGGCGTGGCTACACGCTCAGCCTGTATGGGCAGGAGGCGGTGCCGGACATGGCTGGTGTGGCCCGTATGAACCTCTTCATGCACAACCTCACTCAGTTCCAGGTCGAGGTCGGTGACACCCTGAAAGACCCGCGCTTCAAGAAGCCGGACGGGTCCATCGCGCAGTTCGATGTGATCGTCGCCAACCCGCCCTACAGCCAAAAGTGGAAGCCCTGGACCAATGACCCGCGCGCCATCGGAGGGGTGGCGCCGAGGTCGTCGGCGGACTGGGCGTTCGTGCAGCACATGATCGCCAGCATGGGCCCGAAGAAGGGCCGTGCTGGCGTCGTTCTACCCCATGGCGTCCTCTTTCGCGGCGGCCAAGAGGCAGCCATCCGAAAGCGCGTCCTGGAAGATGACCTGCTCGAAGCTGTGATCGGCTTGCCAGCGAACCTCTTTTATTCGACCACGATCCCGACCTGCATCCTTGTGTTTCGCGCCCCCGGCACCAAGGCCGCCGAACGCAAGGACGGGGTGCTGTTTATCGACGCCTCCAAGCGGTTCGCTAAGGCCAAGAATCGCAACATCTTCACCGACGCCGACATCGCCGACGTCGTGACCGCCTACCGCTCGAGCTTCGACGCCAGCAACCCGGTGGGCCCTGACGGAGAAGGTGGGCTCTCGGCGCGATTCGTGCCCACCACGGAGATCGTGGCGAATGGGTACGACCTCAACATCGGACGGTACATCAAACAGGCCGCCGTCGAGCAGGAAGACCTCGACACCCTCATCGCCGCCTACAACATCGCCCGCGCCGAGCGCCAGAGGACCGAACAGCGCATGCTCGCCGTCCTCGCCGCCGCAGGGATCGAGGGCTTCGATGACTGACGGCTATCCGCTTCGTCCGCTCGGAGAGGTGATACGCCTCGACATCCAGCGCACACCGATGATGCCTGCAACCACCTACCGTCTGGCCGGGGTCCTGAACGCAGGACAGGGGCTTGTCGCTAAAGGCGAACTCGACGGCGGAGACACAGAGTACGCGTCAATGAACGTGCTGCGCGTCGACCAGGTCGTGATGCGAAAGCTGACCGCGTGGGAAGGCCCGATCACCGTAGTACCTGCCGAGTTCGACGGATTCGTCGTCAGCAGCGAGTTCCCGACATTCACGCTTGGCCCAGAACTGGTGCCCGACTGGATGAGGCACGTCTGCCGCTCACCGCGACTGTGGGCAGAAATGAAGAACCGGGTGAGCGGGACAGTTCAACGGCGTAAGCGCCTCAACCCCGAGCATCTCTTGCAGATTAAACTGCCGATCCCACCCCGCGAGGTACAAGCGGGGATCGTCGAGATACTCGACGCGGTCGACGATCAGATCACCGCACTCGAGGCTGAGGTCGAGGCTGTCGTCAAAGTCCGTACGGGCCTGGTCGGAAGGTCTGCCGATACCGGTCAGGTGCCCCTCGGAAGCCTGGGGGTTGTGTCGCAGGGGAAGGGGCTTCCGAAGGAGTTCCAGGGCAAGCGAACGGGCGAAGTTTCTTGGTACAAGATTGCTGACATGACCGGCCCGGGGAACGAGTTCGGCTACACCGTTGCTGATACGCGGCTTACGCCCTCGGAAGTGGCTGAGATTGGCGGCGTTGTGGTAGAGGCTGGCGCGGTGACATTTCCGAGGGTGGGGGCGGCAGTTCTCACCGAGAAGAAGCGGATCGTGGACACCCCCGGAGCGCTGGATGAGAACCACCTCGTGATCACGCCCGGGAAAGGGACGAACTCGGAGTACCTGCTGGCGGTCATGGAAAGCTTCGCGCTCTCGAGCCTGGTCCGCCCGGGCGCCGTCCCCTCGTTGAATATGGGCCTGATCCGTTCGACGAAGGTGCCTTGGAGCTGGAGGGAAAACCAGTCCCTCGGGACTGCGCTAGGCGCGCTCCGAGCCGAATCTCGTGTGCTGGCGGCTGAGGCCGCCCGTCTCCGTGAAGTCCGGGCGGCGCTGCTGGCGGGGATGCTGGATCGCAGCATCGACATCGAGTCCGCCGAGTTGGAGGGCTGAGTCGTGGCGAAGGGCATTCGGGAGCGTGAGTTCCAGAACCTGATGATCCAGTGGTCCCTCCCCATGGGATGGGCCTTTACAGCGGGCAGGTCACTGCCGCGTGAGACGACGCAGACGATCGTCGCCGGCCAACTGCGGGATGCCATCGTCCGGCTGAACCCCGATGTGATCGAGGGGTTCGACGTGGACGCGCTGGTCGAGGAAATCATCGCCACAGTCAACGCCGTTGAAGGCGGGCTGGTCCGGGCCAACGAGCAGGTGCTGCGCCTGCTGCGCGGGCGCAAAGAGTTCCGGGACGCCGACGGCGTGTGGCACGCCCTAAAGGTCATCGACCTCGAGCACCCGAACGCCAACACGCTAGTCGTGTCGGACGAGGTGACCATCACCGTCCCCGGCAAGACCTCCCGCCGGTTCGACCTCGTGTACTGGGTCAACGGCCTGCCCCTGGTGGTGGTCGAGGTGAAGTCCCCGACCACGAAGTCCAGTTGGGCGGACGCCGCCCGCGAAATCAACGACGTGTACGTCACCGAGTACCCGTGGTTCTTCACCCCCAACGTCTTCGCGGTCGCCTCAGACGGGCTGAAACTGCGGTTCGGCGCCGCTGGCGCACCTACATACCTGTGGCAGCCGTTCCGGTCCACCGCCGACGATGAGAACCTGTCCGGTCAGGCCGACGTGCAGCGTTCCGTCGAGCTGTTACTCAACCCGGCGACTGTTCTGGACATGCTCGCCAACTTTGCCCTGTTCGACACCTCCGGGGGTGGGGTGGACAAGAAGTACCTGCCTCGCTACCCGCAAATGGAGGCCGCCCACCTGATCCACGAGCGAGTCCTAGCTGGTGGTCAGAAGGGTCTGATCTGGCACCACCAAGGGAGCGGGAAGACGCTACTGATGGTGTTCGCCGCCTCGCTGCTGCTGGCCGACACCCGTACCGAGTCGCCTACGATCATCCTGCTCTCGGACCGGACCCAGCTCGTCCGGCAGACCTCCGGGGTGTTCACCTCCGCGCTGGGAGACGCCTACTTTCATCAGCCCGCCACCAGCCAGGAGTTACGTTCCCTGCTGGCCGACGACGTGCGTGGCGTCATCTCCACGACCGTGCACAAGTTCGCCGACGCCGGCAAGAACCTGTCGACCCGGCGCAACATCATCGTGTTGGTCGACGAGGCACACCGCACCCAGTCCGACAGGTCGGAGTCCCTGGCCGGGCAGATGCGTGGAGCGTTGCCGCACGCGAAGTTCTTCGGCATGACCGGCACCCCCGTCAGCAACCTCGCCACTGACACCTTCGCCCTCTTCGGCGAGGAGACCGACCCAGACAGGGTGCTGCACCGGTACTCGGTCTCCCGGTCTCTGCTGGACGGGGCGACCGTCCCGATCATGCTGGACCCGCACCCTGTCGCCTTCGAGATAAACGACCAGGCATTGCAGGCTGAGTTCGACCAGTTCGCCGACAACTTCGACCTTGACGATCCCGACCGTGAGTCCCTGTCCCGCAAGTTCGGGCGTCTCACCTCCGTGTTCACCAACCCCGACCGCATCCACGCGGTTTGTCAGGACATCGTGGACCACTACTTGGCCGGCGCCTACCGCAACGGTCTCAAGGCCCAGGTCGTCGCTTACAACCGTGAGCTGGCCGTGGCGTACACAGACAAGATCAACGAGCTACTGGCCGGCTTCGGGGCGTCACAGGTGCTCGCCGAAGTCGGCAAGCATGACCGGATCACCGCCGAGGTGAACATCTCCATTTCGGACTCCAAGGACGAAGACCGCGCCATGCGGCCGTTCCAGCTCTCGGAGGCCGAGGAGGAGGAGCAGAAGCGGCGGTTCCTCACCCCGGACGACCCATTGTGCTTCCTGGTGGTGACCGCGAAGCTGATGACGGGGTTCGACGCCCCCAACGAGGGCGTCCTCTACCTGGACAAGCCGCTGAAGGCTCACACCCTGTTCCAGACGATCACCCGCCCGAACCGTACCTGGGTGTCCCCGACCGGGTTCGTGAAGACCTCCGGCGTGGTCGTGGACTACATCGGCCTGGCCGAAGAGGTTCAGCGGGCCGTCGTCGACCCCACCTCACCGAGGGCCGGCAAGGGTGGCGGGTTCGTCACCGACCTGTCGGAGTTGGTCGCCGAGTTCCGCGCCACCTTCGCCCGCATCGAAGACCTTCTCGTGGACGTGGACGGCCTGGACCTCACGGTCCACGGGTACGAGTCCGTACGAGCTATCAACGTCTTCCTGGACGCCAACCCTGGCGCCGCCGAGGTGTTCAGCAAGGACTACCGGCTCCTGGCCCGCCTGTACCCGCTCATCAACACCGACAAGCGGGTCGACAAATACCGGGACGGCTTCGGGCTCTTCGGGTCCGTGTACACGACGCTGTTCAAGAGGTCCTCCGACGAGGAGAGGAAGGATCGGCTAAGCGAGCTGGGGCCGATGGTCCTGAAGATCATCAATGCCCACGTCCACTCCTTCTCTGTGGTCGCCTCCCAGGAGGAAGCCCTTGTCCTGGACGCCCAGGGCATCGCCATCCTCAAGGAACTGCTGGCCCTTGTCCGCCCCAAGCCCGGCAAAGACGACGGCGAGGACAAGACGCCGCCGTCCGCGGCGGAGATCCTGGACCACATCAAGGCCTCCCTCGACAAGGGCGTTGAACCGGGGTCCGCGAAGTACACCGCCCTCGCAGAACGGATCAAGCTGCTGCGGGACCGCATCATCCAAAACGCCCAGGACGCCTTGGAGTTCTTGTCCGAAGCACTGCGGATCGCCCGCGCCATCGTGGACGCCGAAAAACACCCCAACGAAGCCGTCGTGCTGGACGACGACCACGTGGGTGTCCTGTCGCGGATCATCCACGACCACGCACCGTCCGGATTCTCAGTCATGGAGAGGAACCTGGCCGAGGAGATCGACCAGGTGGTCACCCGCACCCTCGCCGGCTCCTGGGACAACGCCGACGCTCGCAACCGGGGCGTCCGTCGCGCCACCGCCGCGGTCTTCCGCCGGTACACGTTGAAGCCGGTAGGAGAGCCCTATGACTCCACCGTCGCCTACATCGAAGCCCACTACCTAGTCGACTGACGAACCGAGGCCCGGCAACCTGTAGCGACTGTCGGCCCCGTCGCGCTGCTCGCGCCCTGATCTACCCCCTGGGCCACGCCTGCTGGCGATCCAGTACTCCGCGCAGCTTTCTGATCAGCTCGTCTCAGCTGCAGGTTAGTGCGGAGGTAGAGGCGCGAGAGCAAGAGCTTGACGCCGGGGCCGGGCGAGAGTGGGCAGGCAGTTTTGTCGGGGGCGATTGTTACAGTCCGCGCTATGAGCCTCATGCACCGCCGTGCCGCCCTCGCGCCAGGCGCGCCGCCACCAGTCCACCGACCTCTGCGTGACCCGCAACGTCCGGGCTACCGCCGCGTTCGTGACCCCCTGCTCGAACATCTCGGCCGCTCGCAGCCGTGCCTCCTCGAACGCCCCTGCTCCTGGGGGGTGAAGCCGCCGCCTTGCACATACCGCACACCCTGGTCATACAGATCAGATCAGCCCTCGTCAGCTCACCGACAAGACCCATTTAAGTTCCGTTAAGGCCGCGAACGGTGGTGTAGGCCCAGGACATCGATATTCACGAACAGCGGATCAGTCGAGAACGGCTGATGCGCGAGCTGGACATCACGGGAGCGCGCTCCCGTCGTGAGTGTCCGTGGACGACCGTGCCCGGCGACGGCCAGCAGCCAGCTGACGCTGCTGCAGCACGACTTCGCTGCGTCGGATTTGTATGCCGCGAAGTACCAGCGCGCTGTGGCAGCTCAGCTTACGACACGACAACCCACCCGCATGGCGTGACCTGCAGGAACACCTCACACATCAAGATCTACAGCTGCCGTGTCAGGTAATGGTCGGTCGCGGTATAACGTGTGTGCCGCCCGGGTTGCCTCTTCGATCGGGCTGTAGCCGGGTCGATCTTCCGCAAACAGGTCGCGAACCAGAAGCGTGTACCGCCCGGGGCTCTGCTCACGGATGAGTCCTTCGGCGACGAGGTCTCCCACCGCGGCGTCCAGAGGTAGTGCGTTGATCTTCTCAGCGATTAGATCGTCGACGATCGCGTTTATTCCCGAGCGGAGGTCGTCAAGCGTAAACTCAGGGTAGTCGAAGGCTGCAGCCGTACGCAGCAGCACTTGGGCTTCGAGGTCGAGACGGGACAGCAGCCATGCCCGCCCGGCCGAGAGCCACTTGTCGCTGTCGCGCACTCTGTTCACCCGGGGCAGGTCGAGTGTTACGTGGCGGGCACGACCCGGCAACGGATCTAGGAGCAGCTCGCAGAGCAGCAGTCGGAGCAGCTCAGGCCGACCCATGGTCGTGTGAAGCAACGCATCCACGACGACGCCGTCGGTGGTTACCCCGAGAAACCGTAGCAGCCCGCTCACCTGCTGGTGCTTCCAGGGGCCGCTCGCGCGATACCAGGTGACCACATCACTCATCGGCAATCGGGCGCAGACGCCGTACAGAAAGGAGGTCAACCGCGTCGCGGGGTCCTGCGCGACTAGGCGCAGCAGGAACGGGACGTCGATCATCGCCACGTCCGCAGGCGGGCTCGCGTTAGCGCTCTGCGCCACCCAAACGGCCGGTCGTTGTCCCCTACATGGCGGTGAGCCGTCGGCCGACACATCAAGACCGTCGCCGAGCAGTTCCGGAGGGAGGCCAGGAACGGTGGGGATTTCCAGGTAGTCCCTTTCCGGTGTCCCGAGGAATCGGCACAGCGTCCCCGTGAATCCGTCCCCCGCTTCGCGCAACCAGGACAGCAGTTCCCAGGCCGCCGTATCATCCGTCGCCGGGCGCAGTTCAGCAAAGCCGGGCGGCGCATCCCGCGTATCAAAATACCAGCTCAGCACCCGCTCGAGACTCGTGTCCCGATAGGGCCAGACGGCCCCGACGGGCACGGGAGTCTCAATCGTGCGATCACCAGGACCGGCCGTGACCAGCGCCTCCGCTGCCGCGAACTCGCGTGCCTCCACGCACGACCGGATCGCATTCCGCCACGGTCCAACTTCTTCGGGCATGAGGTCCGTCGGCGGCTCCGCTTCCAGCAGCGCCTTCCCGCGCCTGGCCTCGATAGCCTCCACCTCGCGCTCGAACGACGCCAGCGCGGCGGCAGCATTGGCCGCACGCATCTGCGTTTCCAGACGTAGGTTGTCGATGTCGATCATCACGCTGCCGCCGGCCCGGTGGGCCCGGCGCCGCAACTCCTCAGCGGAACGGCAATTGCGGGTGATGGCGGCGGAACGGGCTGCTGTGAGCTGGTCTGAGATGTCCCGCAGTACGGCAGTGGGCAAGTTCACATTGTCACGTAGGTCCTCTGCGGCGGAGTACTCCCCCGACTCGATTAGGCGGCGCGCCGACTCGTGGACGGTGACGGGATCGGCCAGATCGGCCAGCAGGGGCCCGACTAGATCACCCTCCTCCCATGTCATTGCGGCGGTAAGCCGGGGATATCGCCATAGACCGGCCGTGTCGCTCGGCTCGGCGAGGAGCCCGAAATACCGGTCGAGAACGCTCAGAGCGGCCGTGACCAGCGGCCCGTACGGCTCTCCACCCAGCTCGGGCCGCATCTGGCGGTATGCCGTGGCGAGCTGTTCAGTGACGAGGATGAGCTCGGGAGGGAATGGAGACGCAGTCCGGTCCGCTCGCGCCCGTGCGAGCTCGACGACCCGCCGCGCCGCGCGCACAAGCTCGGTCAGCCTGGGCAGGTAGGCGCTACGTGGGCCGCCATACAGGAGATCGGCCTGCGGCGCGGACTCTTTCCACACGTGGTCCACCATCTTCTCCACGGTCCGGCTCTCCCCGCGGTCCGGGAACTCTTTAAGGGCCTCGGTCAGCGCGGGCAGATCACGCTTGACGGTGGCGGCGCTGATCCGGCCGAACACTCCACTCACCTTGAACAGCGCGGCGTGCACCTTCGACGCGATTGGGTGATTGGAGATCGCAGGCCGTTGGCGGGTGACGGTGAGGTCCAGTTCCGTCCACGCATTCGATAGATCCATGTGGTCACGGCCGGCCGTCGCGGCCCGAATCAGTTCAGCTGGATTAGCGCCGTAGGTGCGCACATGGTGGTCGTGCACGAGGGTCGCCAGGCGTTCCCACGGGCCGTCGGCAGGTGACAGGGAAGTGAGCAGCTCGGCGGCCTGGTCGGAGCCCCGGGTCAGGGTCCTGGCCACCGCCACGGCCAGCACCGCCGTCCGCTCGACTTCGCCCAACATGACCGCCGCCTCAGCCAAGGCACGGTCGTCATCGGCTTCCAGGGACCGGCCGAGCGCAGCCAGCTCACGGGGGATTTGAGGTGGGTCAGTGTCGAGGATCCCGGCCTCGGCGAAAAGGCCGTGATCCCAAAGGTCTTGGACGAGCGCACGCCGTACACCATGGTGCCCGGCGTTGTGGGACAGGCAGAATGCGGCGGCGGCCTGCCACTCCGGACCAGCGGGCAAGTGATCCAGGACCGGCCATGGGTTGGGCATGGCGTCAAGTTCTGATCGGACGGCCGCGCCGAGGCCCAGCACCGGGATTCGGTTGAGGATGCGTTGAGCGCACTGGAGCGGTCCGGTGTCGACGACGCTGGCGCGGGCGAGCGACACGCCGCTGACCCGCTTGGTGACCTCGGACGGCTCGCCCGCCGCCTTGGCGATGCCATCGGCTACGGCGGCGCCCGTCAGCCGCAAACTCAGCTCCGACCGCTGCTGGTGACGGCCACCGATCGTGCCGTACCCCGCGTATGACAGGAAGTTGAAGCTCCCTACGACCGCCTCGTCGTCCCACACCAGGACCTTGCAGTGGCTGTCGGCGGGTGACAGGTGCAGACCCGGGTTCGTGCCCTCCAGAGCCAGGAGACGGCTGGCGGCCGCTCCACTCCTCAGGTTGAAGCCGATCGTGACCTGTACGCCACGCTTGAGGCAGTCGACGAGCGCCGCTTCAAGACGACCGTCCAGGACCTCATCCCTGATCTTCTCCGACGTGATCACCAGTCGCCGCCGGGCCTCGCGCAGCGCGCGCCACAGCAATTCACGGTGTGCGCCGTCCTCCACCAGCCGCGCGTACGGACGCTTGCCCGCGTCCGCCTCGGCGGCGAGCCGGTCGGCGCATGCGATCCAGGCCATCCGCCAGGCCGCCAAGGCCGCGGCATACCGGGGATCGTCGCCGTCGGGTGGGCGCTCGGGCAGCGCAGGCGGTTGCGGCGGCTCTAAGGCTGGGCCAGGGAAACGGTCGGCCTGGTGCAGGACCATCCGGCTGAGCGGCCCTTCGGGAACCGCGGCGCGCACCCAGCCCAGCAGATCACGTACGGCTTCACTCGCGCCACCTTCCGGGTTCGAGATCAGCAGCCCGACCTCGCGGCGTGGACCGCCGGCGCTCAGGAAGTTCCGGCTGGTGACCAGGGCCTTCCTATCGTCGCAAACGATGGCCTTGACGTGGGTACGCGCGGAGATCCGTGACCGGATGACCGGGGTCCTGATGCTCTGCCGTACCAGGCTGTCGAGGGCGTTGTCGACCGGGTCGTCGAGTTTCTCACCGTGCTTGATGCCCCAGACCACGACAACCTGGACATTCCGCGCAACAGCGGCCCTCAGTTGGGGCTCTACCCTGCTCCAGGCGGCTTCCTTGATCCACGGGCAGACGAGGACAATCTGCCGTTCCGCCTCCTCGATGAGGGACGCCATGGCCTCCTCGTGAGCGTCAGCGCCAGCGATCACCTGGTGTTCCACCTCGCGCGTCCGACGGTGGCCGATCATCTCAACGATCTGGGCGGCGTCCTCTGTGAGGTCGTCGTGGCGGTCGCGCCGTTGCGTGCCCGGCACCTCAGCCAGGCCGCGGGCTTTCTCAGCGATCCGGGCGAGCGCTTCCTCCAGCGGTGGGTCGCCGAGCCGGGTGGTCGCCACGGTACGCAGCTGCGTCGCGAACGCCTCCCGGCGGAACTCCTCGGCCAACTCGGTCAGCCGCGCGGACGCCAACTCGCGACGGGCAGCCGGGAACCGCCGGTCGACCACGGTGACGATCAGTGCCCCCGTCAGGTCGTTGATCTCCGGCCGCACGTCCAGGGCGTACCAGCGGCGCCCGGTGGCCGTACGGGTGTCCTGGGGGAGCGTACGAATCGACAGGACCCGCCGCCCGGGGCGCTCCTCGACCCGCAAAGCAGGTTCACTCGAGCGGTTCCGGCCGGTACGGCTCAGCGCCAGGTTCACGGCGGACAGCAGCGCGGGTTGTGCCACGGCCTCCAGGCGGGTGTCGGTCGCGGCGTGCCGTACGGCCAGCCTCCCGTCCTGCGGTTGCCACGCTCCATCGGTGGCGGGCATGACGTGGCCGGTCAGCCTCTCCACCATGAGATCGACGGTGCGCTCCTCCGAGTCGAGGCTCTGCAATGTGTGCAGCTGCCCATCCTGGAGCCGTCTACGGGTGTCCTCGCTGAGCTCCAGCGTGCCGAGGGCGAAGTCGATCGTCACATGGCCATGTCGCCAAAGATCGTGTACCAGGTCGAGCGCAACCCGCTCGCCCAACCCCAGCACCGTGGACAGCTCCTTAATCTGGGCCGCCTCGTGCGTCGTGCCGGTGAGCGCGTGGATTACCCGCAGCGCGGTGGCCTCGACGGGGGACAGCGTGCTGCCGTAGCCCATCCGAACCCGGACCTGGCCGACGTCGCAGGGGATGTAGATGGTCAGGCTGGCAGTCATTCGCCGATCACCTCGGTGGCTGGGACTACGGTCCCGTAGAGCTGGACCGCGGTGCAGAGGCGTCCCCAGAAGCGTTCGTCATCGTCCAGGGACGTGTCGGCGTCGACTCGGGAGAAGTGGTGAAAGTCACCGACGATGACGAGTAGTTTGCGTGCCCGGGACATCATCACGTTGATCAAGTTGCGCTGCGCGAGATGACCGAGGCTGGCCCAGGTCTGTTCCGCATGGCCGCGTTGGCGGTCTCGGACCAGCGACGTGATCACGATGTCGGCCTCCCGCCCCTGGAACGAGTGGATCGTGTAGAGGTAATCCCGCAGCGCGCCGTACTGGCGAAGTTGGTCGAGTTGCTGCCGGTAGGGGGTGAGCACGGCTAGCGGTTCCCCGCTAAACCCGTTCTGGTAAGGCTCCGGCCTCGGATTGCATAGGTCGACCAGCGCCCCGACCACGCGCGCCTCGCCAGGGTTCCTCCAGCGCGGTTCGTCGGCGCAGTCCGCCACGTCATGGGTGTCTATCCACACCACGGACGCCCCTGCCAGCGCTTGGGGCTTGCGTAGAGGGCTGGCAGCGACCTCGCGGCCGCTGGTGAGTGTCCCCGGCGGCAGTCCGTCGGGCAGGCGCGCAGCGTTCGGCTCGGGATAGAAGACCCGGCTGACGATCTCGGCGATCGGCGGACGCATTCGGAACTGTGTTGTCAGCCGCCGCAGCGGCAGCCGCGTGCGGGCCTCGTCCGTCAGGTTCGGATCGTCCAGCGGGCGGAACAGCCGCCGGAAGGTGTCGAAGACGTCAAGGTAGTCCTCCCGGCGGTGGAACAGGTCGGCGATCTCCGGGTTGGGGTCCGCGCGACAGCTGTCTAGGAAGCGCTCGAAGTCGGCCCGGCGGTGCGCGCCCAGTTGCTTGTGGTCACCGATGAGCGTCCAGCGTGTGCCGCGCGACAGCGGCATGGAGAGCTCGGTTGGCCATGCCTTAGCGGCCTCCTCGACGATCACCCAGTCGAAGCGGCTGCGGGTTCCACTGGGGGTGACCGCCTGTGCCGTGGCGGTGGCACAGGTGGCGAAGACCAGATTGGCCGCGCGTTCGAGGCGGTCCCCGAGTTCGAGGTGAACGTTGTCACCGGTGCCGGGATCGAGCAAATGCGCCCACTCCTCTAGGACCAGACGCAGGGAGTCGCTGCCGACCCGGTCGCGGAGCACCTGGCCTACCCGGGCCCGGATCCGCCCGGCCTGCCGAACGGCAAGCTCAGAGCGGGTCCAGGGCTGGACCGTCGGGGTGGGCGGGGTGCCGCTGTAGGATGTGATCCGCAGCGCGACTCCGGGCCACTCATCGGCGGGCTTGCCATCAGGGCCGAGCTCGCCGACCCGTTCGAGGATCCGCTGGGCCAGGTTGTCCAGGGCGTATCCCGACTGGGCTGAGACGAGGACCCGGGCCGTGGGCTCGGCCTCCAGATAGCCGGCGACCGCCTCCGCAACGACCGTCGTCTTACCGGTGCCGGGTGGGCCCTGGATGGCGTACAGAGGCTGACAGGCCAGCATCGAACGGACGGTCTCCTGGCTGTTCTCGCCCTCCAGCTCTGCGCCAGCCTGCTCCCAGCGCTGTTGGGGGGTGCGGATCGACCGCGGGTTGCGCAGCTGGGACAGTAGCCCGCGTGCCTCAAGCAGGTCCCAGCGCGCGTCAGCCTGGCGGTTCAGTGCGCTTTGGGTGCCCTGATCGCTGTACGGCCTCAACCAGCCCTTCGCAGGAAGCGCTCGGCCACCATGCCCCGGGCGCCGACGAAGGATCACCCGGTCCTCGCCCTCTTTGTGGCTCACCTGCCAGACCGATCGTTCTGCCAGCCAGCGGGGTCGACCGTTCTCGTCCTCGCCAACCTCGACGAGCGCGTAGCCATGGTCCTCCTCCTCAAGGTTGCCGAAGAAGTCGCCGAAGGCGGGCCGCAGCCAGGGGGAGTCGGCCAGTTTGGTGAGTAGCGCGTCGCGCAGCACGTACTGTCGGTCTGTTTCGCGCTCCCACTCGACCTTGACCTCGTCGCCCAGTGCGCCGACGCGGGTGAAGGGGTAGGTACGCGCCCGAAGCTCGGCGCCTTGAAAGGTGAGCAGCCAGTCGAGGGCTCGGCCGTACTCCAGGTCCCTGCCTGACTCGGGTGTCGGCGGAGTGAGCTGGTCCACCAATTCCTTCCAGGAGGGGCGGCCAGCAAGTTGCGCGTCCATGCTCCGGGCGTCGATGGTCATTGCGACCGTCTCGATCCCCGGAACCTCGACACGTAGGGGATCGCGGGCCAGCTCATCGATCATGCGCTCGACCCGTGGGCTGGTGCGCTCCACGACGTACTTGATGATGAGCGCCTCTTCTAACGGTGGGCTCTGCCCGGCCCAGGTCCTGCGCCAGAAGTACTGGCAGAACCAGGCGATCCGCCGGCCGAGCAGTACGAACCGCGCCTCGCGGCGCTCGGCGGCGGACCCGCCCCTGACGAAGGGCTCGGCGCCGTGGGGGGAGAGCACCAGCCTAGCGTTCTGAAGGTCCTCGACGATGAAGGCAGCCAGTTCCTCGCGCCCCGGTTCAGTGGTCGCGCTCTGTGAGATCCAATCCCGGGCGAGGAGGGTCTCGTCGGACTGGCGGGGCATGTGCACGACCAGGAAGGGCCGCTCCCGCCGTGTCGAATCGAGTGACACCCGCAGCGCGTCGCTGTCCTGGCGCAGCCGGGTGGCGACCTCTGCGGCGGTCGGCCGAGCCGAGGGCCGTACGTCCAGCATCGCCGTGAGCACGTCCGTCAGGCGCGTGGGCAGCGTGGAAGAACAAGCCAACGCCTGACGCATAGCCTTGCCCAGCGCCTCATGAGCGGCGCGCACGGATGCGTGGTCTGCCCAGTCGATCGGAACATCGGGCAGGTCATCGGGGTTGCAGAACCATTCCCAGACAATCGCCGCCAGTCCATACACATCGGCGGTGGCGGTGTCCCGCAGTCCTTCGGCGTGGTCGTCGGGAAACAGGAACTGGACGCGCTCAGGCGGCAGGCAAGCTAACTGCCGCCGGTCCGGCTCGACACCGAGGAACAGTTCGCGCAGTTCATCCCGCCGTGTTCCGGAGTCCAGACTAGACCGCAGAAGGTTGCCGATGAGTGCGCTCATCTCGAATCGGGCGATCCACAGCCGAGGCGTGTCGGCGTCGATGTCGGCGTAGATGGCAGCCGACATCAGGTTTCGGTGGGTTACGCCCAGGTCGTGCAGTTCGGCGAGCGCGTCAGCAAGCAACACAAACTGGCTCAGCGCCACCAAGGGTCGCGCACGCATGGCCTCGCTCGCGCCGGGATCCTCCAAGGTGTAGTCGGAGCCACGGGTCGCCACAAAGGCGATCCCCTGGACAGAGGTCCCCACTGCGGCCGTGGTGGCGGCGTCCTCGTAACCGCCCTCCAGGATCTCCGCGAGCCCTGGCAGCGCGGAAACGCCGAGCCGCAGCAGCACCCTGATCTCCTGCTCCCAGAGCATGCCGCCTATGTCTGCGAGGCCGACATAGACGTGGATGTCCACTGGCATTTGTTCACGATCGACTAGCCGATAGCGGTAGAGCCTTCCCGGAATGAGGGCGCTGCCAGTCAGGTGTCCATTGGGCCCGTCGGGAGGGGTGTAGGGGCCGTAATGGGCAGTGGTGGCGGCGCAGCAAAAGTGGTGAACAAGCTTGTCCACATCGCTGTCATTCGGCATGCCCAGCCCCATTCCTCGCTCCTTGACCATCATGTGCTTGCGCTTATCGGCACGGTCCAAGAATCTGGCGAAGAGTGAGCAATTCGTTACACAGCGCGGCCAATCCGGACATATCGTCCCAGGACCGCCTACGGGGGAATCGTACGCCTGCCGATCCCTTGAAAGCATGGGGACGGTCCCATGCGGCCCTCATCCCAGAGGCCTAGCAGGGACGTCACCGGCTGCGCCCGGGAGGGGACAGCCTGCTGCCCTGGCTGCTGGAATCTCCGGCAATGTCCACCGCAACGTGGCCCGTGCCGCCTCGCTGGAAGGACATCCGGGCGGAGCATGTCGAGCGGGCCGGCGGAGAGGAAGCGGTCGAAGCCGGTAAGCGGGAGCTTCTGGCCGAGGTCCAGGGGCATCGACTGGCGGAGATCCGCCGCAGCCGCGGCCTCACCCAGCAGCAGGTAGCCGAGCGCATGGGGGTTACCAAGGGGCGCATCTCTCAGATCGAGCAGGGCAAGATCTCCGGCCAGGACATCCTGGCCCGCTACGCGGCCGCCCTCGGAGGCCGCCTCCACCAGTCGATCTACTTCGATGACGGTGACATCGCCGCAATCGCTTGACCAACTCGATCAGAACGTCATGCTGGGCGCGGTAGCCGACTTCGGCGACCACCCCTCGCGGGGTGCGTGAGCAACCAAACGATGGTCAAGCGATCCCTGTTTGCTCGCTGGTTGCTCGCCTGTCCCCGATACAGCATGAAACGCGGTGTCATCACCCGGCAGAGCGACAGGGAGCATGGCGGATGAAACGGCGCGAAACGGCACCGTACGACACCGCGCGACAGTGATCAAGGGCGCTTTTAATCCGTCGGTTCAGGGTTCGAGTCCCTGGCGCCCCACCACCTCTGAACTGGGTGTTCACCTCAACCGGAGATCACTCGATCATGGCCTGGGACACGGATGGGTCATCCAGCCGCATCGCCCCCTGAGCACCTTCCGAGCGGTCCCGCGCGCTGCCGACAGCACCAGCCGCGCCGTCGCCCCGGCCGCCCGATGATGCAGCTCCGGCAGCACCGAGGTGTAGGTATCGGCGGTCAACACGATGCCGGCGTGGCCGACTTGGTCCTGAACCACCGGCAGATCCACGTGCGCGGCCAGCGCCAGCGTGACCGCACCATGCCGCAGGTCGTGCAACCGCACCGGCGGCAGCCCGCTCCTGCGCACCAGCCTATGGAACCGGTAGCTCAGGTAGTCCGGCGCCACCGCAGCGCCGTCCGGACGAGTGAAGGAAGACGTGTTCCCTATCGTCCCAGGCCTCCCCGCGACGGATCTTCTCCGCCCGCCGGTCGCGTTCATGACGGCGTAGCAACCGCACCGTCTGCGGATCCAGCGCGACCGTGCGCCTGCTGGCCGCGCTCTTCGGCGGGAACGGGACCAACTTCCCGCCGACGTGCACCAACTGCTCGACCACGTTGAGTTCGGCCGTCTCCAGGCTGAGATCCACCCAGCGCAGGCCGGCCAGTTCGCCCCGGCGAAGCCCGCGTGCCGCGGCCACCGCCCGCTCCGTTCGGTGCACCCGCACCGTTTGTAGACCACTGGATGGCTCTCACGCATCGCCATCACCTTCCTCCCAGAGAGAGGAACGACGATCCGTCGAGCGCCGAGCGTTGATCCGCCCTCCGGTGCGGGCGCCGGTCAGGTCGCGCACCGAGCTCGACGTACGCGACGAGGTCGACGGAGTATTGACCCGCTGTGCCGGCAATCGATCGTGGTGAATGGTTGATCGAAGGGTAGGGAGCCTACGCGGCGGGATTCGTGGGGAGTATCTGATGGGCAGATCAATTCTGAGCGAGCGGCTGGAGCGCGCAAGTCCAGGGAGGGACACCAGTTCTCACAAACGGTGGTGGAATCTCGCCATGGTGCTGGCCGCCGCGGTTGCGGGCCAGGTGCTTGTCCGCCGGCTGCTGCGACGCGTGCGTTCTATCTCCGGTGACCTCGCCGAGATCAACGTCAGCGATGAACGCGCCCAAATCGCTCGGCAGCATGGCCCGCAGGAGGTGACGCAGCTGGTCGACAACATCAACGTGAGCTTGGACATGCTGGACCGTGAGCGGGAGTTCACCTCCAACATCGCCCACGAGATCCGCTCCCCGTTGGCCGGGATACGCGTCACGGTGGAAGAAGCGACTACTCGTCCCGGCGAAGCCGACTACCCCCGCGTGCTGGAGGCGGTACTACGTGGAGTGGATCGACTGGATGCGCTGGCTACCGCACTTCTTATGATCGCCCGTTCCCGCGCCGCCCAAGCCGACTGGGAACGGATCGACCTGTGCGAACTGGTCAGGCAGGAGGTCGCGGACCGGAACGACCCCATCTCGATCGAAGTCATCTGCACTCCCGGTGTCGAGGTCACAGCCATGCGCACGCGGATCTGCCAGATCATCACCAATCTGCTGGACAACGCTCAGCACCACGCCACCCACCAGGTGCAGGTCCACGTCGGCCGCAGCGACGGCAGTGCCCGGCTGGCGGTGTCCGACGATGGCCCCGGCGTGCCGGAGAAGGACAGGGAACGCATCTTCGACCGGATGTACCAGCTCAAAGCCATTTCCCAGCGGGGCGGCCCCGGCACCGGCCTCGGCTTGACCATCACCCGGGATATAGCGAAAGCCCACTACGGAGCCGTCTGGGTCGAGCCCTCCCCGCTCGGCGGCGCCTGCTTCATCCTCCAATTGCCCATCGCCGCCCCCTGAACCACCACGGGCGTACAGGGCAATGGCGTCCAAACTGGAAACTGTTCTGATTTATCGACCTCGGACCGAACGTCTGATGTCACGGCTACACGAGAGGTTGAGACTCAGCCTGAAAATCGTTGGCCGCTGAAACCATGAGCGGTCACAGGCAGGCGGCGTGCCGGCCAGCGCGCCGGGCAGTCTCGGCCAGTTCGTTCAGGGGCCGCCGTCCAGGCGGGACAGCGGCGGGCAGGGTAGAGATCGCGAGCCCAGTCGCCTCCGGCGGCGGCCCGATAAGGGTGAGGGATGCGACGTCGCGCCCGGCGACGAACCTCACCCGCCAGTGAGGCCGCTCCGGCGAGTGGCCTAATCCACATAGAATTCCGGACGCGACAACGGTCCCCGACCCACGCACCCGCTCCTGCGTGTCTCTGAAAATAGGGGACATTTTACTTCCGGAACGGTGCCATTCCAGAAAACCAGGAGGTAGCGTTTAGGAACCGAGGATTTTTCGTGCGTTGGCACTCAGGTCGGCGTCGCCCGCGGCGATATATCAGGACGCGGTTCTTTCGAGGACCAAGACAGGCCAGGCGATCATGACACCGACGCTGCTCTCTCGTTTCACGCCGCCCAGCGCCCCAGCCGGCACAGCCCCCGTCATCGGCTCTGAGGTTCGACTACGGTTGGCTCCCGTCCCTGGCCCGCGGAGCACCGTGGACGGGGCGTGGTGGCCGCATTCCCGTGACGCCACGGTGGAACTACCGGGTCTCATCGCCGCCGTCGACCAGCGACTGGGCCTGACGACGCTGCGCGTCGGCGTGCACGTCGACGCATGGGACCACATCCCCCACCGTGTCCAGGCCGGCGGACGCCAGGTCAAAGTGGGCTGGTTCCACAGTGCCGATCCTCGCCTCGTCACCCTGACATTCGCGGACGCCGAGCCTGTCATCCTGCTGGTCGTCCCGCCATACACCGCGGACGGTCCTGCGGGGGCGGCGCTCATGCTCGCCAGTCAGGGCAGGTTCGGCCCGCTCCCGGTCGACCTCCTCACCACCGCAGCCCACCACGCCATCGGTACACGGGATGCGGACGGGGAGAACGAGGGGGTGCACATCACTACGCTGCCGGCGGACCTGCTCCACGGGTGCCGACACCGCCGATCGGACGCCCACCTGCCAAGCCTGCCGCCAGAGGCCCCGTCTCGTAGCCAGCCGGAGCATTCCGTCTCCATCCGCGACCCCGCGCCACTTGGCAGAGCCGACCGGTCGGCCCCGACGACCATCCGGCTGTCCGGTGAAATCGACATTGTCACCAGTCCCGGCCTGCGCGAGGATCTGCTCGACGTCCTGCGTTACAGCAGAAGCCTGCTCATTCTCGACCTTTCGGGTGTGGCGGCATGCGACGCCTGCGGGTTGGGAGTCCTGGTCGGCATCCAGCGCCGCGCCAAGACGATGGGGATCACTCTCTCCCTGACCGCAGCCCGCCCGTACATGTATCGGTTGCTGCATGTAACCGGCCTGGACCGCACCATACCGATGCTGACGTAGCCGAAGGCCCGGACCCACGACGCAGGCGGCAAGCCCCGCCATAGGAGAGGCGGGGCCGCGAACGAGCCCAGCCGGGGTGGGCCCGGAAGACGAAGGAAGCGTCGTCGTAGCCGCACAGGTGCCCTACGCGAGGGTTCAGAAGCTGCTGATCCGTGTCCTCGCGTAGGGAGCGAAGCGGGCTGCCACCACGTGCCTGAAGTTGACCACGTAGGTGAATGTGCCCGGCTCTCCCTCATGAGAGACCTGAAGGGACACGACGGCGCCCTGCTCCATCCAGCTGACGAGTCTCTCGGCTGCGGGCATCGTGCCGTGCACGCGGAGAATCAGTTCCTTTTCCTTGCCAACACTCAGCAAGTGGAGCAGCCCGGTGGGAGCGTCCGTGGTCATACGCTGCTCCTCATCGAAGGATTGACCGGGTCCACGTGGGTATCCCCGCAGAGCCCCCCGCGTAGCATGCGCGTCGCCGCTTCTGCGGGCCACCTCTTCCCGTAGCCGTGCTGTCACGGGCCTGCCGCCTACCACTCCGTTACCGGTCCTGGGTCGCTTGCTGTGCCCCTCGTGGCTCCGGCCTGCGGGTGCCGGAGGCGGGCACCGGGTACATGTCCGCACGGATGGCCCGTCCGTCGACTGGATCCTCGACTGCCTCGGGAAGGCTCCGTGATCCTTACACGCGCGTCCGCGTCCCCTGCGACTCTCCTGTGCCGGCTGGCGACAGCCGCGCACTGGCTGACGTCACCGCTGCTTCCCGAGGACTACCTCGCGTTGATCAATCCCCTCTGGGCGGAAGGGGAGTTGTGCGGCCGGGTCGAGGCGGTTCGTGCGGAAACGGCCGATGTGGTGACCCTGGTGATCCGCCCGGGGCGAGGCTGGGTCACTCACCGTCCCGGTCAGTGGGTGCGGATCGGCGTCGATATCGGCGGGCGGCGACACTGGCGCACCTTCTCCCTGTCGTCGGCCCCGGGTAGGTCCGGTGGTTGCGTCACCGTCACGGTCAAGGCCGTGCGCGGCGGACTCGTCTCCGACCACCTCGTGCGGAGCACGGCGCCCGGGGCGGTGCTCAGGCTGGGCCGGCCCGATGGGACGTTCGTCCTCCCGGAGCCACCGCCCCCTCGCCTGCTGTTCGTGACCGCCGGGAGCGGAATCACCCCCGTGATGGCCATGCTGGACAGCCTCCTGGACGGTGTTCCGGCCGTGACGGGGCCGGACGTCGTGCTGGTCCATTCGGCGCCGGCACCCGGCGACGTCATCTTCGGCGGGCGGCTCCGGAGCCTGGCCGAACGGTGTCCGCGGCTACGACTGCGCGAACGGCACACGCGCTCTCAGGGACGGCTGCGGCCCGCAGAGCTGGCCCGGCTCTGCCCGGACTGGACCGAGCGGTCCGTCTGGGCGTGCGGGCCACCGGCGATGCTCGACGACATCACGGCGTACTGGACCGGGCCCGCGGACGGCCTCCATGTCGAGCGCTTCAGTCTGGTGCCGGCAGCGGCAGCGGGTTCGGGGGGACACGTCCGCTTCACCAGGAGCGGCCGAGAAGCCGAGGCCGACGGCGAGACGCCGTTGCTGGCCGTCGGCGAGAACGCGGGGGTGCTCATGCCGAGCGGCTGTCGCATGGGCATCTGCTACGGATGCGTCGCGCGCCTTCGCTCCGGTCAGGTACGTGACGTACGGACCGGCCAGGTGCACGGAGACGCAGGGGAGATGATCCAGCCCTGCGTGTCGGTGGCGGCCGGGCCGGTCGAGATCGAGCTGTGAAAGGAACAGACATGTCTGCCACATTCGATCCGGCCTCTGTCGACGCCGAAAGGTTCGGCCGCGAGCTGGACAAGATCCGCGACGAGGTGCTCGCGAGCCTCGGTGATCGGGACGCGGCTTACATCCGGGGTCTCATCGCCGTCCAGCGCAAGCTGGAGCTGGGCGGCAGGGCGCTGCTGTTCGCCTCCTGGTTGCCTCCCGCATGGATCGCCGGAACGGCGGCACTGGCGGTCGCGAAGATCCTGGAGAACATGGAGATCGGTCACAACGTCCTGCACGGGCAGTGGGACTGGATGCGGGACCCGAAGATCCATTCGACCACGTGGGAGTGGGACACCGCCTCCCCCGCCGGCCAGTGGAAACACTCGCACAACTTCGTCCACCACACCTGGACGAACGTGCTCGGCAAGGATCGCGACATCGGCTATTCGGTGGTGCGAATCAGCCCCGAGCAGCGGTGGCATCCGATCTATCTCGCCCAGCCGCTGTACAACGCGCTGCTGGCGCTCTTCTTCGAGTACGGCATAGCGATCTACGATCTGGAGCTGGAGCGCATCCCGTCGGGACGAAAGGATCCGAAGGAGGCGCTGGCCCAGCTTCGCGTCGTGGCGGCCAAGATACGGCGCCAGATCATCAAGGATTACGTCGCGTTCCCGCTGCTCGCCGGCCCGGCCTTCCTGCCCGTCCTGCTCGGCAACCTGACCGCGAACATGGCACGCAACGTGTGGGCGCACACCATCATCTTCTGCGGCCACTTCCCTGAGGGCGCCGAGGTCTTCACCGAGGACCGGCTCGAGAACGAGACCCGCGGCGAGTGGTACGTACGCCAACTGCTCGGTTCGTGCAACATCGACGGCGGACGCCTCTTCCACATCATGAGCGGCAACCTCAGCCACCAGATCGAGCATCACCTGTTCCCCGACCTGCCCAGCAACCGGTACGGCGAGATCGCGCCGCGGGTCCACGCGCTGTGCGAGCGGTTCGGCCTCCCCTACGTGTCCGGCTCACTGGTCCGGCAGGCCGGCTCGGTCTGGAAGCGTGTCCTGCGGATGGCCCTGCCGGGGCCGGGCCGGCCTTCGGCGGCCGAACCGTCGGCGAGTGCGCTCAAGGCCGCGGCATGAGCACGGGCGGGTCAACCTGTGGCATGAGAGAGCCCCGGGCTCGGCGAGAGTCCGGGGCCGCATGGCCGTCGGATACCGGGAACAAGCCGTAGGCCGGGCGCGTACACGATCAGGCGCCGGCGCCGCCCGCGGGAAGGCGTAACGCGAGAAGAGCGACGTCGTCGGTGGTCCCGTGGGGTATGCGTCGCACGATCTCGTCACACACGTCCTCCAGCGGGAGGTGAGCTATGGCCGCGGCCTGCGCCCGCAGCCGGGCCAGTCCGGTGGCCAGGTCGCTGCCGGGACTTTCGACGAGGCCGTCGGTATAGAGCACGAGGGTGCTCCCAGCGGGCATCGGCTCGACGGCGTCGCGCCTGGTTGACTCGATGCCCAGGCGGAGCCCGAGCAGCAGATCCTGCCCTTGTTCCAGATAACGGGCATACCCGTCAGGGGTGACCAGCAGGGGCGGCGGATGCCCGGCGTTGCTCCAGCGCAACCGCCAGGGACCATCTTCGGAGCCTTCCACACGTGCCAAGATCATCGTCGCCATGGGCACGTCCGTGACGGCGGACATCGCCTGGTCCACCCGGTTGACGACCAGGCTGGGCGACACGCAGCGGTCCCACGCCAGCGTGCGCACCATGCTGCGCAGCTGGGCCATCTCAGCGGCGGCCCTGATGTCGTGGCCGACCACGTCACCGATGACCAGGGCGGTGACGCCGTCGGGCAGCAGGAAGGCGTCGTACCAATCGCCCCCGACCTGAGACCCCACCGAGGCCGGAAGGTAGCGTGCGGCCATCTCAAGGTGGCCCACCTGCGGCAGCGGAGCCAACAGGTGACGTTGCATCATTTCGGCCACCTCGCGTTGCCGGCCGAACAGGCGCGCGTTGCCCACCGCCAACCCCGCGCGACGTCCGATGTCGGTGACCAGCGTCACATCGGTGGCGTCGAAGGGGCGGGCCGGGTCGGTACGCGCCACGGTGAGAGCTCCCAGCACCTGCCGCTGGGTGCGTAGCGGCGTGATGATCGCCGACACCGCTCCCCGCGCCGCGAACAGCTCACGCTGTGCGGCGGCCATGCCGGAGTCAGGTTTGCGGGCTATGTCACCCGGCCCCAGCAAGACGGTCTCACCTCGATCCAGCACCCGCGCCAGCAGGGAACCGGGAGGCTCGGGCAGCGGGGACCCCGCCGCCTGATCAGCAGGAGGGATCACCACCACCCGCTCCACCTCGTCGTGCTCGACACGCAGATCCACCATCGCCCAGTCGGCCAACCGGGGGACGATCAGCCTGCCCAGCCGTTGCAGGGCCTCGTCTACTTCCAGCGTCTGGGTCAGCACGGACGTGATCTCGGTAAGCAGCGTCAGGCGGGCGTTGAAGTCCTCCAACATGGCAAGATGGCCGGCCTGCTGACGAGAGAGGTTCAGCCGCTCCGTGATGTCGGTGAAGACGACGATCACCCCGAGTACCTGCCCGCCCTCCTGCACTATCGGAGCGGCCGACAAGGAGACCGGCAGCAGGCCGCCGTCACCCCGCAGGAAGATCGACTCGTCGCCACGCGCCGGACGACCGTGCTCCAGCACTCCCATCAGCCGACAGGGGGAGCGAGGAGTCAGCCCGTCGTCAGCACCCCTGTGCAGCAGATCGTGGGCATCGGCGCCCAGCATCTCCGCCACGGGACGGCCCAGCAACGCCCCGGCCTGCAGGTTCGCCATAGTGATAAGGCCAGCAAGATCAGTCAGATAGATGCCCGCCCCCGCGCTGTCGAAGGCCGCCTGCAGCAACCTCTGGTCGGGCAGCCCGGCATGGCCATGCGCGCTGGGCAGATGCCGCCTCATCGCCGCCCTGCCTCCCTCCGGTCATCGCTGCCTACGCCCTACCCGCCGATACGCCGAGCACGCTGGGCAACCGGCGGCCATATCGAGCCAGCCGGCTCCCCTGAAGAAGCCTGAGAATCCCATCTCGACGAGGCGTGGGCAATAGTCGTCGAGGAGGCCGTCCCATAGTGGGTCATCCCGGCGAAACGCCGCGCTGAGCGCCTGCACCACGCTTTCGAAGCGACCTACGCTCCGACTGTAATGACGGCACCAGTGTCGGCGAGTGCGCAGAGTCGTCGACGAATTCAGTGGTCAGGACGCATGGTTGCTCGGTGGTCGCTCGCGTGTACGGGATACGGCGTGACACACGGCGTCATCGTCCGACATTCGCCGGGAGGCAAAGGCGGACAGAACGGCATGATGCGGCACTCGATGACATTAGGCGACGCCCATCAAGGACGCTTTTAATCCGTCGGTTCAGGGTTCGAGTCCCTGGCGCCCCACGCTCGGCCAGCGCGTCCCGCATCCGGCGCGCCGCCTTGCTCTCCCGCGCCGACATCGCCTGATCGAACAACTGCACAACCTCATCCAGCACCTCGGTCGCCGACTGCGCCACCAGCGTCAGCAGGATCGGATACCGGCGCTCCGGCTCGCGCCGCTGCAACGCCTGTGCCGTCAACCGGCGGCCCACCATCGCCAGGAACCAGCGCCGCTCCGCCGGCAGCACCGACAGATCCAGGGTGTGCGCGTCCATCCCGCGCAGGAACTCCAGCTTCGCGATCTCGGCCTTCACCGCGGCGGGCGAGGCCTCCACCGGCCCCTTGCCCAGCCACCGCAGCCGGCTCATCCCGATCGCCGGATCGGTCACCAGCAGCCCGTCCAGGCCGACTCGGCGCTCGTCGGTGAACTCGTGCGCCAGCCGGTCGAACGTCTCCTGCCGCGCGACCTCGCGGGCGTGCGCGACCCGCTCCACCACCGTCACCAGCCCCGGCCGGATCACCTTCGCCGAGATCAGGTACTCACACGCCAGCCGGAATAGCAGCGTCGGCGAGTCGTGCTCCATCGCCAGCAGGAATCAGGTCCACTGCGGCGTCGGTGCCAATCTCACGGACCCGCGCTGTCTCGGACGTACCGGCCCGCGGCGGGCCAGGACCACGCATCGGCAGCTTAGGGCCTAGATTCTTTCAAACCGTAGACGGCGCAGGCTGGCCAGGCTGAGGATCGGTGTTCAGTCTGGCCACAGGTCAGATGAAGGCAGCTTGTTGCCCATCCCGCCATGGCGCAGCATGTCCAGATCTCGCTGCTGTTGGCCCCGGCGACCATCCCCGCCACGATGGCGGGGACCTCGACCGGGGCGTTCACCCCGTCCGGGTTGTGGGTCACGAGGTATTCGCCCACCAACGCGGCCAGACCGCAGCGCTCGGCCAGTCGCAGCCCGGGGCCAGCCCGGAGGCACCTCTTCCGTTGTTCACGCATTCACTTCAGACGCCAGCCCGTGGACCCAGCCTCCGCGAGCGCGCGGTTCCGAGCCAGTCGAGCCGGCGGGCGACCTCCCGGGCGGTGTCGATGACGGCGTTGACGTACGGGGACGGGTCGCCTGAGCGCCACAGGAGCGACCAAGGGTAGTGGTGGTTTGGTTCGATCAGTGGCCGCCAGACGGTGCCTGGACGGTTGGATGTGCGGGCGGAGGAGGGGACGCAGAGCACGCAGCGGTGCTCGAGGACGAGATCTTCGGCTGCGTGGTTGCTCTCGACGGTTCCCTTGTAGACGGTGGGCTCGAATCCGGCTGAGCGGCACAGTTCACGGACGAACTGGTTGAACTCCGGCGTTTGGGCCTCCTCTCCGAGCAGGAGGAGCTCCTCGGCCAGGGAGGCGACGGGCACGCCGTCCAGCGCGGCGAAGCGGTGGGTATCAGGAAGCAGCACGCCCAGCGGATCGAGCCGGATGAGCTCGGAGGCCACGTCGGGGGGAAGCTGGGAGGAGAGGCCGATCCCGATCTCCAGGCGGCCATCGGCAAGTTTCCGGTACTGCTCGGGAGTGCTCGCCTCGACCTGGTGGATCGTCAGCTCCGGATGGCGCCGCTGTACGGCTCGCAGGATCTGGGGCATGGAGTCGTAGCCCGCGTCGATGATGCCCACCCGGAGTGCGGGCGGAGAACCGACGGCGTTCCGGGCCGCGTGTGCCGCCCTACCCACATGGTCGAGGATCTGCCGGGCCTCGATGAGGAAGGCGGTGCCGGCCGGGGTCAGTTCGACGTGGTGGGTGCTGCGATTCAGCAACCGCACACCCAGCTCGCGTTCGAGGCGTTGCACCTGCTGGCTCAGCGCGGACTGCACGATGTGCTCACGAAGCGCCGCCCGGCCGAAGTGCAGCTCCTCGGCCAGAGTCACGAAGTAGCGGAGCTGACGTAGCTCCATGGGCCATCCCCTCCGGCCTGCGGCGTCGACGCGGACCCGCGTTCTTCCACCTTAGGTCCTCGCGCAGGCGGCCGCCCCGCTGCGAACCGGACGATCGACCCGAGGACGATCACCACGGCCACCGCTTACCAGGAGTTCCGTGCCACCACGGCACTGCCCTCAGGGTCCGGCGGATGTGCGAGCTTCCTCGGACAGGCCCGTGCGGCGACGGCGCTCGATACGGCCTGAATCGGGCCAGCGCACGTCGGTGACCCAGCCCAGACGCTCGAAGACCCGGATCAGCCCGGCGGCAGGGTCGATCTGGTGCCGGTCCAGACCGTGCACGGCACAGGTGGGCTCGCTGTGGTGGCCGTTGTGCCAGCTCTCCCCGAACGACAGCACCGCCAGCGGCCACAGGTTGGTCGAGCGGTCATGACGGCGAGTGGCGAAAGGCCTGCTGCCGACCACGTGGCAGAGGGAGTTGACGCTCCAGGTGACGTGCTGCAGGAGGGCGATGCGAACAAGCCCGGCCCACAGGAACGCGGTCAGCCCGCCGTACAGACTGCCGCTGATCGCCCAGCCGGCCAGGAACGGCAGCCCCAGCGACAAGGCGCACAGGGCGGGAAACGCACGCGCGACCCTCACCATCGCCGGATCGGCGAGCAGGTCGGGCGCGTAGCGCGAGGCCGGCGTGGGATCGTCGGCGAACAGCCAGCCCAGATGGGCGTGAGCAAGCCCACGGAACTGGCCATACAGGCTGGCGCCGTACCGGTAAGGAGAGTGCGGATCGCCGGGACGGTCGGTGAAGGCGTGATGGCGTCGGTGGACCGCCACCCAGTCGATGACGTTGCCTTGGAAGCTCATCGACCCGGCGACCGCCAAAGCGACCCGAAGCCACGGGCGGGCGGTGAAGGACCCGTGGGTCAGCAGTCGGTGGAATCCAACGGTCACCCCGAACCCCGTCACCACATAGAGCGCCGCGGCCAGCAGCAGGTCGGTGATCGCCACTCCATGCCCCCACGCCAGCCACAGCCCGGCCACCAACGCGACGAAGGGCAGCACCACGATGGTCGCGGTCAGGCCTATCTGTACTCTGCCCGCCGGAACCTGCTCGGCGGCCCCCGGAAACGCTGACGTGCCGTCGTAGTCATCCCGGCGTTTCAGGATTTGTTCGGATGTAGTCATGAGCCTCTTTCCTCTAGCCCCGCAGGGCACGTCCGTGCACGTAACACCATCGCCAGGGCGGCTCCGAAACCAACGCGGCAACTACCGGATGGTCGGTCTCCTCGTAGTGCGCCCGGGCGTGACCGCCGGGCGAATCATCGGAGCAGGCGACCCACCCGCACGTCGTGCACGACAGCAGTTGAGACCAGGTCAGCCCCGAGGGCAGTTACGGCTGGCATTCGGGAACCCCATGCTGGACGCCCGGGAGCATGTCGAGATGCTCGCAGTGCGGCGCCTGTCCGTTCGGACCGCCGTGGGCGCGGGCCTCGACGCTTCTCACGTTCAGAGTCACCCCCCACAGAGTGACAGCGACGCGAGGTACTCCAGACTGGCCTACCTCCAGTCAACCGTGGCGGCCGGAGCGGCGGAAACGTCCAATCCGAGTAAGAGCCATCTCCGGCTGAGATAGCCCGCGGGAGGCGCCGTCGAGACTGCCTTCGACGGGCTCTCGGGCGATTGAGGTCCGTGATCTGCACAGACGATGAGCCTTGCGTACATCGCGTCTATCCGTTCGCCGGCGTATGTAATTGACTTGAAGTGTTTCGGGTCCCCCTCCAGGCGTGTACTGAAGCTGCTGAGGCCTCGTGACCGACTCCGGCAGAGCATGTGTTCTCGGGCGACGGAGATCGTGGTACCGACCGATCACGCACTCGGCCGTGGACATCGGCCGGTCGACGCGAGCCGTGGCCCGCCTTTCCGCCCATCAGAGTGCCGGTTCGACAGGTTGCACCCCACCTACTTGGCGGCATGGCCGCCCCTCTCGCCGTGGCCGAAGGAGTCGGGATGAACATCACTGGCACAGCAGGCGCACCGGACCCCACCGTCAGCGAACGCATCGGCAAGCCGATCAACGGTCCCATCACGGCTTCCAACGGCCGCCTCCGGATCAGTACATCCCTCGATCCGCCAGGACTGAGAATCGAGGGTGATCTCGACCGGGCCACCCTGCCCGCCCTGGCCGAAGCACTGGCCTCTCTGGCAGACGGCGGCAGCCCAGTCGTTGATCTGAGCGGTCTGGTGTTCGTGGACATCGGCGGCCTGCGCGCCCTGGTGATGGCTGCCGCGAGGCTGGAGGACGCCCACGTTCTGACGTTGTGCTCCGTGTCTCCACACGTACGGCGTCTGCTCGACCTCACCGGCTGGAGCGACGCACCCCGCCTGAGACTGGGCGATGGTCCATCAGATGCACCAGGCCACCGGCATGACCTCGGTGCAGTTAGGTAAGTATGAACTTCAACGAGGACATCCCCGCAGTCCCTTCTGGGAGGCAGTCGTGACGCGGGAACGCCAGTTGACCGACGCGTTCGCCGAGTTGACGGACACCCTGGTCGGAGACTTCGACGTCGTCGACATGTTGCACCAGCTCACCATGCGCTGTGTGCGGCTGTTGGATGTCGATGCGGCCGGGCTGCTGCTGGCCGACCGACAAGGTCGGCTGCGTCCGATGGCCGCCTCCACCGAGCAGGCGCGCATGCTGAAACTCCTCCAACTCCAAGACGTCGACGGCCCCGGCCTGGACTGTTACCGCACCGGCGGGCCGGTGACATGTGCCGATCTGGTCGCCGAGGGAGGGCGCTGGCCTCATTTCGCCGCAGCGGCTCAGCTCGCCGGCTTCGTCGCGGTCCAGGCACTGCCGATGCGCCACCGCGACAGGATCATCGGCGCGCTCACCCTGCTGCGGACGGCAGCCGGCAGGCTGACCACTGATGAGCTGCACATCGGGCAGGCACTGGCGAATGTGGCCACCATCAGCATCCTGCACCATCGCGGGCTGGAGCAGCACGAGGCAGCCGAAGAGCAGCTACAGACCGCGCTGAACAGTCGCACGCTCATCGAGCAGGCCACCGGGGTGCTGGCCGAGCGCCACCACAGCGACATGGGCGACGCCTTCGACTCCCTGTGCGTATACGCGCGCACCCGCAACCTGCGCCTGTCCGAGGCGGCGGATGCCGTCATCCACGGCGAGCACTTCGCTCAACCTCCGGCCGACGATCACAGCCGATGACGAGGCTTGCTGGGATCGGCCTCGTCCGGCCGGAGGCCCGGCGGAGTCGACGGGTCACCGAGCACGCCGGCAACCACGTTTCTCCAGCCTGGGCACCCCGGAGGCCGCTCTGGGGTGGTCCGAATCCCCACGGACCGCGGCCCATCTCACAGTCAAGCCCCGGGCGCCTCAACAGGGAAACCGGCAACGCCAGATGAGCCGATCACCCCTGCTGATGGCGACACCCGGTCAGCGTGGGTGGCCGAGCGTTCCTGCTCAGGCCCGGACTCCGGCCTCCGGTGCCCCCGCGTATGCGCCGACTGCCCGCACTCACCGGCTGGGACGGCACGCCCGTCCTGCACCTGGACGACGCGGTCAGCGCCCACCAGGCCTGCCGCAAACCCCTGCGTCCAGGGGAAAAGAGTAGACTCGATGTCACCGGAGACATTTCGAATGTCGGCAGTCGCGTCGGCACCGTCTGCGGCGCTTCACAGACGCAGCCCCGCCAGGGCTGAGGCAGGTCGGCCGATCATGACGCTGACGCATACTACTTCGCCGCCGGCAGTTCCCACCGCTCGTGTTCCGTCGGAGCAGCCGGCTGACGCACCTGCCGTACGGCTCAGCCTGGAACCCAGCTCTCGTCGCACGCGTGCTGTGGACGGGGAATGGTGGCCCCGGTCAACGGACGCGGCGGCCGAACTCCCGGGTCTCATCGCGGCCGTCGACCGCCGGCTGGGGAAGATGACACTCCGGGTCGGACTGCACGTCGACGCGTGGAGCAACATTCCGCACCGTATTCCGGTCGCCGGCCGGGCCGTGAAGGTCGGATGGTTCCAATCCATGGACCGCGGGCTGGTCACCCTGACCATCAACGGCCACGAGGGAATATCGTTGCGGGTGAAACCGCCGGAGGCCGCATACGCGTCGGCCCCCAGGGACCCGAACGGTGCGCCTCCCGTGGAGGACCGGACTCCCGCGCCCGGCGCCTGGGCGGGACAAGGGGCAGAGCAGGACGTCTGGGAGGACGAAGGCGGCCACTTCGGGCGATCTGGCTGCCCGTGATCTGGCCCGGCATCGCGTCCGGCGCTCTACCCGCCTTCGCGATTGGCGATCAGCACAGCTGTTGGTAGGGCCTCTTGGCACCGTTGGGGCCCGGAAGGGCGGCGAGGGGAAGCCGGAGCGTGAAGCGCGCGCCGCCGATGGGAGAGTCTCCGGCATGAAGGGTCCCGTCGTGAGCCTGAGCGATTTCACGGGCGATCGACAACCCGAGGCCGGTGCCGCTACGGTCTCGGCGACGGCCCGCGTTCAGCCGGGTGTATCGTTCGAAGACCCGTTCGAGGTCGCTCTCGGCGATCCCTTCGCCGTCATCGGAGACCACCAGTTCCGCGGTGCGCCCGTTACGGCTGACCTCGACCCGTACGACCCGTTCGGCGTGCCGTTGGGCGTTGTCCAGCAGATTTGTGAGTACCCGGCCGATCTGGATGTCGACGATCTTGACGTAGACCCCGGGAACGAGCCGCAACTGGACCGGAATACGGTCCGCCCGCCGGGAGACTTCCGCCTTGACCAACTGCGCCAGGTCGACCGGCGCCCGCCCGTACGGCACGGCGCCCTCCACTCGGGACAGCAGGTGCAGATCGCTGATGATCGCCTCCAGCCGGTCGACGACGCACAGCGCACGTTGGAGCGTCTCGTGCAGATGAACATCGTCTGGATGTGACTGAGCCTGCTCAAGCTCTGCGCGCAGCCCGGCGATGGGGTTACGCAACTCGTGCGACGTGTCGGAGGCGAACCTCCGCTGTTGCCGCAGTTCCTTGTTGAGCTGTTCCAGCGTGCGGATCACGGCCCGGGTGGTCCGGGCGATCTCGTCTTCACCGAGGGAATCGGAAACCTCCACATCAGTGCCTGCGACATGTGCGGGGAGGTCAAGACCGTCGATGCAGTCGGACAGAGCCTTAACGTGTCTCGTGTCCATGTCAGTTCTTCCTTCCGCACGCCCAGCGGTCGAGGGTGTGTCGGTATCGCTGGCGTGCCTGCCGAATCCCCGTGGACCTCGGAGAGTGGTGTACACGCCGAAGCCGGCCGGGAATCCTTCCCGGGACTTGACCGGGGATGTCGACAGTGGGATGTCTCGAGGGCGTCAGCGAAGGCCTCATAGCGTCCATGCGCGGCAGGCCGGCGTGCCCTCTGAATGACAGCGGCGCTCTTCTTTTCCGGGGTACCGGCACGGGGCGTTCTTGAGCCCGACCCCGCCGAGGCGGTAGTCAGGGAAAAGCCGCGGCGACCCGCGGTGCGACGCATGTACAACAATCTAGGGAGACGGCAGACGCTCCGCCACCCGCACATGGTCCGGACGGCACCCCCCAAATGGGCCGGATCGCGGGCCTCAGCAAGGTTTCCGCAGTCCCGGCAGGATCCCCGTCCGAGTCGCCACGACAACCGCCTCGAGCTGACTGTGCGCGCTCAGCTTCATCATGACGTTCTTGACGTGGCCTCGAGCGGTGTGGAGACTCACGACGAGCCGCCCGGCGATCGCACGGGGATCGAGCCCTTCCCCCATCAGCCCCAGGACTTCCAGCTCGCGCGCGGTGAGCCCCGCCCAGTTCTCGCGCCCGACGTGCGGCGATGCGCTGGAATCCTGGAGGAGCGCTCTGAGCGTGTCGCCCTCCACCATGAGGATGTTCCTGTCCACCGAGGCGCGGATCACTTTGAGAATGTCCGGAAATTTACTGTCCTTTGCGAGGAATCCGGAAGCTCCTACCGCCGCGGCGGCCGCGAACAGGTCGGGGCTGGCATCGCCTGTGAGGATGAGGACGCGGACATGCGGGTGAGAGGCTTTGATCCGCCTCGTGCCCTCGATTCCGTCGACGTCGGGCAGATGAATGTCCATGAGCACGACTTCGGGGCTCCGTACCGTCACGAGCGAGACGGCGTCTTCGACCGTCCCGACGGCGCCCACGCAATGCAGATCGGGCTGGGCGTCGATCGCGATCTCGAGAGCGCCGGCGAGCGCCTGCTGATCCTCGACCACGAGAACTCGGATCACCGGAGGCTCCTGCCCGCCGTGACCTTGACCACTGCTCGGCTCATGGCTGCTCATCTCGTGAGCGGTTTTCGCCGCCGTGCGCCGGCCGGCCGGACCCGCTCCGCCCGTCCCCCGGTTGAGGCGTGACTCTGAACGGAGAGGATGGATCGGAGCCGGCTGATGAGGGCGCGTCCGCCTCGCCGAAAGTAGGCCGAAGACCCTGGGGCCTGCCCCTGTGAACTCATCATGACGCTACCCGCGGTGCATCGTGACGCACAAGTCAGATCGAACCGGATCGTCGCTCCACGCGAGGGCCGGCGGCGCCTGATGCGTGCGCCAAGCCGGCGGACACCCATCCGCTTCGTGTGCCGTCTCCTCTTTCGATGCTGGTCCCTGCCTGTCTGCGGGGTACGAACAGCGGTAGACCGCAAGGCCCCGTCCGGAGCCCTGCGAACGTTGGAGACGGTTCCTGACGTGACCACCTACTCATTCAGGCTGTACGTGGCTGGGAACACGGAGCGGTCCCATGCCGCGGAGGTGAACCTGCGGTTCCTGTGCGACGCTCACCTCTCCGGCATGTACGAGGTCGAGGTCATCGACGCCGTCGAACGGCCCGAACTCGCCGAGGAGGGACGGATCCTGGCCACCCCCACCGTGGTCAGGCTCGCGCCGCCACCGCAGCGGCGGGTGATCGGGGATCTGTCCGATCATGGCCGCGCCGCCATCGCTCTGGGCCTCCCAGCCGCGGACGCATCGCCCTCGGAGGGGCAGTGACGATGACTGGTAGCAACGCGATCGCGCGGATCCCCACGGGGATCAACGGCTTCGACCACGTGACCCTGGGCGGGTTGCCCGCGGGCCGATCCACGCTGGTGAGCGGCACGACCGGCAGCGGTAAGACGTTGTTCGCCGTCGAGTTCCTCTCCCGCGGAATCATGCGCTTCCACGAGCCTGGGGTGTTTGTCACCTTCGAGGAGACAGTCACCGACATCCGCCGTAACTCGGCCTCGCTGGGCTTCCCCATCCAGTCGTGGGAGGACGAAGGGAAGTGGGCCTTCGTCGAAGCATCGGCGAGCATCGGGGAGGACGCCCCCGCCGTCGGCGCCTACGACTTCGGTGCCCTGGTGGCGCGCATCGAACACGCGGTCCGCCAGACCGGGGCTCGCCGTGTCGCGCTCGACTCGCTCAACGCGATCTTCACCCGGTTCTCCGACATCAGCGTCGTTCGCCACGAACTGTTCCGGGTCGCCTCCGCCCTCAAGGCGCTCGGAGTCACCTCGGTGCTCACCGCGGAACGCCCCGAGGAGTACGACGGTGTGACCCGCTACGGGGTCGAGCCTTTCGTGCTCGACAATGTCATCATCCTGCGCAACGTACTCCGGCAGGGTCGGCGAAGCCGGACGGTTGAGATCGTCAAGTTCCGCGGCGCCACGCACCGCACGGGGGAATGGCTGTTCACCATCGATCCGCGGGACGGGATCGTGGTGGTCCCCCTCGCGTTCCTCACGCCGTCCGACCACGCGTCGCTCGCCCGCGTCTCGTCAGGCATCCCCGAGTTGGACGAGATGTGCGGCGGCGGCTTCTACCGGGACGCCATCGTCCTGATGACCGGGCCCACCGGCACGGGCAAGACACTGGCGAGTCTGCGTTTCGCGGCCGCCGCCGTCGAGGCGGGTGAGCGCTGCCTGCTCTGCACCTTCGACGGGACCCGCGGGCAGCTCTTCCGCACCGCCGCGAGCTGGGGTCTGGACCTCAAGGCCATGCAGGCGTCGGGCCTGGCCCGGGTCATGTCCAGCTACGCGGAGGTGACCTCTCCGGAAGACCTCTTTCTGCAGCTCAGGCGCGCTGTTGAGGAGTTCGCGCCGGCCCGGCTCGTCATCGACACGGTGTCCGCTCTCGAACGCGTGGTCGCGCCGCGGACTCTGCTCGACTTCATCATCGCGCTGGGGGCGGTCCTCCGGCAGAGCGAGATCACCACTCTTCTCACGCGGACACCTTCGGGACGGCTCATCTCGGCAGACGCGCCGGCGATCGCCTCCGACATCGCGGGCCTTTCCGACGTCTGGATCCAGCTCCGATATGTCGAAGGCCCCGCCGAGATCCAGCGTGCCATCGCCGTGCTCCAGGCCCGCGGCTCCGCCCATGACCACAGGATCCGCCAGTTCAGGATCGATGACACCGGCATGCACATCGGTGAACCTCTGCGAGGCGTCCCCCACGTCTTCACAGGAGCGACCGATCCCGGGACCGCGTGGGGGTCGCCCGAGTCCGAAGCGACAGAGGGTCCGTCGGGGTGAGTGCCGGCGGCGGGTCCTCGCCTGGCGGAAGCCGCACGGGTGGCTCCGGGTCAGGGCGGCCCAACGACGTCGAATTCCGGGACGATATCAGCCAGGTCATCGTTTCGGCCTCGGCGGACGGCATCGTCGCCGTCGACAAAGAAGGAGTCATCAGGCTCTGCAATCCCGCTGCCGCGGAGCTCTTCGCCCGCTCGGCGGCGGAGCTGATCGGCACCCCGTTCGGCTTCCCCATCGCCGCGGGTGCGGCGACCGAGATCGACTTGATGCTGCCCGCCGGAGGCAAACGGGTCGTCGAGATGCGGGTCACCGCCACAACCCTGGAAGGTGAGCCCCTGTACGTCGCCGCACTCCGCGACGTCACGCGGAGCAGGCACCTCGAGCGAGAGCTGGAGGCGGCCCTGGAACGTCAGAACATCGCGGTCGCTGTCGCGGCCCATGAACTCCACAGTCCCCTGGCCACCATCAGCGTGCTGGTGGACGTGCTACGCGACCGCCTGGTCGCGCTCGCCGAGGAGCGAAGAACCGAGATCATCGAGCGCATCGCCGATCGGACGGCCCGCCTCCAAGGGCTCGTCCGAAAACTCCTCACCGCGTCGACCATCGAAGCGAAGGGCGCGTCCGCCCGCTTGGAACGCGTCCCCGTGCTTCAAGTCCTCCTCGAACGGCTCGGCGAGCTGGACAAACGATCACAGGAGGTGCGCATGTCCTGCAGCCCTGATCTGGAGGCCCTGGTCGATCGCACAGAGTTCTCCGCGATGGTGGACAACTATCTGGAGAACGCATTCGCCTACGGACGTCCGCCCGTGGACGTGTCCGTGACCGGGCAGCCGGGATGGATCCTCCTCCGGGTGTGCGACCGTGGGCCAGGCGTGCCGGAGGCTTTCGTGCCCCGGTTGTTCGAGCGCTTCAGCCGTGAGCGGGAGGCTGAGCGCGAGACAGAGGGGACAGGCTTGGGACTGTGGATAGTCCGAAGCTTCGCCCGGGGCAACGGCGGCGACGCCTGGTACGAGCCCCGCGAGGACGATGGCGCCTGTTTCTGCCTCCGCCTGCGCCGAGCGCCTTCACCCGGCACGCCGGACCGGAGCGGGGAGTAGCCGCGGAGGCGCCGGTCGCGACGTCCGGCCCCGCGTATCACCCGCTGACACGCCGCCACCGGCGCGGATCAGGCCGCCGCTTCGAGCCTCCTCGCCGGAGAGGCGGGCGCGAGCCGTCGCGCGGGTCCCGGAAACGCGAGCCGCAGGACGCGCTTCCACACCGAGCCCGCCTGGCGGGTCAGCGAGCCGGACATGTACGGCAGGCCGAACCGCTCACACAGCGCGCGAACCCTCGGCGCGATCTCCGCGTAGCGATTGCTGGGCATGTCCGGAAACAGGTGGTGCTCGATCTGGTGGCTCAGATTGCCGCTCATTATGTGGAACAGGCGGCCACCGTCGATGTTGCACGAGCCGAGAAGCTGCCGGACGTACCACTCGCCGTGGGTCTCGCCCTCGAGCCGGTCCTCGGTGAAGACTTCCGCGCCCTCCGCGAAGTGGCCGCAGAAGATGATGGTGTGCCCCCACACGTTGCGCGCGATGTTCGCGGTCAGATTGCCGAACAGGACCGGGATGAAGGCCGGACCGGCGAGCAGCGGGAACGCGACGTAGTCCTTGACAACCTGGCGCCGAATCTTGCCCGCGACGGCACGAAGCTGGGTCAGGGCCTCTTTGAGGTCCTTCTTCCCTGACGGGATGCGCTCGAGTTCCAGGTCGTATATCGCGATGCCGTACTCGAAGAAGAGCGCCAGCAGCGCGTTGTACAGCGGCTGGGCGAGGTAGATCGGATGCCATCGCTGCTCCGGGGTGATCCGCATCGCGGAGTAGCCGATGTCCCGATCCTTGCCCAGCACGTTCGTCCAGGTGTGGTGGACGAAGTTGTGGGAGTGCTTCCACTGATCGGCCGGGGAAGCGAAGTCCCACTCCCAGGTCGTTGAGTGGATCTTCGGATCGCCCATCCAGTCCCACTGCCCGTGGAGGACATTGTGGCCGATCTCCATGTTTTCGAGGATCTTCGCTGCGGCGAGAGCGGTGGTCCCGGCCATCCAGGCGGGCGGCAGCCAAGAGGCGAAGAGCAATGCCCGGCCGCAGAGTTCCAGCTTGCGCTGGGTCGCGATCAGGCCGCGAATGTACCTGGCATCCCGCTCGCTCAGGCTCGCGAGCACCTCATCGCGGATTTTGTCCAGCTCCCGACCGAACTCTTCGACCTCGGCAGGGGTGAGATGAGATGTGGCAGGCATGCGCGTTCCTCTCATAGCTCAACGGTGACGGGACCCGCGGCGAACGGTTCGAGACGCGGCCGCGATCGGCCGGCGGTCGCCGACGTGCGCGAGCCGGGCCTGCGGGGCGAGGACGTCGCGTGCGAACGGTGGCACATGGAACGCACGTCCTGCCGCCCCTCCCAGTCGGTTCACCCACCTCTCGTGGTACCCGTCATCGGGGGTGAGCACGTCGTACGAGACTGCAAGAGCGATTCAGGAGGTGTTCCAGATGCGCCATGCCTGCTCACCGCGCCGCCTGGGCCACGCGCGGCAGGGCGTGATTCGTCAGACACGACCTGGCTGGGCCGCGCAGCCGCCTCACGACCCGCTCGCCGGTGATTTATCGAGGTAAACGGTTGATATGGGGGTAGGGAGCCTATGCGGCGGGATGGTTCGTGGGGAGTGTCCGATGGGCAGATCATGCCTGAGCGATCGCCTGGAACGCGCAGGTCCAGGGAGGGACACCGATTCTCGTAAGCGTTGGTGGAATCTCGTCATGGTGCTGGCCACCGCGGCCGCGGGCCGGGTGCTGGTCCGCCGGCTGCTGCGACGCGTGCGTGCTATCTCCGGCGACCTCGCCGACATCAACCTCAGCGATGAACACGCCCAGATCGCTCAGCAGCATGACCCGCAGGAGGTGACGCAGCTGGTCGACAACATCAATGCGAGTCTGGACATGCTGGACAGAGAGCGGCAGTTCTCCTCCAACATCGCCCACGAGATCCGCTCCCCGTTGGCCGGGATACGCGTCACGGTGGAAGAAGCGATCACCCGTCCCGGCGAAGCCGACTATCCCCGCGTGCTGGAGGCGGTACTACGTGGAGTGGACCGGCTGGAGGCGCTGGCTTCCGCACTTCTCCTGATCGCCCGTTCCAGCGCCTCTCAAACCGACTGGGGACGGTTCGACCTGTGCGAACTGGTCAGGCAGGAGGTCGCCGACCGGAACGACCCCATTTCGATCGAAGTCATCTGCACCCCCGATGTCGAGATCACAGCCATGCGCACGCGGATCTGCCAGGTCATCACCAATCTGCTGGACAACGCACAGCACCACGCCACCCAGCGGGTGCAGGTCCGCGTCGGCCGCAGCGACGGCGATGCGCGACTGACGGTGTCCGACGATGGCCCCGGCGTGCCGGAGAAGGACAGGGAACGCATCTTCGACCGGATGTACCAGCTCGAAACCGTTTCCCAGCGGGGCGGGCCCGGCCTCGGCCTCGGCCTGGCCATCACCCACGAGATAGCGAGAGCCCACCACGGAACCGTCTGGGTCGAGCCCTCCCCGCTCGGCGGCGCCTGCTTCACGCTCCAATTGCCCGCCTCCGCCCCCTGAGCCACCAACTGTTCTCGTTGGCCGCACACGGAATTTCGGACGCGGCAGTGTTTCCCTACGCGTTCCCTGACGCGAACTTCGCGCCTGTGCGTCTCTGAAAATCGAGGACACTTCACTTCCGGGACGGCGCCATTCCAGAAAACCAGGGTAGAGTTCAAGCACCGAGGACTTTTCGTGCGTTGGCACTCAGGTCGGCGTCGCCCGCGGCGATATACCGTGACGCGGTTCTTTCGAGGACCAAGACAGGCCAGGCGATCATGACACCGACGCTGCTCTCTCGTTCCACGCCCGGCGCCCGAGCCGACACAGACACACGGGACGCGGACGGAGAGAACGAGAGAGTGCACATCAGTACGCTGCCGGCGGACCTGCTCGAGGGGTGCCGACACCACCGATCGGACGCCCACCTGCCAGGCCTGCCGCCGGAGACCCCGTCTCGTCGCCGACCGGAGCATGGCGTCTCCATCCGTGACCTCGCGCCACTTGACGGAGCCGACCCGTCGGTTCCGACGACCATCCGGCTGTCCGGCGAGATCGACATCTTCACCAGTCCCGACCTGCGCGAGGACCTGTTGGACGTCCTGCGCTACAGCAGAAGCGTGCTCATTCTCGACCTGTCGGGCGTGGCGGCATGCGACGCCTGCGGGCTGGGAGTCCTGGTCGGCATCCAGCGCCGCGCCAAGACGATGGGGATCACCCTTTCCCTCACCGCGGCCCGCCCGTACCTGTCGCGGTTACTGCGTGCGACCGGCCTGAACGGCACCATCCCGATGCCGGCGTAGCCGAAGGCCCGGAGCCGCGACGCCGGCGGCGAGCCCCGCCGTGGGAGAGGCGGGGCCGGAGCCGCGACTCAGAAGCTGCTGATCCGCGTCCTCGCGTAGGGAGCGCAGCGGGCCGCCACCACATGCCTGAAGTTGACCACGTAGGTGAACGTGTCCGGCTCACCCTCATGGGAGACCTGAAGGGACACGACGGCGCCCTGCTCCATCCAGCTGACGAGTCTCTCGGCCGTGGGCATCGTGCCGTGCACGCGAAGGATCAGTTCCTTCTCCTTGCCGACGCTCAGTAAGTAGAGCAGCCCGGTGGGGGCGTCGATGGTCATACCCTCTCCTCACGGTAAGGACGGGACCGGCCCACGTGGATATCCCCGCTAGGTCCCCGCCCGGCGTCCGCGTCACCGCTTCGCCGGCTCCGCGAACCTCTTCCCACAGCCCTGCCGCCGCGGGCCCGACCGCCTACCGGTCTGTTACCGGTCCTGAACCGCTCCCTGTCCCATCATGGCCCCCGCCTGCCGCTGCCGGACGCGGGCACCGGGTACACGTCATACGGATGGCCGTTCGTGGCCTGAGCCCTCGATCTCGATGGCTGCCGATTCCTCGGAAGGCTCTGCATGTGATCCTTACGCGTGCGTCCGCGTCCCCTGGGGCACTCCTTCGCCGGCTGGCGACAGCCGCGCACTGGCTGACCTCGCCACTGCTTCCCGAGGACTATCTCGGGTTGATCAATCCGCTCTGGGCGGAAGGGGAGTTGTGCGGCCGGGTCGAGGCGGTTCATACGGAAACCGCCGATGCGGTGACACTGGTGATCCGTCCGGGGCGAGGCTGGGTCACGCACCGGCCTGGTCAGTGGGTGCGGATCGGCGTCGATGTCGACGGGCGGCGACGCTGGCGCACCTTCTCCCTGTCGTCGGCCCCGGGTAGGTCCGGCGGTTGCGTCACCATCACGGTCAAGGCCGCGCGCGGCGGGCTCGTCTCCGACTACCTGGTGCGGAGCACGGAGCCCGGGACGGTGCTCAGGCTGGGCCGGCCCGAGGGGACCTTCGTCCTCCCGGAGCCACCGCCCCCACGTCTGCTGTTCGTGACCGCCGGGAGCGGCATCACCCCCGTGATGGCCATGCTGGACAACCTGCTCGACGGTGTTCCGGCTGTGACGGGGCCGGAGATCGTGCTGGTCCATTCGGCGCCGGCACCTGGCGACGTCATCTTCGGCGGGCGGCTGCGGGGCTTGGCCGCACGGTGTCCGCGGCTGCACCTGCACGAACGGCACACGCGTTCTGACGGACGGCTGCGGCCCGCGGATCTGGCCCGGCTCTGCCCGGACTGGACGGATCGGTCCGTCTGGGCGTGCGGACCGCCTCAGATGCTCGACGACATCGCGGCGTACTGGACCGGGCCCGCGGACGGGCTCCATGTCGAGCGCTTCAGTCTGGTGCCGGCGGCAGCGGGTTCGGGAGGGCGCGTCCGCTTCACCAGGAGCGGCAGAGAAGCCGAGGCCGACGGCGAGACGCCGTTGCTGGCCGTCGGCGAGCGCGCGGGGGTGCTCATGCCCAGCGGCTGCCGCATGGGCATCTGCTACGGATGCGTCGCGCGCCTTCGCTCCGGCCGGGTACGCGACGTACGGACCGGCCAGGTGCACGGAGACGCGGGCGACATGATCCAGACCTGCGTGTCGGTGGCGGTCGACCTGGTCGAGATCGAGCTGTGAAAGGAACGGCCACGTCAGTTCCATTCCGCCTCGATCCACACCGGAGGGTTCGGCCGGTCAGGCGCCGGCGCCGCACGCCGGAAGGCGTAACGCGAGAAGAGCGACGTCGTCGGTGGTCCCGTGGGGTATGCGTCGCACGATCTCGTCGCACACGTCCTCCAGCGGGAGGTGAGCTATGGCCGCGGCCTGCGCCCGCAGCCGGGCCAGTCCGGTGGCCAGGTCGCTGCCGGGACTTTCGACGAGGCCGTCGGTGTAGAGCAGGAGGGTGCTCCCAGCGGGCATCGGCTCGACGGCGTCGCGCCTGGTCGACTCGATACCCAGGCGGAGCCCGAGCAGCAGATCCCGCCCTTGTTCGAGGTAGCGGGCATGCCCGTCAGGGGTGACCAGCAGAGGCGGCGGATGCCCGGCGTTGCTCCAGCGCAACCGCCAGGGACCATCTTCGGAGCCTTCCACACGCGCCAGGATCATCGTCGCCATGGGCACGTCCGTGACGGCGGACATCGCCTGATCCACCCGGCTGACGACCAGGCTGGGCGACACGCAGCGGTCCCACGCCAGCGTGCGCACCATGCTGCGCAGCTGGGCCATCTCAGCGGCGGCCGTTATGTCGTGGCCGACCACGTCACCGATGACCAGGGCGGCGACGCCGTCGGGCAGCAGGAAGGCGTCGTACCAGTCACCCCCGACCTGAGACCCCACCGGGGCCGGAAGGTAGCGGGCGGCCATCTCAAGGTGGCCGACCTGCGGCAGCGGAGCCAGCAGGTGACGTTGCATCATTTCGGCCACCTCGCGTTGCCGGCCGAACAGGCGCGCGTTGCCCACCGCCAACCCCGCGCGACGTCCGATGTCGGTGACCAGCGTCACATCGGTGGCGTCGAAGGGGTGGACCGGGTCGGTGCGCGCCACGGTGAGAGCCCCCAGCACCCGCCGCTGGGTGCGTAGCGGCGTGATGATCGCCGACACCGCTCCCCGGGCTGCGAACAGCTCCCGCTCTGCGGCGGCCATGCCGGAGTCAGGTTTGCGGGCTATGTCGCCCGGCCCCAGCAAGACGGTCTCACCTCGATCCAGCACCCGCGCCAGCAGGGAACCGGGAGGCTCGGGCAGCGGGAACCCCGCCGCCTGATCAGCAGGAGGGATCACCACCACCCGCTCCACCTTGTCGTGCTCGACACGCAGATCCACCATCGCCCAGTCGGCCAACCGCGGGACGATCAGCCTGCCCAGCCGTCGCAAGGCCTCGTCCACATCCAGCGTCTGGGTCAGCACGGAGGTGATCTCGGTGACCAGCGTCAGGCGGGCGTTGAAGTCCTCCAACATTGCCAGTTGGCCGGCCTGCCGACGAGAGAGGTTCAGCCGCTCGGTGATGTCGGTGAAGACGACGATCACTCCGAGTACCTGCCCGCCCTGCACTATCGGAGCGGCCGACAAGGCGACCGGCAGCAGGCTGCCATCACCCCGTAGGAAAGTCGACTCTTCGCCACGCGCCGGACGACCGTGCTCCAGCACCCCCATCAGCCGACAGGTGGAATGAGGAGTCAGCCCATCGTCAGCGCCCCTGTGCAGCAGGTCGTGGGCATCGGCGCCCAGCATCTCCGCTACTGGACGGCCCAGCAACGCCCCGGCCTGCCGGTTCGCCATAGTGATAAGTCCAGCAAGATCAGTCAGATAGATACCCGCCCCCGCGCTGTCGAAGGCCGCCTGCAGCAACCTCTGGTCGGGCAGCCCGGCATGCCCATTCGTGCTGGGCAGACGCCGCCTCATCGCCGCCCTGCCTTCCTCCGGTCATCGCTGCCTACGCCCTACCCGCCGACACGCCGAGCACGCGGGGCAACCCGCGGCCATGTCGAGCCAGCCGGCTCCCCTGAAGAAGCCTGAGAATCCCATCTCGACGAGGCGTGGGCAATACTCGTCGAGGAGGCTGGCCCATAGTGGGTCATCCCGGCGAAACGCCGCGCTGAGCGCCTGCACCACGCTTTCGACGTGGCCTACGCGCCGACTGTAATGACGGCACCAGTGTCGGCGAGTGCGCAGGGTCGTCGACGAATTCAATGGTCAATGACGCATGGTTGCTCGGTGGTCGCTCGCGTGTACGGGTACGGCGCGGCACCCAGCGAGATCAGGCGGCAGGCTCCCGGGGACAACAGCGGACGAAATGGTAGAAGTGAACGCCTCGGGTACCGCTTGGTGCTGCCGCCCCACATGACCCTCGCGCAGAAGCTTGAGTGGGAGGGCGGTGTCGGCGCGTTGATCGGGCCCGAAGTCCTGAAGGGGTCCCGGTAACAATGGAGCAGAATCCAACGAACCTGCCCCTGGCCAGGGGGTACTTGGGTTTGCTGGCCAGGGGTACTGAAGTTTGGAGGGTGCCTGACAATCTCTGCTGCTGCGGTTCGTACTGGTTTCGGTGCGTTCGTGGAGGTGGGTGGGGGCGCTCGCTTGTTTCCATGCTCAGGCCGAGGGTCAGCTCGCGGGCTTGAGGCCCGGGCAGCCCGCGTCGATCCGGCCCGTCTCGAAGTACTTCACCACCTCGGCGGCGCACTCAGGCACCTTAGTGGTCGAGACGTGCACGTCGTCGGCCACCTTGTAGACGGTGCCACCGATGACGCGGCGGGTTTGCAGCGCCCAGTCGTAGACGGACATGTACTCGTACAGGTGCGCGGCCAGCACGAGCGATCCGCCGTTCCGCTTCAGCGTGGCCTGCCGCACCGGCAGCGGCCAGCCGGAACACAGCGCGGTCGTGCCCCAGGAGCGGCCGGTCGCCGGAAGGCGCTTCTGGAGCCGCTGGTAGTCATGCCAGGCGGTGTCGAAACTCGGTCGGCTGCTGTCCTCGTTGCACGTGACCGCCCAGTTCATGGTCATGTTCGTCATTTCGGGTGTGCCAGGCAGAGGTGCTCTCATCTGGGCGCCGAGCAGCTCCTTGACGGTGGGCGGGGCGGTAGTGGCCTTCGCCGTCCGCAGCTCGGAGAGGGCCTTGCCCGCGCGTGCCCACTCAGTCGAGTTGCGCCCGGCCAGGTTGGCGACGGCCGAGCCATCGATCGGCTGCGGCAGTTCGGTATAGGTCTTGGGGTTCTTGTCGTACGTGGTGACGAGCTTCACCACCTGCTCACGCACCTGCGTGGCGGTGGTGCCCAAACCGTAGATCGCCCCACGGCGTGCCAGCCAGGTGGCCATGCGGCCGAAGTTGCGCTCGACCGCCGCCGCGCTCTCCTCGATGTGCCTGTCGAAACGGGTCCACGGCGGCGCTGGGCTGTCCAGGAAGACCCGTCCGGTGTGCATGGGGAACAGGCTCCGGTACGCAGCGCCCAGATAGGTGCCCCAGGAGAAACCGAGCAGGTTGAGCGTGCGGTCGCCCAGTGCGGTCCGCACCTGGTCCAGGTCCCTGGCCACGGTGTCGGTGGTGAGCTGCCGGAGGAAGTCCGGGTCGGAGTTCGCGCACTTCAGGTTGGCCGCGACTTGGGCGTCGTAGATCTTCCTGGCCGACTCCTTGGTCAGCGGGCCCGGCTTGTCCGGGCCTCTCGGGCCGGGCTCGCAGACGACCTTGGTGCTGTACCCGACCCCGCGGGGGTCGAAGCCGATGATGTCGTACCGCTCGTTCAGCTCGGCCATCTCATCGTTTCTGAGCGCGGCCCGCAGGATCGGGTCCAGATATCCACTGCCGCCCGGCCCTCCCGGCAGGATGGCGACAGTGCCCAGCCGGTGGTCCTCGTCCGTGGCGGCCAGCCGGGTCACAGCAATGTCGATCTTCGGCCCACCGGGGTTGTCGTGGTTCAGCGGCGCGCTGACCGTCCCGCACTCCAGGCGTTTCATCAGGGTACGGAAGTTCGCGACGTGATCCTGCGTCACGCCCAGGCTCCGGATCACCTCGTCGGAGTAGGTGGGGCAGGACTTCCACGACACGCTTGGGCTGGAGACGGTGGTGGCGCCCGCCGCGGGAGGCTGCGCCCCCAGCGCCGTCAGGGCCAGCGTCAGTGCCGCCAACGATGTTCGGTTCGTCATGCGGACTATCCCTAACGCTGCGGGTGTTCAAAAGGCGTAAGGCCCAGCGCCACCCCGACGCCGTTCAACACTGCCAAGCCATGGTCAATGCACTGAGGACAGCGACCTCGTTCAGGATGGCAGCCGCTTTGCCAGCCCTTCCAGAACGGATCTTTGTGCTCTGGGGCACGTCAGTACCCCTTCCGGCGCGTCGCGGTGCGGAACCGTGCCGTAGGACGTGCGGGGTTCGCCGGCGGTGTGAGATATCCCTCTCCAAGCATCGTGGCGCTGGTGGCCTGGGGAGGTGACCATGTGGTGATGACCTCCTCGCCCCGCCCGCCGCGCGTCGGCGGCCGACCGGATCCGACAGGCGGGACTACCGCGCTCGGCGGAGAGCCCGCCCGCGGGTACCTGCTGGACAACGCGCGCGCCGAGGCGGGCGAGCGATTCGTCTGGCTGGCCGAGCTGTTCGACGGTGTGACGCGGGGGCACTTCGATCGATTGGGGGTCGGGGCCGGCTCGCGCTGCTGGGAGGTGGGGGCCGGTGGCCGCAGCGTCCCGGAGGCGCTCGCGGCGGCCGTCGGTCCGACCGGGCACGTGCTGGCCACGGACATCGACCCGTCGTGGCTGGAGGCAGGCGACGGGTACGAGGTGCGCCGGCACGACGTCGCGGCTGATCCGCCCCCGGAGCCGGGGACGTTCGATCTGGTGCACGCCCGGCTCGTGCTGGTCCACGTACCCGACCGGGCTCGGGCGTTGGCCAACATGGCGGCGGCGCTGCGGCCCGGCGGCTGGCTGCTGGTCGAGGACGCCGACACCGCTCTGCAGCCACTGGCATGCCTGGACGACAGCGGCCCGGCGCAGCGGCGGGCCAATCGGCTGCGCGACGCGGTCCGGGAGCTGCTGACGCGCCGCGGCGCGGACCTGCGTTACGGCCGGACACTGCCTCGGGCATTGCGTGAGGCCGGCTTGGTGGATGTCGCCGCGGCGGGCTCTTTCCCGGTCGGCGGGCCGGCCTGCGACCGGCTGGAGGCGGCGACCATCCGGCACGTGCGCGGCGAGCTGCTCACGGCCGGTCTGGCCGACGACGCCGAGATCGACGCGCACTTGGCCGCCATCCACGCGGGCGAACTCGACCTGACACTCGCGCCGCTGATCTCAGCCTGGGGACGCCGTCCAGCCGAGCACCCGCCGGCACTCGGTTAGGTGCGGATCCAGCGTTGTCCGACCTGCCCACAGCGCTGTTCAAGGAGGTTTTCGGGGGCGAGCCTCAACTTTCGACGGCCTCTGCGATCTGCAGTGCGACCTGGGCGGGCGTCAGGTGCGTGGTGTCGACGACCTCGGCCTCGCCGTGTAGCCACGTGCGGGCCGCCTCCGCGTAGGGCTCGAGGTATCTGAGACGGAAGGGGGAAGGGCCGAGAAGAGTGTCCCCCACGATGCGCCTGCGGAGGGTGTCTTGGTCGGCGTGCAGGACGAAGTGGCGTACCGGGATGGCATGTCGGGTGAGGCCCGTGCTGATCTCGCGCCAGTACTGCTCGACCAGGACAGTCATGGGCATCACCAGAGTGCCACCGGTGTAGTCGAGCACGAGGCGGGCGGTCTCGACCACGAGTGGCCGCCACGGCGGCCAGTGCTGGAAGTTGTCGGTCGCCGGCAGCCCCGGCGTGATGTCCATGAGTGTCTCGCCTACCTTCTCGGCGTCGAACACCCGTGAATCCGGGATCAGTCGCTGCACGAGTGCAGCGGTCGTCGACTTGCCTGCGCCGTGGGTGCCGTTGAGCCATACGATCACGGAGCCCGATGCTACGTAGCGCTGCGCCGGGCCGTGGGAACGGACGCCGAGAAACAGGTCCTGGTGCCGTGGCGGATGGCGTAACCCACCTGCGGTGTCCACCAGTGCGAGCCGTTCTGAGAGCCAGGGCGCAGCGACAGCCAACCGGCTTGTCGGCGAAGCTCCCCAGCCAGTTGCCCACCGACCGCGGCTCGTTCGCTTCGCCCCTACTGCTGGCAATCTGCCACCACCCGGTACTACCGTCGCGACGAGCGGTTGCAAATCACAAGCGGAAGGGGCCGCCGTGCTGAGGCAGGTCGCGGATGGTGTGCTGGTCCACGAGAGCGAGTTCCTCCAGAGCAACGCCGTTGTCGTGCAAGGCCGCACCGGGGTGTTGCTCATCGACCCCGGGGTGCAGGACCACGAACTGGCCTGCCTCGCGAACGACCTGTCCCATTCGGGCCGGACCGTTGTGGCAGGCTTCTCGACGCATCCTCACTGGGATCACCTGCTCTGGCACGCCCAGTTCGGCGCGGCCCCTCGCTACGGCACGGCCCGCTGCGCGGCCGCCGTCCGGGATCAGCTGTCCGACCCGGATGCGAAGGCCCGCATCACCGCCCACCTGCTCCCGACGGGCATCGCCGAGCGGGTGCCCCTGGACCTGCTCGGCCAGATCACCGCCCTGCCCGCCGGGACGGCGCGGATTCCATGGGACGGCCCTCAGGTCCGGATCATCGAGCATCAAGCGCACGCACCGGGCCATGCGGCGCTGTTCGTCGAAGAACGCGGGGTTCTCGTCGCCGGTGACATGCTCTCTGATGTCCTGATTCCGATGCTCGACTTCGACGACACCGCCGACCCGATCGAGGACTACCTCGCTGCGCTGCGGCTGCTCGATGGCGTGGCTGGCGACGTCGACGTCCTCGTCCCCGGCCACGGTTCGGTCAGCGATGAGGTACACGCACGGATCGACCAGGATCGGGCGTACGTGTACGCCTTGCGTGACGCCCATGTTCCCGGCGACCCTCGGGTCGGGCCGTCGGCCAAGCCCGGCTGGGAGTGGGTGAGCGATGTGCACGACGGGCAAGCCGGGCGTCTCGCCAGAAGAAACGAGCGCGACGGGACGCCCGGCTAGCCGTACCGGCTACCAGGCGGTCGCGCCGCCGTCGGCCGCGTAGTTGGCGCCCGTTATGTACGCCGCCCGGTCGGAGGCGAGGAAGGCCGCCAGCTCGACGATCTCCTCCGGCCGGGCGAAGCGCTTGAGGAGCGTCTTGCGGGTTATCGCGTCCCTGGCGGCCTGGTCGTCGCCGAGATCGCGGTCGCTGGCCGGGGTGAGGACCGGCCCGGGGCTGATCGCCACCGCGCGGATCCCGTGGCGCGCGCCTTCGAGCGCGAACTGCCGGGTCATGCCGATGACCCCGGCGTTCGCCGCGCTGTGCGCGACCATCGGGGGGACCTCGCCGGCGATCGTGCCGGCCATGGACGCGACGTTGATGATGACGCCGCCGCCCCGCCGGACCAGGTGAGGCCAGGCGAACTTCGACACGAAGAAAGGAATGTCGAGTTCACCGGCGATGGTCACCCGCCAGTCCTCGACCGAGAAACCGGGCATCGGCCCGAAGCGGGGCATGGCCGCGTTGTTGTAGACGACGTCGAGCCCGCCATAGGCCGCCACGGCGTCGTCGACCAGCCGCCGCGCCTGTTCCGGGTCGGTGAGGTCGACGGGCGCGACGCCCGTCATGTCGCCTCCGGCGCGACGGACGAGTTCCACCGTCTCGTCGTTGGCGTCGACCTGGATGTCGCACCCGACGACCTTCGCGCCTTCTCGCGCGAAGACCAGCGACGCGGCCCGGCCCTGACCTCCGGCGGTGCCGGTGATCAGCACCACCTTGCCGTCAAGCGTTCCCATGGGTTCCTCCTGATCCCTGTGTCGCGCACGAGCTCAGCGGGCACGCAGCGGCGCGAGCGCCGTGCTCCATGCCACGACCTGGTCCAACATCGCGGTGAGCGACTGAAGCTGGAACTCGTTGGGTGTGAACACGCTGAAATCCTTGAAGTCGGTGAAGAGCGACAGCGCCACCTGGGCCCGTACGTCGGCCATCTGGAGCTCACCGGCGATCAGGCGCAGGTGTTCCACCGCACGGGTGCCGCCGACCGAGCCGTAGCTGACGAAACCGACGGCCTTGTTGTTCCACTCGCCGTACAGGAAATCGATGGCGTTCTTCAGCGCACCCGACGTCGAGTGGTTGTATTCCGGCGTCACCATGACGAACCCGTCGAACGAGGCGATCTTGCCGGCCCACGCGATCGTGTGCGGCTGCGTGTACTGGCCCAGCGACGGCGGCAGCGCCTCGTCGAGGTGCGGGAGTTTGTAGTCGAGCAGGTCGACGAGCTCGAACTCCGCGTCGGTCCGCTGCGCGGCGACCTGGTGCACCCAGCGGGCGACGGCCTCCCCGTTGCGTCCGGGGCGGGTGCTGCCGAGGATGATCCCGATTCTGGTCATGACGATCTCCACTTCCAGCGAGAAATACTTGCTTCGCGAAGGAAGAGTATGAGTACTTCGTTCGTGAAGCAAGTAGGATGTGACCATGACTACATCGCGGCCGGTGCGGCCGCTGAACGCCGACGAGGAGGCGTTGGTCCGCGCGCTCCCCCGCCTGATCTACGCGCTGCCCCGCGCCATCGACGCCGACATGGTGCGCGAACAGCAGTTGCCGCTCATCGAGTGGATCGCCCTGATGCGGTTGTCGGAGTCGCCGCAGCGGCGGATGAGGATGGGCGAGCTCGCGGTCGCCTGCGAGCTCTCCCTGAGCGGGATGACCCGCATCGTCACCGTCCTGGAGCGGCAGGGCCTGGTCGAACGGGTCAGGTGCGACGACGACGCCCGCGGATTCAACGCCGTCCTCACCGACGCCGGCCTCGCCCGCCTGGAACAGGCGTGGCCGAGCAACCTGGCCAGCGTGCGCCGGCACTTTCTCGACCACCTAGAAGGCGTCGATCTCGCGCGCCTCGCCAGCGCGATCCAGAACGTCGCGGGTAACGCCTGACGCGAAGATCGGGCCGCGCCACGTGAGCACCGCACCTGCGCACGCCGCGCCGTCATGGGCCGCTCCCGGGTTGCGGTACGGGACCGTTCACCCGGCAGAACCGCTCAGTTCGCCGTGTACGCCCTGGCCTGGATGCCGTAGAGATCGGCGTAGCGCCCGCCGAGCGCGAGGAGTTCGGCGTGCGTGCCGGCCTCCATGATCCGGCCTGCGCCGAAGACCAGGATCTGGTCAGCCCCGGCGATCGTGGAGAACCGGTGCGAGACGATCACGGTGACGGCTCCCGTCCGCGCGGCCAGCTCCCGCGCGCGGACCATGTACCGCTCCAGGATGGCGCCCTCGCTCGGCGCGTCCAGCGAGGCGGTGGGCTCGTCGAGGACGAACAGCAGAGGGCCTTGACGCATCGACGCGCGCGCGAGCGCGGTCTTCTGCCATTGGCCCCCGGAGAGCTCGACACCTCCGAAGAGCCGGCCGAGCTGCGTGTCCATCCCGTTCGGCAGGCGCCTGACGAGCCCGTCCGCGTCCGCGGCCGCAACGGCGTCGGCGAGGCGTCCGGCGGTATCGGCGTGGGGCAGGTCACCCAGCCCGACCGTCTCGGCGAACCGGATGCGGAACCTCCCGAAGTCCTGGAAGGCCGCGCTGCACCGCGACCGCCACGCCTCGGTGTCCAGGTCGGACAGATCGGTGCCGTCGACCCGGATCGTGCCGGCGTCCGGGGTGTAGAACTTGGTGAGCAGCTTCACCAGCGACGTCTTGCCGGAGCCGAACTCGCCGACGATCGCCACCACCGAACCGGCCGCGAGGTGGAAGCTCACGTCGTCCAGCACCGGGCGGGCCGTGCCCGGGTAGGTGAAGGTCACGCCCTCGAAGGCGATGCCGTCGCGCAGAACGGCGGGCGCCGGCAGCCGCTGCCCGGTCTGGCGGTGCCGCGCGACGTAGTCGCGCAGCCACAGGTACGGCTCGACGTAGGTGCCGGCGTTGAGCGCGACGCCGGCCCGGACCAGCGCCGACTGGACCGAGTCGCGCAGGGCCACCGCGACGGTGAGGGTGAGCACCACGTCGCCCGCGCTCGCCTGACCGGTCGCGGCGAGACGCAGGACGAGGACGAGTCCGGCGGCGAAGCAGAGGCTGAACATGAGCCAGCCGCCCAGTCGCCATCCGGCCGAACGCAGCCGTGCCGCCGTACGACGGACCAACGCCTCGTCCCACGCGGCTCGCTGCCGCCGGGCGAGCTCTCCGCCGACGCCGGCCACCCAGATCTCCTTGCTCGTGGCGGCCTGCGTGGCCAGCGTGAAGAGGTGCCGCTGCAGCCGGAACGACTCGGCGGTATCGGTCTCCGCCCGGGCCACGCCACGCTGACCGTGCTGGTCGAGCGCCAGCGCGACCCCTGCCGCGACGAGCAGCGGCAGCAGGACAGGGCTGACCGTACCGAGCAGCAGCATGAGAAGGAGCAGGCGCAGCCCGGCGAACACGACGTCGATCACGCTCCACAGCCCGTGCGTGAGCTTCCACGACGCGTGGTCGAGCACGGTCACCCGGTCGAGGAAGTCGCTGTGCTCCAGGTGCTCGAGCGTCTCCACCGACGCCAGGAAGCGCTGGATCCTCGGTTCCAGGTGCAGCTGCGCCACGGAATCCGCGACGATCACGGACAGGTGGGTCTCCAGGCTCGGGCCGAGCACCGTCGCCGCGGCCGCGAGGGCGGCGCAGCCGGCCATGGCCATGGCCTCCGTCGAGTGCCCGGCGAGAGCCTGGTCGATGACCGCGCGGGTGGACAGCGCCAGCGCGGCGGTGGTGCACGCCGAGACGAGTTTGAGGCCCAGCAGCATGACGACCTGCGGTCGGTCGGCTCGCCACGAGAGGGCGAACAGCTCACCCCACAGCCGTACGGAACTCCATCGGCGCGAGCTCACGAGATCTCACCGTCCTCGGCGCAGTCGTTGTAGCCCTGCCGGAATCGCTCCGCCTGGATGTTGAACAGGTTCGCGTAGACCCCGTCGGCCGCCATCAACTGCGCGTGGCTGCCGGACTCGGTGACCCGTCCGCGGTCTATCAGCACGATCCGGTCCGCCTGCCGCACCGTGGAGAGGCGGTGCGAGATGAGCACCACGGCGGCGTCACCCCGGTACGTGGCCAACCGGTCGAAGACCTCGAACTCGGTCTGCACGTCGAGGTGGGCGGTCGGCTCGTCCAGAACCAGTACGCGCGCTCCCGTACGCATGGCGTAGAGGGCGCGGGCGAGCCCCACCTGCTGCCACTGCCCGCCTGACAGGTCCACTCCGCCCCGGCGGGTCCGGGCGAGCGGGGTGTCCCACCCGAGGGGGAGGCGGTCCACCACCGCGTCCAGCCCCGCGGCCAGGCCGGCGGCCTCCACGGCGTGGCGGTCCGGCGGGACACGCGCACTGCCCAATGCCACGTTGTCCGCGACCGACAGGTGGTAGCGGACGAAGTCCTGGAAGACGACCGACAGATGTCGCCGCCACCTGTCGAGGCCGATGTCGCGGATGTCGGCGCCGTCATAGGTGATCCGGCCGCCGGTCGGCTCGTAGAGGCCGGCCAGGAGTTTGACGAGCGTCGACTTCCCGGCGCCGTTGAGGCCGACCACCGCGAGCAGCTCCCCCGGCCGGATCTCCAGGTCCAGCCTGTCGATGACGGCGCGGTCGCTGCCGGGATAGGTGAAGCTGACCTCCTCGAACCGCACCGTGCGATCCTGCGGCTCCGTGCCCACCCGCTGCGCCGTGCCCACCCGCTGCGCCGTCCGCCCCGGCCCGGCCGAAGTGGCCGAAGCGTACGAAGCATCTGCAGCGTCGGAAGCCTCCGGGGGTACGGAGGCCGGCGGCACGTCAAGCGCCTCGCGCAGGCGGTCGGAGGCGTTGAGCGCGCTGACGGCGCCGAGCACGTCCCGCGGGTCACCCCAGAAGGTGCGGTAGATCACCGCACTCGCCGATATCGCCGCGGTGCCGGCCGCCAGCGACACACGCCCGGCCGCGGCCAGGTACGCCGCCGAGACCATCGCGGCCGCCAGCGGACCGACGACCATCGGCGCCAGCAGCCAGTGCCTGGTCAGCGACGCGCGCTGATGAGCCCAGACCGGCGCGTACTGCTCGCGCGTGTGGTGCAGCTGGCGCCGCACGACATGCTCTCCGAGGCCGAAGATGCGCACTTCCTTCGCCGGCCCGGCGTCGAGGTTCGCGTCACTCCACACCCGGCGGCGGTGGTACTCGGTCTGACCACCCCGCCACAGCACGAACCATCGGTCGATGTCACGGCTGCTCAGCCACTGCACCGCGATCGCCGGAAGCACGAGCAGCGGGACGAGCCACCACGCGCAGACGGCGAGCACGACGGACGTACTGGCCAGCGTGAGGGCGCGGCCGACCATGACCACGAGCGCGACGGCACCCGCGCCTGGGGTCCGTTCCGTCCAGTTGCGCGGATCGGCGCGGGCCAGTTCGACGTGGCCCTGCACGGACGGCCGTTCCAGCGCGGCGATGGTGCGGCCGGTCGAGACGCGGCGGCTCAACTCGGACCGGTAGGCACCGTCCAGCCGAAACGCCACGAGGTAGTGCAGCGGCTCCTTCGCGGAGTCGATCAGGTTGCCGACGAGCATGACCCCGACCAGCGCCGCGGCCGGGAGCGTCAGTGCGCCGAGGCCGCCGGCGCCCTCGCCCAGGGCCGCCACGAGGCGGCCGACCAGAAGCCCGAGAGCCGCGGCGGCCGCCGCGGGCGACAGGCTCTCGACGATCGTGACCATCACGAGGCCCCCGACCGGCAACGGGCCGGCGGCTCGCAGCATCTTCAGCAGACGCAGGCGTACCAGCACCTGCTGCCGCGCGGACACCCATGTCACAGGCATGTCAATCAATCCTCTCGGCGACACCGCGGGCCACGACCGAGATCCCCGACAGGGTGACTAGCCGGCCAGCTCCTCGCGGATCACTTCGACGAACGCGTCCACGTCGGCCTCGGTCGTGTCGAACGCGGTCATCCAGCGCGCCTCACCCGGGAGGCGGCCCGAGTCGTAGAAACGCACCCTCTTACGGATGCGCTCCGCCGCCTCCCGGGGGAGGACGGCGAACACGGCGTTGGTCTGCGTCGGCTGGCTGAAGCGGAGTCCGCTCATCTCCCCGGCGGCCAGGCGCTCCTCCAGCGCCGCCCGTAGCCGCGCCGCCATCTCGTTGGCCCGGCCCGCCAGGCGCAGGTGCAGATCTCCGTCGAGCAGCGCGATGAACTGCGCGCTGACGAAACGCATCTTCGAGGCCAGCTGCATGTGCTGTTTGCGCAGGTGAGCGAGCCCGCTCACGGCCCCCGGCCTGAGCACGACGACCGCCTCGCCGAAGAGCATGCCGTTCTTGGTGCCCCCGAAGCTGAGGACATCGACCCCCGCATCCGTGGTGAAATCCCGCAACGGGACACCCAGGGCGGCCGCCGCATTGGATACGCGCGCACCGTCCATGTGCACGGTCATGCCCTTGGCATGGGCGTGGTCGGCGATCTCCCGGATCTCCTCGACGCTGTACAGCGTGCCCAGTTCGGTGCTCTGAGCGATGCTCACGGCCAGGGGCTGCGCACGGTGTTCGTTGCCCCAGCCCCACGCCTCGCGGTCGATCGCCTCGACGGTGAGCTTTCCGCCGGGCGCGTCGACGGTCAGCAGCTTGAACCCGCCGACCCGTTCCGGCGCCCCGCTCTCGCTGTTGTGCAGGTGTGCGCTGTCCGCGGCGATGACGGCTCCCCATCGGGGAAGCATGCCGGTCAGAGCCGTGATGTTCGCGCCCGTGCCGTTGAAGACCGGGAAGACCTCGGCCTGCTCGCCGAAATGCGCACGCATCACCTCGATCAGATGCGCGGTGTAGACGTCCTTGCCGTAGGCCCTCTGGTGGCCTCCGTTCGCCTCCACGACGGCGGCGATCACCTCGGGGGGCACGCCCGCGCAGTTGTCGCTGGCGAATCCGCGGTCGTTCTCGTCGTGACGTCTCATGCGCGGACGGTGCCGGTGCGCGCGGCCTCGGACATGTACGCCATGACGGCCCGCGCGCACTCCAGCGACTCGGCACGGCCGGTGTCGACCTCCACGTCGTAGACGACGCCCTCGTGTACGACCTCGGCCTGAGACACCGCCATCCCGATCACCCGGTCTCCGCGTGCGATCTCCCTTTCCGCCGCGATCTCCGGGGCGCAGCGCACGCCGACCCACAGCACGTCGAGGCCTTCGAGGTACCGCCGGGTGCGCTCCTGGGAGACACCGCCCCCGAGGAACACCTCGTCGAGGATGATCCGTGCCCCGGCTTTCGCCATCGCGGCGATGCCGCGCATCCAGGCGTCCTGCAGCCGCATGAACTCGTCGCCGACGTTCACCTCGCCGTTGGGCCCGAAGGTCAGTCCGGACTCCGACTCCAGCATCGAAGGCGGCAGCCGCTCGATCAGGTCGTCGACGCCGAAACTGATCCACGGGTCCGGCAGGATCTCCTTGAGGCGGCGCACCATCGTGGATTTACCCGCGCTGGATCCACCGTTGAGCACGATGACCTGGGTCGTCACTGGATGGGTTCGCCTTCCAAGAGAATGCGCTCCATCTTTCGTATGTGCGGGCGGTAATCGGATACAGCATAGTGCTGGGCGCGAAGATTGTCCCAGATCGCTACGTCTCCTGCCTCCCACTGGACGCGGCACTGGAATTCCGGGCGCCAAGCCAGCAGGTGCACCATGTCGAGAATGCGCCGGCTCTCCTGCTCCTCCAGGCCCTCGATGCGGATCGCGGAGGATTTGTTGGAGAACAGCACCTTCTCCCCCGAAGACGGATCCGTGAACACGAGCGGGTGCGTCTGCGGTGGATATTTCTGGCGTATCCGGCCGCGTGTCTCGTCGTCGGCGAAGGCGGAGGAATAGATCCGCATCCAGTCGTGGACCACCCGCAACTCGTCCAGTTCCGCTCGCAGCTCGTCGGACAACGATCGGTAGGCCGCGCCCATGTCCGCCCAGCAGGTGTCGCCACCCCACGGCGGGATCTGCACCGCCCGCAGGATCAGGCGGCCCGGAGGCACCCTGCGCCAGTACAGGTCGCTGTGCCAGACGTTGAGATTCCCCGTGTGCTTCTCGTCGTGGTAGATGCCGGTGATCTCCGGATATTCGTGATAGGGCTGAAACGGTGAGATCCCATGGACCACCGGATCGTCCTCGGAGATGAACGGGTGCGCCTCCGGCCGGCCGATCCGCCTGGCCACTTTCGCGAAGGCGTGCCGGTCGAGGTGCTGCTGCTTGAAAACCACGACCTTGTGCCGCCGGAGCAGCTCGTCCACGAAGGCGCCGAGTTCCGGATCGGCCGGATCCAGCCGGTACCCGTCGACGGCGACGCCCAGATAGGTTCCCAACCGCCTGGTGTTCATGTCAGTCTCCCGTCACGCTGACCGAGTAGGTCGCGGCGATCTTCTTCATGTCGTTCTCCACCGCCGCGGCCGACTCGCCGAGTACGACGAACCTGCCGGCGGTGTTCCACACGTCCGAGGACCCGTCGAGCACGTCGCCCACCGCGGGGACGGCGGACCACGCCACCGAGCCGGGCAGATCGCCGAGCCCGCGGACCTCGACGACCCGGCATCTCCGGGCCTCGTCCAGCGGCACGAACATCCATCCGGACGCCGGCAGACCGGAGTGGCGGTGCATCTCCGCCGGTCCCGCCAGCTCCGACGGCCCGCCGGTGCACGCCAGCACGGCTTCCCGGGGCAGGTCGACGCCGTAGCTGGTGCGGTGGTGGACCGGGACGCCGGCGCCGCCGAACCGGTTGCCGATCTCCAGGAACACGATCTCGTCGTCGGGGGTGTGGAACAGCTCCAGATGGAAGACGCTGTCGGTGAGCCCGAGGGTCCGGAGCACCGTCTCGGCGAACGCGAACATCCGCGTCGCCAGCGCCCGGTCGTCCAGCACCACCGAGATCATCGGCTTGCGCTCGTGCTGGAACGCGAAGGCGGTGGTGACGTACCTGGACGGGCACAACCAGCGGACCACGCCATCGCGGACGACGCCGTCGAGGTGGAACACCGAGCCCTCGACGAACTCCTCGGCCTCGTACCGCTCGCCGATGCCGCCGGCCTCGGCGAGCGCGAGCAGTTCCCCGCCTCCCTCGAGGATCCGTACGCCGAGGCTCGCGGCCTGGCTTCGCGGCTTCACCACGATCCGGCCGGGCACCTGGCGGGCGAAGCGCGCGAGGTCCTCGCGGGGGGTGTCCGGACCGAGTGGCAGGAAGCGCGGCACCCGCACCCCGGCCTGGGCCAGCACCCGCTTCATCCCCACCTTGTCCCGGCACAGCCGCGCGGTCCGCGGGCTCGTGCCGCCGACGCCGAGGTGCTCGCGCAGGCGCGCCGCGGGCAGCGTGGTGTGTTCGTAGAGCCCGATGACGCCGGCGGGCGGGCCGAACTCGCCGGCCAGTTCGCGGGCGAGTTCGCAGATGCGGCCGGAGGCGCGATCGTACGCGTCCAGGTCCCGGGAGTCCAGGTCCAGCGGTGCGATCCGCGCGAACCGGCCCGCCACCTCCGCGGGGAGGCGGGCCGCGCTCCCCCTCGACATCACCGCCGTCACGGTGTGGAGGTCGAAGTCCACCGCGTGCGCCTCGGCGGCGTGGAACCCGACGCAGATGACGTGTCCTCCGGTGGTCATGACCGCAACCTGAGCGACTCGCGCAGGTAGAGGTGCTTGGCCGTGCCACCGAGCGCGTTGACGTAGTCGACGAGTTTGCCGCTATCGACCATCGCGGGGTGGCTCTCGTCGTAGTCCACGCACATCACCGCGCCCAGCCAAGGCTCCTGGCCCATGGCGTACACGTAGACCCTGGACGCCCCCAGCGCGTCGACTATCGCCGCCGCCTGTTCGAAGTTGCTGCCCCGCAACCGCCGCCCCGCGTCGATCCTGCGTTCCAGCCGCTCGGGGAACAGCGGCCCGTAGAGCCAGCTGACCGGGGCGCCGACGCTCTCCATCCCGATGAACACCGTGTCGACCTTGCCCACCGCCGCGGCGACCTGCGGATAGAGCTGTGGCGAGATGTTGGTGGAGTCCGCGGCGAACAGGACCCGGCTGCCGTCGAGGTCCAGCAGCCAGCCGGACTTGGTGCGGATCCTGATGTCGCCGTGCTCGCCGAGGAACGGCAGAGCGGTGATCGTCCCACCGGGCGTCTCCAGCGTTTCGAGGTCGTCCAGCTCGACGACGTCGTGGAAACCCAGCACGCGGAGTATTCGCCGCAGGTCCGGGTCGACGAGGCTCGAATGGGAGGATTTCGCGATGACCACCCGGCCCACCCGGTTCCTGATCCTCAGCAGGGTCTCGAGCAGCATGTGGTCCTGGTGGTTGTGCGTGATCAGCACGTGGTCGATGTGCTCGGGCAGGTCGTCGAAGGTGAACCGGCCCGGCGCGCCCCCCGAGTAGCCGCCGTAGCTGATCACTGGGTCGACCAGGAACGAGACACCGCGGTGACGGACGTACACGCACGCGTGGCCGACGTACTCGATGACGTCGCCGGTCGGACGGACCGGCGGCTCCCCGTCCTGCTCGAAGAACGTGCGGAAGACCTCGGCGCGCTCGCCTGCCAGGCCGAGCCCGGCGACGACCCGGTCCAGTTCCTCGGCGGTGAGCCCGCCCCGGAACACCGCGTCGAGCAGCTCGGAGTCCAGCGGGACGGTGACCAGCACCTGCTCCGGGCCGTACTCCAGCACGGGGGTCGTCAGCGCGAACTCGCGGGTGTCCTGGTGGACGACGGAGAACCTGACCTGCTGGTAGCCGCTGTCGAAGTAGCGGGACGAATACAGGAGAGGTTCGATGAACCGGTAGTCCGGGGTGCGGTTGTCCCGTCCGTAGAACATCTCCACACGGCCGGCCAGCGGCTCCGGCAACCGCTGGTAGGCGTCCTCCATCGAGGCACCGGTCTGCGCGGGGAGGATCGTCTTCTCGAATTCGTCGATGGCGGCGGCGAGTTCCGTCAGCGGCGCGTACCGCTCGGCCGCGGCGTCGTACCACCGCTTGATCGCCTCGTACGAGCCGTCCCGTTCGTGGACGAACGGACCGCCTCGGAAGCGGGCCTGCTTCAGCGCCGTCCGGTGTGCCTGCGGGTTGGCCAGGTACGACTCCACCAGCGGCCGGTAGTGGTTCTGCCAGTACTTGGCGAGCGTGTGCGGCGGCAGCAGGTACGACCAGGCGTACCACCCGGCGACCGCGGGCTCCGCGATCACGTTCCCCTTCAAGGACAGCGTCATGTCAGTCTCCGCGCTCGCAGATGTAGTACTGGAACAGGTAGTCGTCGGCCCGCGCGACGGTCTGTGTCACCCGTAGCCCGGCATCCGCCAGGTCGGCGGCGTCCACCAGAAGAGGACTGTGGCCGAGCAGGACCATCAGCCCGCCCGGCCGCAGGGTGCGGACCAGTCCCGGCAGGATCTCCCGGGCCCGGGCGGTGGAGACGACCTCGGAGTTGAGGAATCGGCTGAACAGGATGTCCACGCTGGCGGGGGCGACCACGGGCCGCATCGCGTCCTCGTGGAACACGCGCTCGATGTGCTTGCCGGCGAAGTCGACCATCTGCCTGCTCAGATCCTGGCCGACGGTGCGGATGCGGGCCGGGTTCAGGGCCGCGAAGTCGCGCAGGAACCGGCCGGTGGAGCACGCCGGGTCGTAGGCGAGGACGTCCGCGTCCAGACAGGCGAACCGCGACTCGAAGACCTCCCTGGTGTACCGCCGGATGTGCTGCTCGCCCAGAGCGAGAAACGCGGCGCGTTCGTCGCTGACCAGCCAGCCGTCCGGCGGGCTGGTCTTCTCGCGGCCCGGATCTCGCTGCTTGCCGAACGGATGCACGATTTCGGTCAGCGGGGTGATCAGGTCGAACGCGGTCCGGCGCGCGGCGACGTCGAGCGGCCGGAAGACGACCCGCGCGTCCTCGTCGGACACCCGCACGGAGTCGACCAGCCCGACCACGTTGAACCAGTAGATCCGGCTGCAGAACACGCCCGGCATGTTCGCGTCGACGACGTAATCGGAGATGGTCTTGTAGCCCGCATACCATCCGCGGCCTTCGAGCCGGAAAAGGAAAAGCCGCTCAGGATATCCGGTCAATTTCTCCCGCAGCTGGCAGCCGCCGGGGCCCTGCCATCGGGAGAAATCACCCCGCATCAGGTCGGCTCTGGCGCCGAGCTCGCGGTCGACGAAGGCCGGGTCCAACGGCTCACCCGGCTTCCAGCTCAGGTCGCGGTCCATCAGTCAATCCCTTGGGAATAGTGGAAATCGTCAGACGGTGGGCCGGTCCGCGGTCCACGCCTTTCCCGTGCGCGGCCGGGACGATGTCCGGCCGTCGAAGGCCACCGGCTCAGATACGCACGATCTGGCCGGGGCGCACCGGCGTGGGCCCGGCCGCGTACGCGACACTTAGCCACTCGGGCAACTGCTCCGTGTCCAGGAACTCCAGCGTCGCGGCCTTGGTGATGGAGCCGGCGAAATGCAGGTGCGCCGCGCCGCTCGGCACTTCGAGACGGGCGAGCAGCTCGTCGCGTTCCCTCTGGTAGGCGTCGCTCTCGACCCCCCGCTCCGCGAAATCGTGCACGTCACGCATCACTTCGCTGTAGACCACGTCGGGGATCACCGGTCCGAAGCACTCGAACATCGCCGCGTCGTGGTCGATGCCGACCATCTCCCGTTCGAGGAGGCTCACCAGAGTCCAGTGGTACTGGTCGCTCCAGCTGAACTGCTCGTGGTACCGGTAACCGTGCGCCTGCAGGTGCACGAGCAGCTCGAACTGGTCCGTCGGGGCCTTCGCGTACTTGACGCACAGGTCGTGGATGTCCCCGGCGGGTCCGATGAGTCCGCCCGTGTTGATGTACGGATACCGGCCGGCCGGCGGGCCCGGGTGCAGCGCCATGCCGACCGGGCCCAGCGGCCAGCTGTTCAGTTCGCCGCTGAAGACGACGGGCTGGTTGTACCGCTCGTAGCCGGCTTCGAGGTGCCGCCGGCCGCGTATGAAAAGGGCGTCGTACGCGTCCGTGACGACGACGAGTTCGTCGCGGGCTGCGACGCGGAGGAGCTGTTCGGCCAGCATCCGCCGCTTGTCGGCGAATTGGTACGCCGACTGTTCGGGGTGCAGGACGACGAGTTCGAGGTCGACCGCCTCGCAGGACGGATTGAGAAGGCGGACGAGAAATGGATGATTTAAATCGGTTGCTATAGTGATTATCTTCATGATCCAGTCAACATCCTATTCGTCTTGACTGCCAATCGGGCAATTACCTACAACGGGCGGCTCGCCGCGGTGGGATCCCCGACGATCCGCACCACTTCACGGGCGGCGTCGACGCATGTGGATATCTTTCCGGAGAACACGGAGGTCACCCGCTCGTTGATTCTGTGGACCAGCGTCGGTCTGGCGTCGGTGTCCTCGACGTGCGGGAGCACCGCCCGGATCGTGAACAGCGATCCCATGTGATCGGCCTCCTCGATTCCGACGAGGAACTCGGACGCGCCGGCCACGAAGAGCGGGAAGTTGGTCGGCGACGGGTTGCGCCGCAGCCCGTTGTCGACCAGGCCGATCAACGGCTCGGGTACCAGCGGCAGCAGACCGACCGTCGAAGCGTGGATGGCGTGCGCGACGTTGCCGAAGAGGAACGTGTCGGTGCCCGCGATGGGGTCGATGCACATGAACGGCCCGTCGAGGATGATCAGGCTGGTGTCCCGGTACTCAGGCGGCAGCTTGACCACCGGCTTCTCGCAGACCTCGAACTTGTACTGCATGGCACGGCCGGGGATCGTGGTCTCGATGTGGTTGAGCGCGGCGTACGTCGCCAGCACCACATGGTCGAAATCCTCCAGGTCGGGCAGCTCGACCGGAGCTCTCAGACGCACCTCGACCAGGCTCCGCCTGAGTTTGCGCCAGCACAGCCCCCTGAGCCGTTCGACGTCGATGCCGGACTCCTCGACGCGCAGGGAGATCTCGACGGATTCGCGGCGCAGGAAGGGAGGGTACTGCTCGTAGTACTCCAGGCCCATGTGGTCCAGGAAGCCCAGGAACGTCTCCGCGTCGACCAGGCTCTTCTCCCGCGCGATCGCCACGTACCGCCGGCACGACGACACGACGCTCTCCGGGAACTCGGCGGCGAAGGACCCGACTCCGTCCAGCACCGAGCGCGCCGTGTCGATGCTGCGCGGATAGTGGTAGCCGCGATGCAGGCGCCGCTGATTGGTGCTGCTGGCACCCAGCAGCAGGTCGCTGTTGCGTTCGAACAACACGACGTCGTAGCCTGCGCGGTCAAGATGGAGAGCCGACGTGACGCCGAAGATGCCACCACCGACGACCGCGACTCGTGCACCGGCCTGCACCGTCCACCTCCTGGGCTGATCCTCGTGAATGCGCGGTTGTGCAACGCCCGCTCCCGCTCCTGCCGTCGATCGACCGTCCGCGGCGGTCGGCGGCGCCGCGGACTCCGTGCCTTCGCCTGAAAACGGACGCGCCTGACGACGGACGCGCCTGACGACGACGCGCTTATGGGTGGACGCGCCTATCGATGGACGCGCCTCGCGCTCGACTCCGCCTCGTGGACCGCGTCCGCCACCGCCGCCTGCTCGGCGGCCGTGATGCCGGGAAACATGGGCAGGGACAGACACTCCCGGGCCAGTGCCTCGGTGACGGCCAGCCGCCGGCTGTGGTCCGCCGGCGCATAGGGGCGCATCGGCGGCAGCAGGTGGACGGGAGTCGGATAGTGCACCGCCGTGGCGATTCCCCGAGCCCCCAGCGCCGCACGCATCCTCGTGCGATCGGCGCCGGAGACGACGTAGAGGTGGTACGCGTGCTCGACGCCGGTGGCCTCGGTGGGCAGATCCAGGTGCGACCGCGCCAGGAGCCGGCCGTACCGGGCTGCCGCCTCGCGCCGTGCCCGGATGCACCCGTCCAGGTGGCGGAGCCTCACCCGCAGCACAGCGGCCTGTACCGCGTCGAGGCGCCAGTTGTACCCCACGCGCACGTGGTCGTCCCGGTCGGCGCGCCGGCCGTGGTCGCGCAGCTCCCTTATCCGGTCGGCGATGTCGGCACGGTCGGTGGTCACCGCGCCCGCGTCGCCCACCGCCCCGAGGTTCTTGGACGGGTAGAAGCTGAACGTCGTGGCGTCGGCCAGGGATCCGACCCGCCGGCCGTGGTACGACGCGCCATGCGCCTGGGCCGCGTCGCAGATGACGGTCAACCCGTGCCGCCGGGCCACCTCCGTGATCGGGCCGATGTCCGACGGATGGCCGTACAGGTCCACGGCCACGATGGCCCGGGTCCGGGAGGTGACGGCGGGCTCCACCGCGTCGACGCGCATGGTCCGGTGCCGGGGATCGATGTCGACGAAAACGGGCACGGCGCCGACGTGGACGATGGCGGCGGTGGTCGCCATGAAGGTGGCGGACACCGTGATGACCTCGTCACCGGGTCCGACCCCGAACGCGAGCAACGCCGCCTGCAACGCGGTCGTACCCGAACTGACGCCGACGCAGTGACCGGCGCCGCAGTATCGCGCGAACTCCCGCTCGAAGGCCGCGACCTCGGGGCCCGAGATGTACCTGCCGTCTTCCAGCACCTCGCGCACGCGGGACCAGACCTCGTCCCGTGGCATCGACCGAGCCAGATCGTTGAACGGAACCTTCATCTGACGCCCGCCACCCCCGGTCCCCCTGGTACCACGATCGTCAGCAGCGCCCGCGGCGGAACGCGCACGGAGATCCCGGACTCGGCCGGGCGAGCCGTGTGCGTCCTGTCCAGCGAGTGGGCGGAATCGGTGAGGTAGGCGGCAGCGCCCGCCCACGACGCGTACGGGCCGGCTGAGACGTCCACGTCGAAGGGCTCGTGACCGTCGTTGAGCAGCTCGACGACGCGGGACGAGTCGGGGTTCTCGAAGGCGGACACCTTGACGGCGCCATCGCTGACGTGGGCGGAGACCCGCCTGGCGCCCGGACGGATGAACCTGCTGAACGCGGCCACCGCCCCCAGCCGCTTGGAGACGTGGAACCGCTCCCCGTCGATGCGGATCAACGCGCGGGTGTCGGCGTCCGGTGACGCTCCGAACCAGTAGATGTAGGCGCTGACGTCGGCCATCGTCAGGCAGTCGTGGATGTTCCGCGCGACGGCGATGCCGTCGGTCGGGTCGCCGCTGTCCCACCGCGCGTTCCAGCCGTCGCCCAGGACGTCCGGGGACCACTCGGTCATCCAGTTCGGCCGCCGCGTCGGCAACGGGCTGCGCGCCATGCGTTCGTGCTCGTTGGCCCGGCTGCCGTACTGATGGGCGCCATGGATGGCCACGCTGGCGGCGGCCAGCGGGTCGGCCTCGATCGCGGCGGTGAACTCCGCCTGGAAGTTCCAGCCGAGCGAGTCGCAGCAGACGACGTTGAGCGGCAGCCCCTGGCCCTCGACAGCACGACCCACGACCTTGGCGAGGTCGACCATCTGCTCCGTGTTCAGCTGCATGGTGGCGTACGGCCTGGCGATCTCCGGTTCGTTGGCGAAGCCGAGGTCGGTGATCCGGATCCCCTCGCCGGCATAGAACCGGACATACTGCAGGAGATACTCGGCGTAGCCTTCGCGCCAGTCGTCGCCCGCCGGCAGGACCCCCGGCAGGCCACGCAGGGTGCCGCCGTCGGCGTCCGAACCGTTGTCCTTCATGTATCCCGGGGCGCTCCACGCGGAGGCGTAGAACCGGCTGACTCCGTACGCCTGCGCCTGCTTGGCGAGCCACACCTGCCCGCTGTCGTCGCCGTCCCAGACGTACCGCGGCGGCGCCGCCGGACCGCCTGGATCCGCGGGCTGGATGGACCTGTGGTTGGGATAGACGCCGTCCGCGGAGGAACCGATGCCCAGCCGCAGAATGCTGAGGCCGGCCCCGGTCGCCGGGCTGAGGAGCAGGTCGAGCACTTCCTGACGGGAGGATGCCGGCAAATCCCGGATTACGGCGGCTCGCTGGAAAGCCTGGCAGAAACCGAAGCCGTGGATCTCCTGATGCTTTGTACCGAAATCTACCCTCGCCTCGAGGGACAATTCATCACCTCCGTCTTCCACAGCCCCGGCCGGGAATCGGCGTCTCACAGGCTGAAGAAGATCATCGAGTTGTAGTCTTCCCAGTGCAACGAATTGATGCCGAGGCTCTCCCGAAGCGCCGTCAATCCGGCGAAACCCACATCCGGCAGTGCGCGTGCCGCGGTGAAGCACGGAATCCCCTGTTCCGCCAGCCAGCGGCACAGCACGATGCTCTCCTCGCCCCAGCCCCACTCGTCGGGCCACTTGACGATGTCGTGCACGCTCACCTGGGCCCGCGGAAACCGCGGCAGAATCTCCGCCAGATACCATTCCGCGAACTGCGCGGAATGATCCGAATCAAGAAACAGATAGTCGGCCGACTCGGGCAACGCCGCCGTCGACTCGCGAACGTCCCCCTGGTGGAAGTGCCAGCGATCCGCCGCGAGATCCGCCGGGACGTTCCGGACGCTGTCGTCGACCAGATCGTAGGAGTGCAACCGGCCCGTCCCGTTGTCGGCGAGCGCCCGCAGTATCCACGAGGTCGACCAGCCGCTGCCGCTGGAGATCTCGACGACGTTCTCCGGGCGCGACTGCCGGATGCGCAGGTAAGTCAGCTCCGCCTCGATGTCGCAGACCTGCGGATCCAAACCCTTGGACACCCAATTCGCGTACAGCGGCCGCTGATGCTCTCTGGCCTCTTTCAAATCACGCTCGAAGCGGTGGTAAAGGTCCCGGCTGCGCTCCAGTTCACCATCCGGAAAAGAGACCTTCGCCCATATCTCCTGCTGGTACTCACGGGTGATGTTATGCACGGTCTGCCCCCAATATGAAGATCGAACGGGAAATACGCGACATGGACGGCACCCTGGATCGAACAGCGGCAGGAACCTTCACCGGTCCAGGTGAACGCATATCCGATCAAAATGTCAATCCGGCGGTGCGCCATGGCGGCGAAGTCGGAGCATCGGAATTCGCCGGGCTTGTTTGGTCCGGCCATGCGATTGATACTGGTCCCGATATGCGGCGGGCACGGCCACGAGCGGAACCGCCGCCGGCCGGACTCCTGGACAGGAGGTGGCCGGCGTCGGGTCACCCTGGACGCGTTCCACGCCCGGCGCGGCCATGCCCGCCGCCTCGGGCAGGGCGTTCAACTGGCAACAGCTTTCGGTTGAACGCCGAAAGTTTCGGACTCTCAGGCGCCTGGCGCGCTCGACTCCAACTGCTCCGCGAACTGCATCCAGGAGTCGGCGACCTGGCGTGCGTAATCGGCGACGGCGTGTGCGCAGTGCTTGGGCACCGCCTCGACCTTGTCCTCCCACTCGAGAATGCCGATTCCGAGGCTGGACAACCGGCGCAGCAGGACGCGGCCGGAATCGGTGTACCGAAGAGAGGGGTCTTTCATCAGCATCTTCAGGATGTCCGACGCCTCATGAGCCGCACGCCTGCCCTGGGCCCGGCGCCGCGCCGGCGACGACGTGCCACGGGACACGTCCTGCGCCGCCGCCTCCTCCTGGACCGGCGAGCCGGCCGGTGGCTCCTCGCACTCGCCGCCCAGGGCGGCCGGCGCGGGGTCCTCTCCGCTCATGATGCGTCTGCGCACGTCGAACGCGGTGCCAACGGAGATTCCCGCCTCTTTCGCCACCCGCCTGATCGAGGCGTCCGGATCCGCGCGCAGGATCTCGCCGGCCAGGATGCGTCCCTCGGTCCCGTCGAGTGGTCTCAGTCTGCCGTCCCGTCCGATCCTGCCCCGCGTTTCGGGGATCCGGTCCGCGAGACGTGCCCGGATCGCGGACACCGTCTTGGTGGCTATGCCGGTCGCCCGCGCGATGGCGCGGTCCGACCACTGCGGATGGGAGCAGACGATGCGTTCGGCAGCGGCTTGACGGTCGGCCCGGGTGAGCGGCAGACCGTGCCTGATGTTCGCCGCCACCGCCAGGACGAACAGGTCGTGGCCCTCCCCGTCCTCGACGAACCGCACTTCGATGGTCTCGGAGCCCCGCAGCACGGCCGCCTGGATCCGGTGCATACCGTCGATCACCCGCATGCTCGGCCGGTGGACGATGATCGGGGGGAGTTCAGCCTCGGATTCAGCGAGCATACGCGTGTGTTCGGCGCTTTCTCCGGCTAATCTGGGTGAATCGGCCGGGAGAAGCGCGGAGATGGGAACCACGAAGGTCGAACAAGCGTCGGAAAGAAGATTCCGGGCCAAGGCGCTCTGTTTCTGCTGGGCTTCCTGTTTTTTAGTGACCACGAGCAGATATACCCCCGTGCAAGACGTGATACTGTCTTTGCAAGCACGCATGAGCAATGTGGAGATTTCCCATATTGATCATGCCGCGTCGAAAGCGTAATAAGATCGTTGACCATCCGTCAAGTGACCTGTTTGACGAAGGGGAGAGCGGTTTCATCGCCTCCCGCCGCCACCGTGCGTACGAGAGGCCGCCGGTCGGGCCCTGCGGGCGTCCACAAAGCTTCCCGGTCCTCCGCCGGAGAATTACGCTGGCCTCACGGCCGCGCGGCGCTGCCAGGCCATGCGGGCCGGAGACACGATCGGACGCGTCCTCCTCGTCTCGTCAGTCCGCAGGGCGGGCGCCGTGGTCGACCAGTGCCCAGCGATCACTGATGACCTGGGCGGAGGACGCGGCGGTGAGAGCGCCGAGTTCGGGTTTGAACAAGGGCAGGGCGTCCATCGCCGGCTCCCAGGTGGCGAGCGCCTCGTCCTGCGGAACCTCGATGCGCACCCCCCGTTCGAGGTCGCGCAGGGTTCGCAGAACCAGCCGGATGCCGAGCGGGGCGAGCAGTTCGCGCCACAGGTACTGCGCATCGACGCCCGGCGGCACCAGAACGTGCTCCTGAGCCGCGATGGGGCCGGCATCCGTCCGTTCCGTGAGGTGGTAGACCGTGCCACCGCTCACCCGGTCGCCGTCCCGTATGGTCCACCTGATCGCATCCCTGCCTCTGTGCAGCGGCAGGAGGCTCGGGTGGTACCCGAGACTGGCCACCCTCGCCCGGGCCCGGGTCGCCCGCCCGATGAACGCGTGCGAATGCGCGGCGAGAACGACGTCCGTGTGCTCCGGAATCTGATGCGCACGGAGCAACGCGGCCGGGACCCACGGAACACGTCGGGGACACGCCCAGGAGCGCAGCCTGTCCCAGGCCAGGGGGTTGTCCTCGTCCCCGTGGCGCGCCTTCAGGGGCGGCGAGGAGACACCGACGATCTGATGCCGATCGGCCTGAAGCGCCTCCGCCATCGCGGTGGCGAACCCTCCCTGCCCGGATAGGAAGATATTCACGACTCCACCTCCTGCATGACCTGTCACCGAAGAGCTAGGGATGCCGATCGCTTCCTGACGCACATCCGATTCCCGCTTGGACCCGCGCGACGACGTCCTCCAGTACGCCGGATCCGAGAAACCCCTCTTTGTACTGGACCCGAGCCAGACCATGGCCCCGGGTGCGGTCCACGTAGAATTTCAGGTCGTCATACGTGCGCGCGCTTCTTGTGGGCACCCACTGCCATTCCGTACCCTCCGGACGGAAAAGCGTGGTGTCCGACACGATGACGCGTGGGACCCTGCGCCGCTTGAGTTCCGCGTTGAATCCGGTCAGCTCGCTGGCGTCGAAGCGGCCGGAACTCTCCAGAACCTGTCGCCGGCGGCGCAGGCCGGGCGGTCCGTCGCTCTCCAGTGCGGCCACGTCGACGACGAGCGGTTTGATCTCCACGAACGGCCCTGGCGCGGCGCGGAACGTCTTGTGCGTGTACGGATAGTGGAGCACCACCTGGCTTCCGGCCCACGGCGCCAGCGCCCGGGCGACCGACGCCAGGACCTCGTCGAAGGTCAGGCCGTCCCGGATCGCGAATTGGCGGGTCCGCGCCCTGGCGATCAGTGGAATCCCGCGGATCCCGGGTGTCGCCACCTCGCCCAGCGCCTTCTCGACGGCATCGAGGTCGGCGCGCGGCAGGTCGTCGAAGCGCCGGTGGTATTCCGGCGTCTGCGAGAAGCCTCCGGAGGACATCGCGGTCCGGCGGCCGAAGTAACCGCGAATCCCGGCGAAGAGCTCCGCCGCGTCCCGTGCGTCGGTGGAGAGATGATTCAGCTTGCAGAAGAGCAGGGACTTTCCGCCCTCGACGAGCTGGAGCCAGACACGCAGCACCTCGTTGAGGGCCAGCGGATGCGCATTGTGATAGGACGTCGCAGCTTCCGCGATCAGGTCCGGATCGTCCGGCAAAGGGTGCCGGCCGACCTCGAACCCTGTCGTCACCGATTCCTCGGGGATATCCAGTGCATACGCGAGGGCGCGGGTGACACCCGTTTGCCTGATCATGGCGAGGAATTCAAACCGCAGCGCCATGGGATCGCCCCGGACATCACCCAGGTAAGCCGCGCGATGATTGATATCGCATTCGAGGTTCAACTGAGAGGAAAATCGGTGAATCTCCCGAAGGGTGGGAGGCGCACCGCCGCGCAGGGCGTATTCCACTGGCCTTCCCTCATTCTCCAGCCGGACAACTTCACGTGACACTAGGCAGCCGGTTTCGGAGCTGTCAACGCACGCGGGATCCCCGTCGTTCAGCTCTTACGCGTATCGGCCGATCCTGCTACGTTTTCAACACCGCCATGCGAACAATGTTGGAGGCCGGCCCACCCGCGCTTCCGCCTCCACTTCACCCCGACCGGCTCCTCCTGGCTGAACCTGGTCACCGCCCTTCTGCACGTGAAGTGACCAAATTCCTGTGGTCCTGCCGAAAGGCCGAGGCCCGAATACGCATCGATTCAACGGCGACGGCCGGCCCAGGTTGCGGCTCGAACAGGGAGCTTCCGAGGCCACTCAATCTCTCGGATCACCGGACACACATGTGAAAGGCTTGCCAAGTAGATGTTGCGCATGTCTGAGATCATCGAGCAAGCGCTGTGCCGCCATCCTGGCCTTCCTGCTCTGACCAGCGGGAACGTGACCTACGACTACACGGATCTGCACCTGCTGTCCCAGCGCGTCATCGCCCGGTTGAGCCGCAGCGCCCGGCCGGGACAGCGGGCCGTCATCGTGGGAGACCACAGCCTCGCCAGCGTCGTCTGGGCGATCGCCACATTGAGATCCGGGCTGATATACACACCGGTTCATGCTCTTTCCCCCGTCGACCGGCTCAGCCAGGAGATCCGCTGCGCCAAGCCGGCCGTCGTCGTGTGCTTCGACGAGGAGCTCGCCGGCACCCTGCGCCGGCTGACCGACGCCGAGGTGATCGTCGCGGGTCCGCTGGAGCGGATCGCGGCCGACGCGCCTGTGGCGCCCACGCTTGAGGACACCCGGGAACCGGTCGCCTACTCGATCTTCACCTCGGGCTCGACCGGAGAACCGAAACTGGTCGACGTCGGCCACCGCGGGCTCGAACCGCTCTGCCGGGCCCAGACCGCGGCGTTCGGCCTGCGCCCCGGTCTGCGGGTCCTCCAGTTCTCCTCTCTCGCGTTCGACGCCTCGATCTCGGAACTGGTGGCCACGCTCTACGCGGGGGCCACGATCGTCGTCCCCGACCGTACGGATCGCTCCTGGCTGGGCGCGGTGAACGAGTGTCTGCTCGCGCGCCAGTGCGACCTCGCCACGCTGCCCCCTTCGGTGTACGCCAGACTGGCCCCGGAGGCCGTCCGCACGCTCTCCACCGTCGTCTTCGCCGGCGAGGCGCTGACCGAACCGGAGTGCGAAAGAGCGCTCAAGCACGCCAGGGTGTTGAACGCCTACGGCCCCACCGAGGGAACCGTGTGCTTCTCCATCGCCGAAGTGATCGAACACGTCGGTGACATCGGTACCCCGATCGAGGGGTACGGCCTGCGGATCTTCGACGCGGAGACCGGGCGGTACGCCGATTCCGGCACGGGCGAGCTCGTCATTGTCGGCCCAGGCGTGGCCCTCGGCTACCACGGGGACGGCGAAGCGACGGCGAGCCGGTTCCGCACCATCGACGACGCTCCCGCGTACCACACCGGAGACCTCGTCTCCTACGCGAACGGGCGGCTCTCCTACATCGGCCGTACCGACGACCAGATCAAACGTCTGGGTCACCGGGTCAACCTGACCGGCCTTGAGACCCGTTTCTCCCAGGGACTCGGCTTCCGTGTCGCGGTACTCGTCGCGGGCGGGCGCCTCGTCCTCGCCCATGTCGACGGACCCGGCGAAGCGGAGATCATGGCGCGTCTGCGCCGGCTCGCGCCCATGTGGGAGCTCCCCGATCTCGTCGTGCGGCTTGACGCCATGCCTCTGACGGTGGGTGGAAAGGCCGACAAGAACGCCATAGCCTGCTTGATCGGTGACGAGCACGGCCGGAGGCTCTCCCCCGACGTGGTCACCGAACCGGATGTGACCGACTTCGATCGGGTCCGAGGGATCGCCGAAGAGCTGCTCGGACAGGCACTCGATCCCGACGCGTCCGTCTACGACGCGGGGGGCGGGTCTCTGACGCTCGTCTCCCTTCAGGTGCGGCTTGGCGAGTACTACGGCGAGGAGGTCGTTCAGACGGCGTTGGAAGCGCTTGACTACGACTTCACCGTCAACGGTTTCGTCGCGGCGCTCAACGGAGGCCGGGACCCGGGGAGCGGCACCGTCGCGTCCGTGGTGCGTGCCGCCGAGAAGGAGCTCGACGCCTGGCACGTGGCGTTGGTCACGCGCCGGGCCGGAGCGGAAGGCGATCGGCGACGCGTACTGATCACCGGCGCGTCCGGTTTCGTGGGCGGACGTGTGCTCGACCGCGCGCTCGATGTCTTCGACCACGTCTACGTCGCCACCACCGGCGTTCCGGAAGCGCTGCCGGCGGTACACGCCAAGCGGTGGGGGCGCGGAAGCGAGGACTACCGGACCGTCGACGTCGTCACGTTCGAGGAGCTCGGAAGAGCGGCGGAGAACGGAGAACTCGACTTCGGCGCGGTCATCCACTGCGGATACGAGGTCAACCACCTCCTTCCGCTGGAACGGCAGGTCGCGACGAACGTCGCCGCGACGAAGCAGGTGGCCCTCGCGGCGTCCTCCGCGGGGGCCGGCAAGTTCGCGTTCCTCTCCGCCGCTTCGAGCGGAGCGCTGTTCGACCCCGTGACCGTGGAGCGCGTCGCGGCGGTCCCCGAGCCGTATTCGCAGTCGAAGCTGCTGTGCGAGATGTATCTGGACGAGCTGACCAGGGCAGGTTGCGCGGTCGACGTGCACCGGATGTCGCTGGTGTACGGCCACGGCCCCCAGGAAGGGGGCTTCCTCGCCAACGACAAGTATTTCCAGCTGCTCCGGCACTCGCGGAAGATCGGCGCGTTGCCCCGGCTCGTCGGCGGCCTGCCGGTCTGCGATGTCCGGACCGTGGTCGACAGGGTCGTCACCGGCCTCGCGCACCCGGAACCGACGAAACAGATCATCGTCGATGACATCTACGACCTTGAGCGACTGGCCCACGCGATCGGCATCGGCGCCGCCGACGTGCTGGAGTTCGATCAGTGGTGCGAGGCCGTGAGCGCCGCCGGCGTGTCGGACCCACGGTGGCTCGCCGCGATCCGCGCGGCCGGACCGAATCTCGGCCCGATCGACGGGCCGCACACCCTTGCGAAGGGATCCCTCCTCGAAGAACTGATGCGCGTGCACGGGAACGGAGAGCACGTGCTCATCCGAGACTGAGCCTCCGGGGGTTCACCTCAGCAGGGCCACGGCACGGCTGGGGTCGGACCGCTCGGGCACGATGACGGTCCGCCGCCGCTCGGCGGCGGCCAGGTCCACGCGTCGCACGGCTCGTCGATCGCCCAGGTACGCGAGCGCGGTCAGCCGCCGCCCATGCCGAGCGCGGTCAGCAGCACCAGGACCACGGTGACCACTGCCAGCAGGCCGTGTCCGGCCACGATCACGACCGGGAAGTGCCGCTCGGCCGGTCCCGCCGTACCGGTGGCGCCGGGCCCGCCGGCCACCGCCGTACGGGAGCGGTAGGCGGGGATCCACCGGGCGAACATCGCGAAGCCGAGCAGCGCGACCGGCACCAGCAGGACCAGCGCGACCCACGCCAGAGCGTCGATGCCGGCGAGCAGGTACACGATCCACACCACCAGCCCGGCGGCGGCCAGCGCGAAGTGACCGAAGATCAGCCCTGGTGAGAAGCGGCTGGTACGCCGGCCGCCTCTGGCGATCCAGACGCCCAGCATCACGAAGCCGCCCACTGCGGTGAGCAGCCAGGTGACGAGTGCCGCGACAGCCATGATGAGTTCTCCTCCTGTGATGGTGGATGAGGGTCAGCGCCGGAAACCGCCGGCCTGGGTGACCTCGTCGGCCACCCGTACGCCGTAGCGGTAGGCGAGCTTGCCGCCCAGGTAGCCGGAGATCGCGAGCAGCGCCAGGCCGCCCGCCGAGAGCAGCAGCGGGCCGAGCTCGACCGGGCCCGCCGCCTCGCCGGCCCGGCGCCAGAGGAAACCGGCGGCGTACGCGGCGGTGATCACGAGGTTCAGGCCCATGTGGAGCAGACCCGTGCGAAACGCCGGCGTGCCGGCCGGGATGGCGAACAGGTCGAGGAAGCCGACCGACGCCGCGGCCAGCGCGCCGAGCACGCCGATGGCGATCAGCCACTTCGAGCCCTCGGCGAGGAAGCCCGGATCGGGCGCGAACCTGGAGGCGAGGTCGAAGACCATGCTCGCCACCCAGGCCCCGATGGGCACCGTGACCAGCATCGGATGGAACGGATGACCGTACGGCCCGGCCAGGACCGCGCTGACCGGTCGTTTCGCCTCGTGCAGTGCTCCACCGGCCATCGTCGACCTCCGCATGCGTCCGCTAGTTACGCCAACAAATGTTGGTCTTATTCGCTCCGGTGGTCAAGGGACTCCGCGAACTGAAGGGCTTGAGATTTTCCGACCGCAGTCGCGGGCGTTATTGTGACCGGGTGACGACCGATCCCGCGATCACTGCGGTGGCCGCGCTCGACGACGTGCTGCGCCGGGGCATGTACGCCTACATCCGCAGGGCGCGCCGCCCGGTGACCCGTGACGAGGCCGCCGCCTCGGTCGGGATCTCCCGCAAGCTGGCCGCCTTCCACCTGGACAAACTGGTGGGCGCCGGGCTGCTGCGCGCCCGTTACGAGCCGGTGGGCGGCATCCGCAAGGTCGGCCGCACGCCGAAGGTCTACGAGCCGGCCGAGACCGACATCCAGGTCACCATCCCCGAACGGCGGCACGAGGTGCTGGCCGGCATCCTCATGGATGCCGTCCTCGCGGAGGGCGAAGGTGAGAGCGCCCGTCAGTCGGCGGTCCGGGTGGCCGGCCGGCGCGGCGAAGAGCTCGGCGCCTCGGAACGCGCCCGGGCCAAGCCCGGCCGGCTCGGCGCGGAACGCGCCCTCACGCTGCTCGAAGGCCTGCTGTCGCGGCACGGCTTCGAGCCCAGCCGGGAGTCCGCCACCTGCGTACGGCTGCGCAACTGCCCGTTCCATCCGCTCGCGGCGCGGGCCCCCGAACTGGTCTGCGGGATCAACCACGCCTTCCTCGACGGCGTGCTCACCGGCCTGGAGGCCTCGAAGGTGCAGGCCGTCCTGGTGCCCCGGCCGGGAGAGTGCTGCGTCGAACTGCGCTCCTCCCCCCAGAGCGACCGGCCTTGACCGGCGCGATCGCCGTCCGCACCGCTGACCGAGCCGGTGCCCCCACTCCTTCTCCAGAGCCGGCTTGACACCGATCGGTTTATTCTCAGGCCGGGCGGCGGGAAGCGGGCGACCGCGAAGCCGTGCGGTAGAGGTGCCGGGCTGTACACCGGCTGTGTGCCCGGCCAGGGCGATCAGGGGGAACCACGGAGAATGCTGATCAGAGAGGCCCACACGTCCGACTGGCCTGCCATTTGGCCCTTCTTCCACCGCATCGTGGCCGCGGGGGAAACCTTCACTTATCCCGTGGATTTGGGGAGGGAAGAGGGGCGCGACTGGTGGCTGTTGCCCGAGCCGAACCGCACGGTGGTCGCCGTGGACGACTCCGGCACGATTCTGGGCACGGCCAAGATGAACCGCAACCACATGGGCAACGCCGGACACGTCGCCAGTGCCAGTTTCATGGTCGACCCGGCCCACGAGGGGCGGGGAGTGGGCCGTGCGCTCGGCGAGTACGCGGTGGGGTGGGCGCGGGCGGCCGGCTTCCGGGCCATGCAGTTCAACGCGGTCGTGGAGACCAACCTGCGCGCGGTGGGACTGTACCGTTCGCTCGGATTCGAGGTGCTGGGCACCTTGCCGGAGGGTTTCCGCCACCCCGTGCGCGGCTACGTGGGTCTGCACATCATGCACCGCGCCCTGTGAGTCCGCCTCCGTCACGACGCCGCAGGTCTTGACCGGGCCTCGGAACGTCCCTGTGGAGCGGGTCAGGCCGAGAGGGCGGTGGCGCGGCCGAGGAACAGGTCGCGCTCGCGTGCGTTCCGGGTCAGTTCGGCGGCGCGGCGGAACTCGGCGGCCGCCTCCTCGGACCGGCCGAGCCTGGCCAGCAAGTCCCCGCGTACGGCGGGCAGGTGCGCGTACCCGCGCAGGGCGTGCTCGTCCCTGAGGCCGTCGGCGATCTCCAGCCCGCGCGCGGGCCCGTACGCCATGCCGACCGCGACCGCCCGGTTCAGCTCGACGACGGGCGACGGGGTGAGGTGGGCCAGCAGCCGGTAGAGGGCGGCGATGCGTTCCCAGTCGGTGGCCCGCGGGGTGAGCGCGCGGGCGTGGCACGCCGCGATGGCCGCCTGCAGCCCGTACGGCCCGAGCGTGCCCAGTTCCTCGGCGCGGCGCAGCGCCTCCAGCCCGCGGCGCACCAGGAGCCGGTCCCAGCGGCCGCGGTCCTGGTCGAGCAGGAGGACGGGCGCGCCGTCGGGGGCGGTTCTGGCCGGGATGCGCGACGCCTGGAGCTCCATGAGCGCGAGCAGGCCGTGCACCTCGGGTTCGGCGGGCATCAGGCCGGCCAGGACACGCCCGAGGCGCATGGCCTCCTGGCACAGCGACGGGCGGATCCAGTCGTCGCCGGAGGTCGCGGCGTACCCCTCGTTGAAGATCAGGTAGACGACCTCCAGGAGGGAGGCCAGCCGCACCGGGAGCTCCGCGGGCGGCGGCAGCTCGATCGGGATCTTCTTGTCGGCGAGCGTGCGCTTCGCACGGGAGATGCGCTGTCCGACCGTGGGCTCGGGCACGAGGAAGGCGCGGGCGATCTCGGCGGTGGACAGGCCGCCGAGCAGGCGGAGGGTGAGCGCGAGCCGGCCTTCGGCGGGAAGCGCGGGATGGCAGGCGGTGAAGATCAGGCGGAGCAGGTCGTCGCCGATGTGGTCGTCGAGGGCGTCGTCGAGCTCGGCTTCCGCCGACTCCTGGCGGAGCTCCATGTCCCGGCCGATCTCCCGCAGCTTGCGCTGGTAGATGTCGCGACGGCGGAACCGGTCGAGGGCCCGGTGCTTCGCGGTGAGCGTCAGCCAGGCCCCCGGATTGTCGGGCACGCCCTTACGGGGCCACTCTTCGAGCGCGGCCACCAGCGCGTCCTGCGCCAGCTCCTCGGCCAGCCCGATGTCGTTCACCATGCGGGCCAGGGCGGCGATGACGCGGGCGGACTCGATCCGCCACACCGCCTCCACCGCCCGGTGCGGATCAGGTGACGTCATGCGTCCTGCATACCGCATCCGGCCGCGGAGCGACGTCCGCGGCCGGGTACGGAGACAGGTGCGGGGACAGGGACGGTTCAGGCGGGTGCGGCGAAGTCCTCGGGCCCGAACAGCCGCAGCACGTCGGCCTCGCCCTCCCATCCCGGCCACAGGTCGCGGTGCAGCCTGAGGAAGCGGGTGGCCCATTCCACCGCCTCCTCCTTGCTCCGCACCTCGTACAGCGCGTAGCTGATCAGCTCCTTGGCCTCGGCGAACGGCCCGTCGCTGACGATCAGCCGGCCGCCGGCGACCTCGACTCTCGCCCCTTCGGCGCTGCCCGCCAGGCCGCTGGTGTCGAGCAGGGTCCCGGCCTCGGTGGCCTCCTGGCCGAGCTTGACGATGGCCTCCATGAGGTCGGCCGGCGGCGGCCCCTCGGGCTGGGCGGCGACCTTGAGGGTGACCAGGTATCGCATGGTGAACTGCCTTTCTCCAGAAGATTGAGGGTGGAAGGTCAGGCGGCTTCGCGGGACAGGTCCAGCGACACCAGCGACAGCCAGGCCCAGACCGCCACGATGCCGGCGACGAACATCAGGTTCGTCCAGGCGGCGCCGCCGCCGGCCGCGATGCCGGCGAACGAGCCGAGGAACAGGGTGCCCGTGACACGGGAGTGCAGGGCGCTGCCGCCGCGACCCTCACGGGCCTGCCGCGAGGCGACGACGTGGCAGGCCGCCGCCATGCACAGGAACCCGACGCCCCCGACCGCCATGTGCAGGGTCCCCGAGAGGGTGACGGCTCCCGGCCCCTCCGGGGTGCCGGCGGGGAAGCCCATGGCGGGGTCGGCGGGGAAGATCGCCGCGCCGATCATGCTCGCGCCGAAGACGCCGACCAGGATCGGCGCCCACCGGGCTGCCCGTCCGGGCGCCAGGGCGTGGCGCAGGCCGACGGCGGCGGCGATCGTGGCCAGGCCGGTGAGGACGAACTTGGCCGTCTGGATCCAGCCGAGATCGCCGTTGGCGAGGTAGCTCCACGGATGGCGGGCCAGGTCGAATCCCTCCCGGGTGAGCGCCTGGGCCATGGCGACGGTCACGTACGAAGGACCGGCGACGACGCCGCAGCCGAGGAGCAGGCGCTGGGCGGAGACCGGTCGGGAGAAGGCGATCTGGGTCATGGCGGTCGTCACCTCGTGTCGGCGGGGCCGGCCCGTCCGGCCCTCTGGATACGCTGCGAACGAGCGGGGCCGGTTTCGACACGCGTCCGGAGGATTTTTCAAGATTTTTCCTGACCCGCGCTCACGGCACGGATCGGGCCTCCTTCGCGGCCCTTCCGGCATCCCTGGATCGGGCCGTTCTCGCGGCCCTTCAGGCGGCGCTGTCCCGCGTTCCGGCCGGGACGTCACACTTGCCACCCGCCGGTCCTCTCAGGAGTCATGACCGTTCCCGTACGCGTACAGTGGGCGAGCCGTCGTCCGGCGGCTCGTCGCCACGAATGAGCCTTCGATGCCGACCGCCTACGTCGTCACCGCTCTGGTGACCATCGCCTTCAACACGTTCTCCGGGGTCGCGGCCATGACCCGGCTCGCGCCGATCATGCGTACCCTCGGCCCCGCACTCGCCCGAGCCGGCGTGCCGGAGTCGTGGCTGGTCTGGCCGATCGGCGCGCTCAAGGCCCTGGGCGCGCTGGGACTCGCGCTCGGGCTGCTCGGCGTGCCGCTCGTCGGCACGGCCGCCGCCGCGGGCCTCGTCCTCTACTTCGTCTGCGCCCTCTACATCCATCTGCGCGTCCGCGACTTCTCCCCCCAGTTCTTCCTGGCGGTCGTGTTCCTCGTCCTGGCGGTCGCCACACTGGCGCTCGATCCCGCCCTCGTGCTGCACCTGTCCCGGCGAGGAGTCGCATGATGGGCGAAACCCCCGCGGCCGAGGCGTTCGCCGGCCACCGCGAGTTGCTGTTCTCCATCGTCTACAACATGCTCGGCACGGTCGGCGACACCGAGGACGTGCTCCAGGAGACCTGGCTGGCGTGGGCGGCACGGGACGTGACCGGCATCGCCAACCCCCGGGCGTACCTGGTGCGGGTCGCGGTCAACCAGGCCCTCGCCCACCAGAGCGCGTTGCGCCGGCGCAAGGAGACCTACCTGGGCCCGTGGCTGCCGGAACCGCTGGTCACCGGTCCCAACGCCGCCGAGCCCGCCGTACGCGGGGAGTCGGTGTCGATCGCGCTGCTGGTGGTTGTGACCGAGCGCTTCGTCGCGACGGCGTTCGGCGGTGACCTGCCCGCGCTGATGGAGATGCTCGCGCCCGACGTCGTCCTGTGGCCCGACGGCGGAGGCAGGTCGGCGGTGGGCGGGCCGCGGCCGGTCCGCGGCCGCGACAAGGTCGCCCGGGTGGTCGTGGCCAACGCGCGCGGCGGCGTGGACGTCCGGTATCACCAGGTCGACGGCGACCCCTCGGTGGTGGTCTTCGCCGAGGACGCGCCCCTCGCGGTGATGGTGCTCGATCTCGAAGCCGGCGGGGAGCAGGTGCGCGACATCTACGTGGTCAGCAACCCCGACAAGCTCGGATCCGTCCCCGGCCAGGCCGCCGAGGGAGGCTCGGAACCCCCCTCGCGACGCTCCTGACGGTTCTCCAGCACCAGGAATCACTCGTTTGGAGATGAGCCACGACAGCCACTTCGGGCTCTCGATAGAGTTGGAACTCTGCTCGCCCCTCCACGAAAGGCCAGAGATCACCAGTGGCTGATTCGTTCGTTCACCTGCATGTTCACACCGAGTACTCCATGCTGGACGGAGCGGCGAAGATCGGCAAGCTGGCCCAGCGGGCGGCAGAGCTGGGCATGCCCGCGATCGCGATGAGCGACCACGGCAACATGTTCGGCGCCTACGAGTTCCAGTCGAAGATGAAGTCGGCCGGGGTCAAGCCGATCATCGGCATCGAGGGGTACGTCAGCCCCGAATCCCGCCACTACAAGCAGCCGGTGTTCTGGGGAGAGCCCCACCAGCGCAAGTCCGACGAGCGCACCGGCCTCGGCGGTGACGTGTCGGCCAGCGGCACCTATCTGCACAAGACGATGTGGGCGGTCAACGCCCAGGGTCTGCGGAACCTGTTCAGGATCTCGTCGCTGGCCTCCCTCGAAGGCCACATGAAGAAGTACCCCCGCATGGACGACGACCTGTTCGAGCAGTACCACGAGGGGATCGTCGCCACCACGGGCTGCCCGTCCGGCGCGGTGCAGACGCGGCTCCGGCTCGGGCAGTACGACAAGGCGCTGGAACACGCCGCCAAGTACCAGGAGATCTTCGGGCGGGACAACTACTTCCTGGAGATCATGGACCACGGGGGGATCCCGATCGAGACGGGGGTCCGCGAGGACCTGCTGCGGATCGGCAAGACCCTCGGCATCCCGCCCCTGGTCACCAACGACTCCCACTACGTCACCGAGGACCAGTCCAAGGCCCACGACGCGCTGCTCTGCGTCGGCACGAACTCCCTGCTCAGCGATCCCAGCCGGTTCCGCTTCTCCGGCAACGGCTACTACGTGCGCACCGCCGAGGAGATGTGGGCGCTCGACCCCGGCTCCGATCTGTGGGCCGAGGGCTGCAAGAACACGTTGCTGATCGCCGAGCGGGTCGAGCCGTACGACGAGGTGTTCGCCCACCGCGACCTCGCGGCCAAGTTCCCGGTCCCCGAAGGGGAGACCGAGATGAGCTGGCTGCGCAAGGAGGCGCACAGCGGCGCGGTGCGACGCTACGGCGACCCGGTGCCGGCCGAGGTGCTGGAGCGCATCGAGTACGAGCTCGGCGTCATCGAGGGCATGGGCTTTCCCGGCTACTTCCTCGTCGTCGCGGACATCTGCCGCTACGCCCGGGAGAGCGGCATCTGGCTCGGCCCGGGCCGAGGATCGGCCACCGGGTCGATGGTGGCCTACGTCACCGGGATCACCGAGCTCGACCCCATCGAGCACTCCCTGCTGTTCGAGCGGTTCCTGAACCCCGAACGCATCTCCATGCCCGACGTCGACCTCGACTTCGACGAGCGTAGGCGCGGTGACATGATCCGTTATGTCACGGAGAAGTATGGCGAGGACAACGTCTCGCTGATCATCACGTACATGACGATCAAATCGAAGGCGGCGGTCAAGGACGCGGCCCGCGTCCTGGGTTACCCCTTCCCGGTGGGCGAGAAGATCACCAAGGCGTTCCCGCCGGCCGTCATGGGCAAGGAGATCCCGCTCACCGGCATCTTCGACGAGAAGCACCCCCGGTTCGCCGAGGCGACCGAGCTGCGGAAGCTCTACGAGGAAGACTCCGACGTCAAGCAGGTCATCGACACCGCGCTCGGCCTCGAAGGACTGACCCGGGGCACCGGCGTCCACGCGGCGGGCGTCATCCTGTCGTCGCAGCCGCTGATCGACGTCATGCCGATCTTCATGCGCCCCGACGACGGCGCCCGCATCACCGGCTTCGACGGGCCCAGCTCCGAGTCCATGGGCGCCCTGAAGATGGACTTCCTGGGCCTGCGGAACCTGACCGTCATCGGCGACGCGGTGCAGAACGTGAAGGACAACCGCGGCCTCGACCTGGACATGCTCAGCCTCGCGCTGGACGACAAGAAGACCTACGAGCTGCTGGCGCGCGGCGACACGCTCGGCGTGTTCCAGCTCGACAGCTCGATGATGCGGGACCTCACCAAGCTGATCGCCCCGACCCGGTTCGAGGACATCTCGTCCATCCTGGCCCTGGGCCGCCCCGGCCCGATGGGGGCGAACGCGCACGTCAACTACGCGCTGCGCAAGGCCGGGCAGCAGGAGATCACCCCGATCCACCCCTCGCTCAAGGAAGTGCTCGACCCGATCCTCGGCACCACCTACCACCTGGTGGTCTACCAGGAGCAGGTCATGGCCATCGCCCAGCAGCTGGCCGGCTACACCCTCGGTGGCGCCGACATCCTGCGCCGGGCGATGGGCAAGAAGAAGAAGGAGGAGATGGACAAGCAATGGGCCACCTTCTCCTCCGGCATGGTCGCCAAGGGCTACACCGAGGAAGCGGCGAAGGCCGTCTGGGACGTGCTGGAGCCGTTCAGCTCCTACGGCTTCAACAAGTCCCACACCGCCGGCTACGGACTCGTCTCCTACTGGACGGCCTACCTCAAGGCCAACTACCCGGCCGAGTACATGGCCGCCCTGCTGACCTCGGTCGGCACGAACAAGGACCGCATGGCGCTCTACCTGGCCGAGTGCCGCCGGATGAAGCTCAAGGTCCTGCCGCCCGACGTCAACGAGTCGGGCCTGCGCTTCTCCGCCGTCGGGGAGGACGTCCGCTTCGGACTGGGCGCGATCCAGAACGTCGGGGAGAACGCCATCAAGGGCATCATCTCCGCGCGCCGCGAGAAGGGCGCCTACACCGACTTCAACGACTTCCTGACCAAGGTCCCCCAGGTCGTCTGCAACAAGCGCACCATTGAATCCCTGATCAAAGCCGGAGCGTTCGACGGCCTCGGGCACACCCGCCAGGGGCTGATCCAGATCCACGACCAGGCCGTGGACGCCGTGATCGACGTCAAGCGCAAGGAGGCCCTCGGCCAGGACTCGCTGTTCGGCGCGTTCGACGACGACAGCGGGGCGGGCAGCGTCTTCCACATCTCCGTTCCCGAAGGGGAATGGGACAAGAAGACGAAGCTGTCCTTCGAACGGGAGATGCTCGGCCTCTACGTCTCCGATCACCCGCTCAACGGCGCCGAACGCATCCTCGAACGCAACCGGGACCTGACCATCGCCCAGGTGCTGGACGGCCAGGCCGGGGCGGGGAACGTCCGCATCGCCGGCATCATCTCCGGCGTCGACAAGAAGGTCACCAAGAAGGGCGACGTCTGGGCCATCCTCAAGATCGAGGACCACGACGGCTCCATCGAGGTGCCCTGCTTCCCGCAGACCTACCAGCTGTACGGCACCAACCTCGCCCCCGACCTGGTCGTCGCCGTCACCGGCCGGATCCGCTCACGCGGCGACGGCGACGAGGCGACCATCTCCTTCAACGCCACCGACATCACGTTCCTCGACATCTCCGGCATCCAGGACGACGGCCGCGAACCCATCGTGATCGCCCTCCGTGAGGAGCGCGTCAACAGGGAGCTCGTCCACGAGCTCAAGCGGATCCTGACCGTCCACCCCGGCGAGACCCCCGTCCGGCTGCGCGTGGAGCGGCTCAACCGGAAGATCAACGTCGTGGAGCTGCCCGACTACGCGGTGAACATCAGCAACGGCGCGTTCGCCGGAGACATCAAGGTCCTCCTGGGGGCGAACGCGCTCGTCGTGCCCTGACCGGAATTTCCCGTACGGTCCCCCGGCCGTATGCTGTCCGGCTTGTGAAGGGTGGACTGCTGGTCGCGGGGACCACGTCGGATGCCGGGAAGAGCGTGGTCACCGCCGGGATCTGCCGGTGGCTGGCCCGGCGGGGCGTGCGGGTCGCGCCGTTCAAGGCGCAGAACATGTCGCTCAACTCCTACGTGACCGCCGACGGCGCGGAGATCGGGCGGGCGCAGGCCGTGCAGGCGGCCGCCTGCGGGCTGGAGCCGACGGCCGACATGAACCCGATCCTGCTCAAGCCGGGCAGCGATCGGCGTAGCCAGGTCGTCGTACGCGGCCGGGCCGTCGCCGACGTCGACGCCATGGAGTACGGGACCCGGCGGGACGAGCTGCGGGCCGTCGCCGTCGAGTCGTACCGGCGGCTGGCCCGCGAGTTCGACGTGGTGGTCTGTGAAGGCGCGGGCTCTCCGGCCGAGATCAACCTCCGGGCCGGGGACATCGCTAACATGGGCCTGGCCCGGGCGACCGGGCTGCCGGTGGTCGTGGTCGGGGACATCGACCGCGGCGGGGTCTTCGCGCACATGTACGGCACGGTCGCGCTGCTGGACGCCGCCGACCAGGCGCACATCGCCGGCTTCATCGTGAACAAGTTCCGGGGCGCGCGAGAGCTGCTCGCGCCCGGACTTGACATGATCGAGGGGCTGACCGGGCGCCGCGTCTACGGCGTGCTGCCCTGGCTCGACGGGCTCTGGATGGACGTCGAGGACTCCCTGTCGCTCGACACCCGGCCGCGGGGCGCGGCGGCGGCCGGTGGGGCGCTGCGGGTGGCGGTCGTACGGTATCCGCGGATCTCGAACTTCACCGACGTGGACGCGCTGGCCGCCGAGCCGGGGGTCGTGGTGACGTTCGCCACGTCCCCGGCCGAGTGCGCGGAGGCCGACCTGCTGGTCCTGCCCGGTTCGCGGGCCACCGTGAGCGACCTCGCCTGGTTGCGGGAGACCGGGATCGCCGATGTCGTGGCCGGGAGAACGGGACCGGTGCTCGGCGTCTGCGGGGGCTACCAGATGCTCGCCCGTACCATCACCGACCAGGTCGAGTCGGGCGCCGGCACGGTCGCCGGGCTGGGACTGCTCCCGGCCGACGTCGTGTTCGCCGCCGAGAAGACGCTCGGGCGGCCGAGCGGCGAGGCGTACGGGCATCCCGTGGAGGCGTACGAGATCCACCACGGGATCGTGACGCGCTACGCGGGCGAGGAGTTCCTCGACGGCTGCCGGGTGGGGAACGTGTGGGGCACCACCTGGCACGGAGCGCTGGAGAACGACGGGTTCCGGCGGGCGTTCCTCGGTGAGGTGGCGCGGGCGGCGGGACGCGAGTTCCACGCCGGCCCCGGCGTCTCCTTCGCGGCGCTGCGGGAGGCACGGCTGGACGCGCTCGGAGACCTCGTCGAGCGGAACGTCGACACCGCCGCGTTGCTCGCGCTCATCGCGGGCGGGCCGCCCTCAGGACTCCGGGTCCTACCGCCCGGCGCGGCCTGAGGTTGTTGACGCTGATTGTCCGGAACGGGTAGCGTCCGGAAGGTTTCGCGGTGACCAAGGGAAATCCGGTGAGATGCCGGTGCGGTCGCGCCACTGTATCCGGGGCATGGACCCCGGGAGCCAGGTCGCTTGGCCACCGTGACCTCGTCTGCCGGGACGCGTCATCCCTGAGGAGGCCCTTGTGAGCGACCTTCGCCCCGTCTCGAACCAGCCGCGCGGCTGAGCCGTGCTGTTCATCCGTCAGGCGGGTACGCCAGGTGCCCGGCGCGCCTGCTTCCCCATGCCCGAGGAACCCGATCCGTCGGGACTCGCCCAGGCCACGGCACAGGCCGCCGTGCTGGGCGTGCCCGGCGACGCGCTCGTCTTCGCCGCGCCGTGGCCCGCCGCCGTGGCGACCGCCCGGGCCGCGTCGGGCCGGGAACCCGTCGTGGCCGGCGCGCTCGCCGAGGCCGATTACGGGGCCTGGGCGGGCCGGCCGTTCGCGGAGGTGGCCGCGGCGGACCCCGCGGGGCTCGGCGCGTGGCTGACCGACCCGCGGGCGGTCCCCCATGGCGGGGAGAGCCTTGCCGGCATGGGCGAACGGGTGGCCGCGTGGATGGAGTCGCTCCGCGCGGACGCCGCCCGTGTGGTCGCCGTCTGCGACGCCGGGCCCATCCGGGCCGCGCTCGCGCACGCGCTCGGCCTTACCGCGACACGGGCCGCGGCCTTCGACGTCGCGCCGTTGTCCCACACCGGACTGGCCGCCGGGAACGGCGGCTGGCGGATCACGTACGTCAACCGGAAGGCCGCACCGTGAACCCTGCCTATCCCTTCAGCGCGGTCGTCGGGCTCGACGACCTGAAGCTGGCGCTGGTGCTGAACGCGGTCTCGCCCCGGGCCGGCGGCGTCCTGGTACGCGGGGAGAAGGGCACCGCGAAGTCCACCATCGTCCGCGCGCTGGCCGCGCAGTTGCCCCCGGTCGCCGTGGTGGCGGGGTGCCGGTTCCACTGTGATCCGGCGGCGCCCGATCCGGGGTGTCCCGACGGGCCGCACGAGCCGGACGCCGCGTGGGTCCGGCGGCCGGCGTCGCTGGTGGAGCTTCCGGTGGGAGCCTCGGAGGATCGGCTGGCCGGGTCGCTGGACCTGGAGCGAGCGCTGACCGAAGGGGTCAAGGCCTTCGAACCCGGGCTGCTCGCGGCCGCCCATCGGGGCGTTCTGTACGTGGACGAGGTGAACCTCCTGCACGACCATCTGGTGGACCTGCTGCTCGACGCGGCGGCGCTCGGGGTCTGCTACGTGGAGCGCGAGACCGTCTCGGTACGGCATGCCGCGCGGTTCCTGCTCGTCGGAACCATGAATCCGGAGGAAGGGGAGCTCCGCCCGCAGCTGCTCGACCGGTTCGGGCTGACCGTCGAGGTGCGGGCGACCCGGGAGCCCGGCGAACGGGCGGAGGTCGTCCGGCGGCGGTTCGCGTTCGACGCCGATCCCGAGGGCTTCGCGGCACGATGGGCTCCGGAGGAGGCCGCGCTCGCCGAGCGGATCGCGCGGGCCCGGGCCGCCCTTCCGGCGGTACGGCTGCCCGACGCTCGGCTACGGCAGATCACGGCCGTCTGCGCGGGTTTCGAGGTGGACGGTCTGCGGGCCGATCTCGTCACCGCTCATGCCGCTGTGGCGCACGCCGCCTGGCAGGGGCGGGACGTGGTGACCCGGGAGGACGTCCGGGTGGCGGCCCGGCTGGCGTTGCCGCACCGCCGTCGCCGCGATCCGTTCGACGCGCCCGGCCTGGACGAACGGCTTCTCGACGACCTGCTGGACCAGACCGAGCCCGACGGCCCCGACGACCCCGACGACCCGGATGACCGTGAGGGGCCCGGGCGGCCGGAAGGCCCTGACGGCCCCGGCGGCCCTCCAGCCGATGGTTCACAGTCCGATGGTTCGCAGCCCGGCGGCCCCGCCGCCCCGTCTCACGAAATTTCGGGAGAAGGTGGTGGTGGTCCCGCGTCCGACGCTTCTCCCGGTGACGGGGAACCCGCCTCTCGGTCCGGAGACGCGGCCCCTCACGACTCCGCCCCGGAAGACGTGGCGGCGGTCGGGGCCCCGTTCCGCGTACCCGTCCTCAGGGTCTCCGGAGTGGGCGAGGGCGCGGCGGGCCGGCGGTCCAGCGGCCGGGGACGCCATGGCCGCGCGATCGGCGCACGCCTCCCCGGCGGCGCCGGTCCCCGCGCGATCGATCTCCCCTCCACCCTCCTGGCGGCCGCCCCCCATCAGGTCCTCCGGGGCAGACGTGGTCCCGGCCTGATCCTCAGGCGGGACGACCTCCGCGAGCCCGTCCGCGAGGGCCGCGAAGGCAACCTCGTGCTGTTCGTCGTCGACGCCAGCGGCTCGATGGGGGCGCGCAGGCGGATGACGGCTGTCAAGACGGCCGTGCTGAGCCTGCTGCTGGACGCCTACCAGCGCAGGGACAAGGTGGGCCTGGTCGTCTTCCGCGGCCGGGGCGCGACCGTGGCGCTCCCCCCGACCTCCTCGGTGGAGGCGGGCGCGGCCCGGCTCCGCGCGCTCCCGACGGGGGGACGCACCCCCCTGGCCGAGGGACTCGCGACGGCGGCGGAGGTGCTCCGCGTGGAACGGATGCGTGACCCGGACCGCCGCCCCCTCCTCGTCGTCGTGACGGACGGCCGCGCGACCTCCGGCGGGGACGTGACCCGCGCGGCCACCGCGCTCGCGGGGGTGACCTCGGTCGTCGTCGACTGCGAGAGCGGGCCGGTCCGCCTGGGCCTGGCGGGCACGCTGGCCCTCCGGCTGGGCGCACGGGTGCTCCCGCTGGAGTCGCTGGGCGATCTCGTGTCCAAGCGAAGGAAGGCGGGCTGAGATGCCGCAGGGGAAGCCGGAGAACGTCCCGGACGACGGGTTGACCACCCGGCAGCGCCGGACGAGGCCGCTGCTCATGGTGCACACGGGGCCGGGCAAGGGGAAGTCGACGGCCGCGTTCGGGATGGCGTTGCGCGCCTGGAACCAGGGGTGGCCGATCGGGGTGTTCCAGTTCGTGAAGTCGGCCAGATGGCGGGTCGGCGAGGAGCGCGCGCTGACCGTGCTGGGCGCGAGCGGCGAGGGCGGCACCGTCGCCTGGCACAAGATGGGCGAGGGCTGGTCGTGGATCCAGCGGCCGGGCACCGAGGCCGACCACGCCGCCGACGCCCGCGAGGGCTGGGAGCAGATCAAACGCGACCTCGCGGCCGAGACGTACCGGTTCTACGTGCTGGACGAGTTCACCTATCCGCTCAAGTGGGGGTGGATCGACCTCGACGACGTGATCTCGGCGCTGGCCGGACGCCCGGGGGCCCAGCACGTCGTCATCACCGGACGCGACGCGCCCGCCCGGCTGGTGGAGGCCGCGGACCTCGTGACGGAGATGGGCAAGGTCCGCCATCCCATGGACGCCGGGCAGAAGGGCCAGAAGGGCATCGAGTGGTGACCGGCGTCCCGCGACTGGTGGTCGCGGCCCCGGCCTCGGGGAGCGGCAAGACGACCGTGGCCACGGGCCTGATGGCGGCGCTCGCGGCGCGCGGACTGCGCGTCGCGCCGTTCAAGGTGGGGCCCGACTACATCGACCCGGGCTACCACACGCTCGCCTCCGGGCGGCCCGGGCGCAACCTCGACCCGTGGCTGACCGGCGAGGAGCGGGTGACGCCGCTGTTCCTGCACGGCTCCGCGGGCTGCGACATCGCGGTCGTCGAGGGCGTGATGGGGCTGTTCGACGGGCGCGGCGACGGTGACTTCGCCTCGACCGCGCACGTGGCGCGGCTGCTGGGCGCGCCCGTGGTGCTCGTCGTGGACGCGGGCAGGCAGAGCAGGTCGGTGGCGGCGCTGGTGCATGGCTTCGCGACGTTCGACTCGCGGGTGCGGGTGGCGGGCGTGGTGCTGAACCGCCTCGGGTCGGCGCGGCACGAGGAGCTGTGCCGGGCGGCGCTGGAGGAGACCGGGGTTCCGGTGCTGGGGGCGGTCCACCGTGACGACGACGTGGTGACGCCGTCCCGCCATCTCGGGCTGGTCCCGGCGGCCGAGCGGCTGCCCGCCGCCGTGACGGCGGTGGACCGGCTCGGCGCGCTCGTGGCGGGCTCGTGCGACCTGGACGGTCTCGTACGGCTCGCCGGGACCGCGGCGCCGCTGACCGGCGAGCCGTGGGACCCGTCGGACGGCCGGGAGCCCGGGGCGCGGCGGGTGGTGGCGGTCGCGGGCGGCGCCGCGTTCACGTTTGGGTACGCCGAGCACGCCGAGATGCTCACCGCCGCCGGAGCGCAGGTCGCGGTGTTCGACCCGGTACGCGACGAGTCCCTGCCCGAGGGCGCCTCCGCGCTGGTCGTGGGGGGCGGCTTCCCCGAGATGTACGCGGCCGAGCTGTCGGCCAACGAGCCCCTGCGCGCCGAGGTCGCCGCGTTCCCGGGCGCGGTGGCGGCCGAGTGCGCGGGGCTGCTCTACCTGTGCGAGGAGCTGGACGGCCGCCCGATGTGCGGCCGGGTGCCGGGCGTCGCGCAGATGACCAACCGGCTGACGCTGGGCTACCGCGACGCGGTGGCCGTGCGCGACACGCTGCTGACCCGGCAGGGCGAGCGGTTCAGGGGCCACGAGTTCCACCGGACCACGGTCACCGGCGGCGGGCAGCCGGTCTTCCGGTGGCGTGGCGGTGCCGACGGGGCCGGCGACGCCCGGCTCACCGCGTCGTACCTGCACCTGCACTGGGCGGGTGCCCCACAACTCGCCCGGCGGCTGCTCGCCTACGCCGAGCCCTCCTCAAGGTCGCCCTCGATCGCGAGATAGGCGTCGCGCAGCCCGGCGAGCACCTCCGGGTCCGGGTGCTCCCACATGCGCCGCTCTGCGGCCTCCAGCAGGCGCTGCGCGATGCCGTGCAGCGCCCACGGGTTCGACTTGGCCATGAAGTCGCGGTTGACCGGGTCGAGCACGTACGTCGAGGCGAGCGTGTCGTACATCCAGTCGGCGACGACGCCGGTCGTGGCGTCGTAGCCGAACAGGTAGTCCACGGTCGCGGCCAGCTCGAACGCGCCCTTGTAGCCGTGGCGGCGCATGGCGGCGAGCCAGTTGGGGTTGACGACCCGGGCGCGGAAAATCCGCGCGGTCTCCTCCGACAGGGTCCGGGTGCGGACGGCGTCGGGGCGGGTGCTGTCGCCCACGTAGGCGGCGGGCGCGCGGCCCGTCAGCGCGCGCACGGTCGCGATCATGCCGCCGTGGTACTGGAAGTAGTCGTCGGAGTCGGCGATGTCGTGTTCGCGGGTGTCCACGTTCTTGGCGGCGACGGCGATGCGGCGGTAGGCGTTCTCCATGTCCTCGCGGGCGGGCTCTCCGTCGAGGTCGCGGCCGTAGGCGTAGCCGCCCCAGACGGCGTACACCTCGGCGAGGTCGGCGTCGTCACGCCAGTTGCCGCTGTCGATGAGCGGCAGCAGGCCCGCGCCGTACGCGCCGGGACGCGACCCGAACACGCGCAGCGTCGCACGCCTGGCGTCCCCGTGCGCGGCCCGGTCGGCTTCCACGTGGGCGCGCACGTAGTTGTCCTCGGGGCTCTCGCCGAGCCCGGCGACGAGCCGGACGGCGTCGTCGAGCATGGCCACCACGTGCGGGAACGCGTCCCGGAAGAACCCGCTGATGCGCACCGTCACGTCCACGCGCGGGCGGCCCAGCTCGTCCAGGGGCACCGGTTCGAGCGTGGTGACGCGCCGCGACGCCTCGTCCCAGACGGGCCGCACGCCGAGCAGGGCGAGCACCTCGGCGATGTCGTCGCCGGCGGTGCGCATGGCGCTGGTCCCCCACACCGACAGCCCGACCGAGCGCGGCCACTCGCCGGTCTCCGCGCGGTAGCGGGCGAGCAGCGAGTCGGCCATGGCCTGCCCGGTCTCCCAGGCAAGGCGGCTCGGCACGGCACGCGGGTCGACGGAGTAGAAGTTGCGGCCGGTCGGCAGCACGTTGATCAGCCCGCGCAGCGGCGACCCGGACGGCCCGGCGGGGACGTAGCCTCCGGCGAGCGCGTGCAGCACGTGGTCGAGCTCGTCGGTGGTGCGCGCGAGCCTCGGCACCACCTCGGTCGCCGCGAACGTCAGCACCCGCCCGACCTCCGGATCGGCCGTCACCCCGGCGACCGCGGCCGGGTCCCAGCCGAGCCGCTCCATGGCGGTGACGAGGGCGCGGGCCTCGGCCTCGACGCGGTCCACGGACGCGGTCGCGGCGCTGCCGTCCTCGGTCAGGCCGAGCGCCTCGCGCAGGCCGGGCAGGGTCTCGCGGCCGGCCCACATCTGGCGGGCGCGCAGCATGGCCAGCACCAGGTTCACCCGGGCCTCGCCGGCCGGGGCCGCGCCGAGGACGTGCAGGCCGTCGCGGATCTGCGCGTCCTTGACCTCGCACAGCCAGCCGTCCACGTGCAGGATGAACTCGTCGAACTCCGCGTCGTGCGGGCGCTCGGACAGGCCGAGGTCATGGTCGAGGCGGGCGGCCTGGATGAGGGTCCAGATCTGGGCACGGATCGCGGGCAGCTTCGCCGGGTCCATGGCCGCGATCGTCGCGTGCTCGTCGAGCAGCTGCTCAAGGCGGGCGATGTCGCCGTACGTCTCGGCCCTCGCCATAGGCGGCACCAGGTGGTCCACGAGAACCGCGTGCGCGCGGCGCTTGGCCTGGGTGCCCTCGCCGGGGTCGTTCACCAGGAACGGATAGACCAGCGGCAGGTCGCCGATCGCCGCGTCGGTGCCGCAGGAGGCCGACATGCCGGCCGACTTGCCGGGCAGCCACTCCAGGTTGCCGTGCTTGCCGACGTGGACCATGGCGTGCGCGCCGAATTCGGCCGACAACCACCGGTAGGCCGCCAGGTAGTGGTGGCTCGGCGGCAGGTCGGGGTCGTGGTAGATCGCGATCGGGTTCTCCCCGAAGCCGCGTGGAGGCTGGACCATCACCACGACGTTGCCCGACCGCAAAGCGGCGAGCACGATGTCGCCCTCGTGGACGAACAGCTCGCCGGGCGGCGCGCCCCAGTGGCGTTCCATGTCGGCGCGCAGGCCGGCGGGGAGGGTCTCGTACCAGGCGCGGTAGGCGGCGGCGGGGATGCGCACCGGGTTGGCGGCGAGCTGTTCCTCGGTGAGCCAGTCCTGGTCCTGGCCGCCCGCGGCGATCAGGGCGTGGATCAGCGCGTCGCCGTCCTGCTCGGCCTGGCCCGGGAAGCCGCCGCCGAGGTCGTAGCCCTCCTCGGCCAGCCGGGCCAGCAGCCTGACCGTGCTGGCCGGGGTGTCCAGGCCGACGGCGTTGCCGACCCGGGAGTTCTTCGTCGGGTACGCCGACAGCATCACGACGAGCCTCTTGTCCGCCGGGGGCACGTGGCGCAGCAGTCCGTGGCGTACGGCGATGCCCGCGACCCGGGCGGCGCGTTCGGGGTCGGCGACGTAGACGGTCAGGCCGTCGTCGTCGATCTCCTTGAACGAGAACGGCACCGTGATGATCCGCCCGTCGAACTCGGGGATCGCGACCTGCGAGGCGGCGTCCAGCGGGGACAGCCCGTCGTCGTTGTCCTCCCACTCGGCGCGGCTCGTCGTCAGGCACAGGCCCTGCAGGATCGGCACGTCGAGTGCGGCGAGCGCGCCGACGTCCCAGGCCGCGTCGTCGCCGCCGGCCGACGCCGTCGCGGGCCGTGCCCCGCCCGCCGCGAGCACGGTCACCACCAGGGCGTCCGCGCCGCCCAGCACGTCGAGCAGATCCGGCTCCGCGGTGCGCAGCGAGGAGCAGAAGACCGGCAGCGCCCGTCCGCCCGCGTCCTCGATCGCGTCGCAGAGGGCGGCGACGAAGCCCGTGTTGCCCGCCATGTGGTGCGCCCGGTAGTAGAGCACCCCGATCACCGGCCCGTCGCCGGGCCGGCCCTCGCGTTCGAGGACACCCCAGCTCGGTGTGGGCGCCGGGCCCGCGAAGCCGCGCCCGGTCAGCAGGACCGTGTCCGACAGGAACGCGTGCAGCTCGGCCAGGTTGGCGGGCCCTCCGTACGCGAGGTAGGCGTGGGCCTCGGCGCAGACGCCGCCGCTCACCGTGGACAGCTCCATCAGTTCGGCGTCCGGGGCCTGCTCGCCGCCGAGGACGACCACCGGGCACGGCCCCGCGAGCAGCGCGTCCAGCCCGTCCTCCCAGGCACGCCGGCCGCCGAGCAGCCGGACGACCACGAGGCCGGCGCCCTCGACCAGCGCGGGCAGGTCGTCCACGGTCAGCCGCGCCGGGTTGCCCAGCCGGTACGCGGCCCCGCTCGCGCGGGCGCTCAACAGGTCGGTGTCCGACGTGGACAACAGGACGACGACGGGCTGCGCGGCGGACGCGTCTGTGCGCACGGCAAGGTCCTCCCTCGGGGTCCTCGCCCCGGGTCGTGGCGGCGCGACGGCAGGAGTCTCCTGGCTCCCGGATCGACGCTCACCCCGGCCTTCCCGTCTTCCGACAGTGGCCGTGTGGTGGGGTTCGCTCCCCGGTCACAGTGGCGGGACCGCGCCGGATTCACACCGGCTTCCTCCGCTTGCCATCGCTCACCGCAGACCCTACGTGACGGAGGTCGTGTCAGAAAACTGGCGTTAGCATCCTGTTCGTGGTCATGGGTGGCTTTTCTGGGCGCGCCGCCCAGGACGCGTGTCCCGGCGCGCTCCAGGTGCACGCGGCGGCGGACGGGGCGCTGGCCCGCGTCCGCGTGCCCGGCGGCGGGCTGGCCGCCGGCGCCCTGCGCGAACTGGCCGCCTGCGCCCGCGAACTGGGCGCCGGGGTCGTCGAACTGACGTCACGGGCCAACGTGCAGGTGCGCGGGCTGGCCGACCCACCGGCGTTCGCCGCGCGGATGGCCGCCGCCGGACTGCTGCCGTCCGCGACCCACGAGCGCGTGCGCAACATCGTCGCCTCGCCGCTCAGCGGCCGTTCGGCGACGGCCGTCCTGGACGTGCGGCCCCTGGTGGCGGACCTCGACGCGGCCCTGTGCGGCCGTGCCGCCCTGGCTCATCTGCCCGGCCGGTTCCTGTTCGCGCTCGACGACGGCACGGGCGACGTCCTCGGGCTCGGGGCGGACGTGACCCTCGCCGCGCACCCCGACTCTCAGCCCGTCTCTCAGCCCGGCGGCGGCCTGACCCTGCTGCTCGCGGGGGAGCCGGTCGGGTCGGTGACCGCCGGTGACGCCGTCTCCGTCGCGCTCGCCGCGGCCGAGGAGTTCCAGGAGGTGCGCGGCGACGCCTGGCGGGTGGCCGAACTCCCCGGCGGACCCGCGACGATCGCCGCCCGCCTCCCCGGGCGGCTCGCTGTCCTGCCCCCGGTGCCGGTGACGCCCGCCACGCCGCGCAGGGGCGGCCCGTCCGCGCAGGTGGACGGCCGGGTGGCGCTCGACGTGATCGTCCCCCTCGGCAGGCTGACCGCCGGCCAGGCCGGCCTGCTCGCCGATCTGGCCGCCGGTGAGGTGCGGCTGACACCGTGGCGTACGGTCGTGCTGCCCGACCTCGCGCCCGAGGCGGTCGGGCCGGTGACCGAGGCGCTCGCCGGAGCGGGGCTGGTGATCGACCCCGCCTCGCCGTACGCCAGACTGTCGGCCTGCACCGGGCGGCCCGGCTGCGCGAAGGCGCTGGCCGACGTCCAGGCGGACGCGGTGCGCTGGGCGGAGTCCGGCGTGCCCGAACCTCCGGGTCTCCGGCGGCCGGGTGCCGAACCGCTCGATGCCGGCCTGATCCACTGGGCGGGCTGCGAACGCCGCTGCGGCCGCCCGAGGGGGCGGGTCACCGACGTGGTCGCCACGACCGGCGGCTACGACGTCCGCCGTTGACCGTCCGTCCAGCCGTCCATCCACCGTTCCGTCCACTCCACCAGTCCGTCCATCCACCGTCCGCCATCCACGAACAGAGGTGTCCGTGCCCGAGCACGACTACGTCCGCGACGGAGCGGAGATCTACCGGCGGTCGTTCGCGACCATCAGGGCCGAGGCCGACCTGTCGGGGCTGCCCGCCGACGTCGCCCGGGTCGCGGTCCGCATGATCCACGCGTGCGGCATGACCGACCTCGTGAGCGACCTCGGCTACTCCCCCGGCGTGGTCGAGAAGGCGCGTACCGCGCTGCTGGCGGGTGCGCCCGTGCTGTGCGACGCGCGGATGGTCGCCTCCGGCATCACCAGGAAGCGCCTGCCCGCCGGCAACGAGGTCGTCTGCACGCTCGGCGATCCCCGCGTGCCCGCCCTCGCGGAGCGGCTCGGCACCACCCGCAGCGCCGCCGCGCTCGACCTGTGGCTCGACCGCCTCGACGGCGCGGTCGTGGCCGTCGGCAACGCCCCGACCGCGCTGTTCCGGCTGCTCGAACTGGTCGCCGGAGGCGCGGGACGGCCCGCCGCCGTGCTGGGCGTGCCGGTCGGGTTCATCGGCGCGGCCGAGTCCAAGCGCGCCCTCGCGGCGTCCGGCCTGGAGTTTCTGGTTGTCCACGGCCGCCGGGGCGGCAGTGCCATGACGGCGGCGGCGGTCAACGCCATCGCCTGCGAGCAGGAGTGACGAGACGTGACAGGAACGCTCTACGGCGTCGGCCTCGGCCCCGGCGACCCCGAACTGATGACCGTGAAGGCCGCCCGCCTGATCGGCGAGGCCGACGTGATCGCCTACCACGCGGCGCGGCACGGCCGCAGCATCGCCCGGTCGATCGCGGCCCACCACATGCGCGACGGGCAGATCGAGGAGCTCCTGCAGTATCCGCTGACGACGGAGACGACCGACCACCCCGGTGGCTACCAGGGCGCGCTGGACGACTTCTACGCCGGCTGCGCCGACCGTCTCGCCGCGCACCTGGACGCCGGGCGCGACGTCGTCGTGCTGTGCGAGGGAGACCCCCTCTTCTACGGGTCGTACATGCACATGCACAAGCGCCTCGCGCACCGCTACCCGGCCGAGGTCGTCCCCGGGGTCACCTCGATCGCGGGGGCGTCCGCCGTGCTGGGCCGCCCGCTGGTCGAACGCGACGAGACGCTGACGGTCCTGCCCGGGACGCTGCCCGCCGGCGTGCTAACCGAGAAACTGCGCGACACGGACTCGGCGGCGGTGCTCAAGCTGGGCCGCACGTTCGAGAAGGTGCGCGACGCGCTGGCCGAGGCGGGCCGCCTCGACGAGGCCTGGTACGTCGAACGCGCCACCACCGACGCCCAGCGCGTGGCCCCGCTCAAGGACGTCGACCCGGGGCAGGTGCCGTACTTCTCGCTGGCGCTGATCCCCAGCCCGGCGCAGCTCACGTTCGTGCCGGAGACCGCCGGACGCACCGGTCCCGGCGAGGTCGCGGTCGTCGGCCTCGGTCCCGCCGGGCGGCCCTGGTTGACCCCGGAGGCCCAGGAGGTCCTCGCCGAAGCCACCGACCTGGTCGGATACGGCCCCTACGTCGACCGGGTCGCGCCCAACCCCCGCCAGACCCGGCACCGTACCGACAACCGCGTCGAGGCCGAACGCGCCCGTCACGCGCTCGACCTGGCCCTCGCCGGGGCGCGGGTCGCGGTCGTGTCGTCGGGCGACCCGGGCGTGTTCGCGATGGCCAGCGCGGTGCTGGAGGCCGCCGCCGACCCGCGTTACGCGGACGTCCCGGTGCGGGTGGTGCCCGGTCTGACCGCCGCGCAGGCCGTGGCCGGCCGGGCGGGCGCGCCACTCGGCCACGACTACTGCGTGCTGTCGCTGTCGGACCAGCTCAAGCCGTGGGAGGTGGTCGCCGGGCGGATCTCCGCCGCCGCCCGCGCCGACCTCGTCCTCGCGATCTACAACCCGGCGTCGAAGACCCGCACCTGGCAGGTCGCCGCGGCCCGCGACCTGCTGCTCGAACACCGCGATCCGGGCACGCCCGTGGTGGTGGGCCGCGACGTCGGCGGCGAGCGGGAGTCGGTCCTGATCACCACTCTGGGCGAGCTCGACCCGGCCGCGATCGACATGCGCTGCCTGCTGATCGTCGGCTCGTCCACCACCCGCGTCGTCGAGCGCGGGGACGGGGCGGTCGTCTTCACCCCGCGCCGCTATCCCGCGTGATCGCGTACCCAGGTGACGGCGTCGGCGACGTCCGTCACCCGGGTGACGCCGCCGGGCGTCGCGGGCCGGTCCACCATGACGACCGGCAGCCCCGCCTCGCGCGCCGCGACCAGCTTGGCGCGGGTCTGCTCCCCGCCGCTGTCCTTGGTGACCAGCACGTCGAGCCGGTGCTCGCCGATCAGGGCGCGCTCTCCCGCCACCGTGTACGGCCCCCGGGCGAGGATCACGTGGACGTTCGGGGGAACGGGCGGCTCCGGCGGGTCGACCGACCTCGCCAGGAACCACAGCCCGGTCAGCGGCGCGAACACCGGCAGGCTGCGGCGGCCCGTCGTCAGGAACACACGGCTCCCGAGACCGGGCAGCGCGTCCGCCGCCGCCCGGAGCGACGGCACCCGCAGCCAGACGTCCTCCGGGCCCTCCGACCAGCCGGGACGCCGCAACCCGAGCAGCGGCGTCCCGGTCGCCGCGCACGCGTGCGCCGCCGACTCGCTCATCCGCTGGGCGAACGGATGCGTGGCGTCCACCACGACCCGCGGACCGTGCTCGGCGATCCACCGGGCGAGCCCGTCCGGGCCGCCGAAGCCGCCCGACCTGACCTCGCCCACCGGCAGCCGGGGATCGGCGACCCGGCCGGCCAGCGATGACACCACCCGCAGGCCCGGCAGCGGCGCCAGCTCGGCGGCCAGCGCCCGGGCCTCGGCCGTGCCGCCGAGGATCAGGACGAGCACGCGCGGTCCCGCGCGGCCGAGTAGAGGTGGCTGTCGGGGAACTCGTGCGCCGTCAGCGCCCGCCCCACCACGATCACGGCGGTCCGCCTGATCCCCGCCGCGACCACCTGGTCGGCGATGTCGCCCAGGGTGCCCCTGATGATCTCCTCGTCGTCCCGGCTGGCCCGGGCGACCACCGCCACCGGGCAGTCCGCGCCGTACGCGGGCAGCAGGTCGGCCACGACGGCGGCGATCCGCTGCACGGCCAGGTGCAGCACCATCGTGGCGCGGCTCGCCGACAGCGTCGCGAGTTCCTCGCCGGGCGGCATCGGGGTGGCGCGCGCCGACGTCCTGGTCAGGATGATCGTCTGGCTCACCCCCGGAACCGTCAGCTCCCGCCCCAGCGCCGCGGCGGCGGCCGCGAAGGCGGGCACCCCCGGGATCACCTCGTACGGCACGCCGTGCGCGTCGAGCCTGCGCATCTGCTCGGCGACCGCGCTGAAGACCGACGGGTCGCCGGAGTGCAGCCGCGCCACGTCGAGCCCCGCCTCGTGCGCCGCCGTCATCTCGGCGACGATCTCGTCGAGAGTGAGGTTCGCGGTGTCCACGAGCCGCGCGTCCGGCGGGCAGTCGGCGAGCAGGTCGCGCGGCACGAGCGACCCGGCGTACAGGCAGACCGGGGCCGCCTGAAGGGCCCGCAGCCCACGCACCGTGATGAGGTCGGCCGCGCCGGGCCCCGCACCGATGAATCGAACCGTCACTGCTCGCGCTCCTTCCGCGCCGTCCAGATGGTCACCGGCATCAGGGGACGCCACCCGGTGAAGCCGCCCACCGGCGAGGCGCGCTGCACCGACAACCGAACGAGGTCCCCGCCGAGCCGCGCGTGCCACCCCGCGAGGACCGCCTCCGACTCCACGGTGACGGCGTTCGCGACCAGCCTGCCGCCCGGGGCGAGGGCGTCCCAGCAGGTCTCGACCACACCGGCCCCCGTCACGCCGCCGCCGACGAAGACGGCCGCCGGGGCGGGCAGCCCGCCGAGCGCGCCCGGGGCGGCTCCGGTGACGACCCGCAGGCGCGGCACGCCCAGCGCGTCCGCGTTGTGCCTGACGCGGTCCGCGCGGACGGGGTCGCGCTCGACGGCGACGGCCCGGCACGACGGATGCGCGCGCAGCCACTCGACGGCCACGCTCCCGGAGCCCGCCCCCACGTCCCAGAGCAGCTCGCCCGGCAGGGGCGCCAGCTTGGCCAGGGTGACCGCCCGCACCTCCTGCTTGGTGAGTTGCCCGTCCGACTCGTACACCTCGTCCGGCAGCCCAGGCACCCGCCCCAGCGGCACCGCCGACGGGACGTCTGTGCAGCTCACCGCCACGACGTTCAGCGCGGGCGGCGTCTCACCGGCCGGCCAGTCCGCGGCCGTGCCGTCGCGGCGGGACTCGGTCGCCGCGCCGAGATCGCCGAAGACGGTCACGCGGCTCGCGCCGTACCCCCGCTCGGTCAGCAGGGCGGCGACCAGTGCGGGCGTGTCCGCGCCCGCGCTGAGGACGAGGACGCGGCGGCCCGGCGCGAGCGCGGCGGTCAGCGCGGCCAGCGGCCGTCCGACCAGGCTGACGGTCTCGACCTCCTCGGCGGCCCAGCCGAGCCGCGCGCAGGCCAGGGTGGCCGACGACACGTGCGGCAGCACCCGCAGCCGGTCCGGCCCGAGCAGCCGGGCGAGCGTCGCGCCGACGCCGAAGAACATGGGGTCGCCGCTGGCGAGCACCGCGACCGCCCGTCCCGCGTGCGCGTCGAGCAGCCCCGGCAGCCCCGCGACCAGCGGCGACGGGTACGGCACCCGCTCGGAGGCCACCGACGCGGGCAGCAGGGCGAGCTGCCTGGCCGACCCGACCACGACGTCCGCGGCGACCAGCTCGGCGCGCGCCGCGTCGGCGAGACCGGCCCAGCCGTCCGCGCCGATCCCGACGACCGACACCGGCGTCATCGGGCGGGCTTCCTGAGCAGGTAGGTGTCCATGACCCAGCCGTGCGCCTCGCGCGCCTCCGCCCTGAGCCGCCGGATCTCGCCGGCGACCTCGCGCACCGGCCCGGCGACGAGGATCTCGTCCTCGGTCCCGACGTACGCGCCCCAGTAGACGTCGGCGTCGGCGGCCTCCGGCAGGTCCGCGAACGCGCAGCCCGCGTCGAGCATCACCACGATGTCGCCGGCGGCCTCGACGTCGGCGGGCAGGCGGCGGCCGGTCGTGATGTGCAGCGGCCTGGCGACCCTGGTCAGGCTGACGCGGTGCCGCGCGGCCAGCGCCGACACGCTGCTGATCCCCGGGATCACTTCATAGTCGAACGGCTCTCCGCCCCTGGCCAGGACGTCCTCGACGATCGCGATCGTGCTGTCGTACAGGGCGGGGTCGCCCCAGACGAGGAACGCACCGACGCCGTCCTCCGGCACCTCCTCGGCGATGAGCCGGGCGTAGACGTCGGCCCGGCGGGCCCGCCAGTCGGCCACCGCCTCCACGTACGCGCCGCTCGTCCGGTCGCGCTCCGGGTCGCGCGCCTCGACCGTCCGGTACGGCTCCCGCGCGTGGGCCGCGATCAGCTCGCGCCGCAGCCGCACCAGGCCGTCCTTCACGGCTCCCTTGTCGAGCAGGAAGAACACGTCGGTCTCCGCGATGGCCGCGGCGGCCTGGAAGGTCAGGTGGGCGGGGTCCCCGGCGCCGATGCCGATGATCAGGACTCGCTTCATAGGTCACGAGTATGGACCCCGGCTTGACGTACTTATGCGGACGGTGCACGCTCAAGGCGACAAAAGAAGACAGAGGCGACGGTGCGCAGGAACCTGGTGTGAATCCAGGACGGTCCCGCCACTGTGACCGGGGAGTGTCTCCCGCTCGTCACCACGGCCGCGACGGCTGGAAGGTTCGGGCGACACGATGACCCGGGAGTCAGGACACTGACCCGTTGTCCTCCATCACCGGGGCGAGCGACCCCGTGAGGAGAATCACATGGCTCAGCCGGCCGTCCCCGTCTCCCGGCCCCTGCCGGTCACCATCCCCGTGCGTGAGATCCTGCCCTGGGCGGTCTTCGCCGCCGTGGCCGGGCTCATCCTGCTCTACTTCGTCGGCGCGGAGCAGGGCGCCACCCACCTCATCAGCGGGCACACCGTGCACGAGTTCGTGCACGACGGCCGGCACCTCCTCGGCTTCCCCTGCCACTGAGGCCCGCCCGATGCCCACCATGCGTTCCCTGCTGGTGCGCGGCATGCTCGTCGGCCTCGCCGCCGCGCTGCTCGCGTACGTCGTCGCCTGGTTCGCCGGAGAACCCCAGGTCGCCGCCGCCATCTCCATCGAGGAGGCCAAGGCGGCGGCCGCCGGAGAGGCCACCGAACCGGAACTCGTCAGCCGGACCGTCCAGGAGACCGCCGGCCTGCTGACCGCCCTGCTCGTCTACGGCGCCGCCCTCGGCGGCTTCTACTCCATCGCGTACGCCTTCGCCCACGGTCGCCTCGGCGCTCTCGGCGCCCGCGCCACGGCGCTCACCGTCGCCGCCGCCGGCTTCGTCGTCGTGTACGTGACCCCCATCCTGAAGTACCCGGCCAGTCCCCCGGCCGTCGGCAACCCCGATTCGATCGGCCGCCGGACCGCGCTGTACTTCGCGATGATCCTCGTCGCCCTCCTGGCGGCGGCGGTCGCCGCGTACGCGGGCCGTTCCCTGTCGTCCCGCCTGGGCACCTGGAACGCCGCCCTGTCGGGCGTCGTCGTCTACGCCGTCCTCGTCGGTGTCTCGTACGCCGTGATGCCTCCGATCGACGAGGTTCCCGACGACTTCTCCGCCGACACGCTGTGGTGGTTCAGAGTGGCGTCGTTCGGCATCCAGTTCGTCCTGTGGGGAGCCATCGGCCTCCTGTTCGGCGGCCTGACCGAACGCTCCCTGCGCCAGGGAACCCCCCGGGAGGCCGGGCTCCGGCCCGCCGCGACGCGCTGAACCGGGTCGGGACCACCCGCTCCGCGTGAAGCCGGTGTGTCACAGGTGGAGCGCGTCGGGGGCGTCGTCCTCGACGAGGAAGCCCCCGGACTGGTGGTGCCAGAGCCGGGCGTAGGAGCCCTGGGCCTGGAGCAGCTCGCCGTGGGTGCCCTGCTCGACGACGCGTCCCCGGTCGAGCACGACCAGGCGGTCCATGCGGACGACGGTGCTGAGCCGGTGCGCCACCACGAGTGCCGTACGGTCCTGCATCAGGCGCCACAGGGCCTCCTGGATGAGGATCTCGCTCTCGGAGTCCAGGGCACTGGTCGCCTCGTCCAGCAGCAGGACGGGGGCGTCGCGCAGAATGGCGCGCGCGAGCGCGATGCGCTGCCGCTGGCCGCCGGAGAGCTTGACGCCGCGCTCGCCGATCAGGGTGTCGAAGCCGTGCGGCAGGGACTCGACGAACTCCGTGACGTGGGCCGCCCGCGCGGCCCGGCGGATCTCGGCGTCGGTCGCGCCCGGCCGGGCGAACGCGAGGTTTTCCCGTACGGACCGGTGGAACATGGCGGGTTCCTGCGGAACGTAGGCGATGAGGCCCCGCAGGTCGGCCTGCCTCAACCGGGCGATGTCCTGACCGCCGATCAGGATCCTGCCTCCGTCCACGTCCATGAGACGCAGCAGCAACCGGGTGAGGGTGCTCTTGCCGCCACCGGACCGCCCGACCAGCCCGATCTTGGTGCCGCCGGGGATGTCCAGGTTCAGGCCGTCGAACAGCGGCGCGCCGCCGGCGTACCCGAATCTCACCCGCTCGAAGCGGACGCTCGCGTCGGCCGGGCGCAGGGGCTGCGGGTCGGCCGGGTCCACCACGGTCGGCGGCGTGAGGAGCAGCTCGGTGAACTGGGCGGCTTCGGTGAGCGTGCTCTCCATACGCCGGTACACCTGGTTGAACTCGAACATGATGTTGATCGCGTTCGTGTAGTAGGTGAACGTCACGACGATGGCCTCCACACCGAGGCCGCCGCGGAGCGCCGCGGCGAGGAGCAGGCCCGTGGCACTGGTGAGCACCGACAACGGGGCGACGACCATGTCCACCCTGAGGTTGTTGTAGTCCCAGGACCGGATGGACAGCCGGCGCTGCTCGGCGATCCTGGCCCTGTGCTCGACGGCCTCGCGCTTCTCGGCGGCGAACGCGCGGACCGTCTCCATGTTGGCCAGCACGTCGGCGACGTGACCCGACACCAGCACCTTGGCCGCCTCACGCGCGTCGACCAGGGCCTGCCGATGGCGGATGAGCGGAGCGACGAGAACACCGGTGACGACGATGAGGCCCACGAGGACGAGCACCAGCAGCGGGTCGTACCGCCACAGCACCACCGAGGCGAAGGCCAGGGGCACCAGCTTCGCCATGATCGAGAACGTGAGGGTGTCCATGAACTCCTCGAACCTGGAGGAGAATCCGAGCACCCTCTTGGTCAGCGAACCGGCGAAGTTGTCGTGGAAGAACGCGACGTCCTTGGCCAGCAGCTCGTCCATGCCCAGCACGCCGAGCCGCTCGATGCCCCGGCCGTCGGCGCGGTTCAGGAAGTGCATCCCCGCCCGCCAGAACGCCTCACCCGTCAGAAGCAACGCGGCGAAGCCGAGCACGTAGGGCAGCAGCGCGTCGAAGGAGCCGTCCCGGCCGCCGGAGAGGTGCCCCACAAGGCCCGCCACCGCCAGCGGCGCCAGATAGAACAGGCAGATGTTCCCGATCGCCGGCAGCACCAGCGCGGGAGCCGCGATCGGCCACTGCCGCTTCAGCTCGCCGCAGTAGTACCGCAATGCCAGCAAAAGCGCCGATCTCCGCGCGGATTTATCATTTTCGGCCTCGTCCACCGTCCCGAGCACAGCCATCAGCCCTCCCGAATGCCGATATCGCCCTGGCCATGCTCCCGCAGCCCGTACGGGAGGAGCGAACGATTTTTCGCCGCCCGGCAATTAGGAGCGAGGGGTAAACCTCACGCAGACGACCGAAATATTCACGAAGGGAGTAATCAGCTGCGACCTTTCCTTACGGCGGCCGGGAGGCGTGCGCGGACGACACGAGATCAGCCACGGCCACCACCGGCGGGCGGCACGCCGCCGTCGCGCCCTGCGTACGGCAGGGCCAGGCGAACTGTCCGGTCGAGTACTACTGGAAGAACGCGCTCGGCATGAGGCTGGGCAGCGGGTCGGTCTCGGTCGTCACCTCGCCCTCGCTGTGGGGTGGGCAGATCGCGCCGGGCAGCACCTTCACCGTCAGCCTGACCCACCGGACGGCCCAGTGGCCGCTGCTGGTCACCAGGTACACGACCATGTGGGACCTGTCGTCGCTGCTGGCAGGCGCCCGGAACAGCGGAGAGCCGCCCCCGGTGGTGCAAGGGGCGGCTCGGTCTTCCGGCTTCCGGATCCGCTGTGGCCGGTTCTGCCTTGGTCTGACTTACCGGTATCCGGCCTTACCGGTATCCGGCGGCGACGATGTTCGCCTGCACCGCGTCCTCGGTGGCGTTCGTCGGGTATCCGGAGGTCATCACGCCCTCGTAGAAGGTGCCGGCGGCGCCGTGGCTGTTGTCACCCCCGATGCCGAGGATGATGGCCCCTTCCTTCTTCATCGGGTTGTAGCCCGAGACGTTGGGACGCTTGCCGTCGTAGAAGGTGCCCAGGACGCCCGACTGCGCGTTGCCGCCGCGGATGGCCCAGTGGTTCGGCTCGCCCTTGATGATGGCGGTCAGGTAGCGGTGGCTGATGGTGGGGTCGCCCGCGTTGTACTTCTGGTTGACGCCGGAGAACAGGCCGTTCTCCAGGTCGGCCATGATCCACGGGCCGTTGCCGGCGCCGTAGCCCCAGACCTTGATGTTGCCGAAGTAGATGGCCTCCATCGTGCCGTTGCCGTTGTCACGGCTGTTGGTCTCGGCGTTGCCGTAGTCGAAGCAGCAGCCGCCGTTGTAGTGGGTGCCGTCGAAGATGGCGTACATGCCCTCCGGCTGGTCGCCCTTGGCGACGCCGTTGGTGTTGTTGTTGCGGTAACCCACACCGGGATCCACGTAGACGCCGTACGCCTTGCTGCCGTAGACCGTGGTCGGCGCCTTGGTCGCGGTCGCGAGGTTGTCGTACCCGCCGGGAGCCGGGCCCGAGAAGCCGCCGGGAGGCGCCTGGGTGAGGCGGTTGTTGCGGCCCGACTGGTCGTAGATGATCGTGATGAGGCAGGTCGTGTTCGCGCAGAACGAGTCCTGCGCGGCGGCGTTCGCGGCGCCGCCCGCACTCAGCACGCCGATGTCCCGGGTGGTGTTGTCCGAGGAGCGGCGCACCTGGTAGAGCGGGCCGTTGTAACTGCCGTACAGGGCGCGGGTCGTGCTGTGCGCCGCGACGCAGGGCGTGCCTCCGGCGGCGTAGATGTCACACGGCCGAGTGCCACCCGGCGGCGGCGAGGGGGTGGACGAGGGCGTCCGCGAAGGAGACGCCGAAGGGGACGCCGAGGGCGAGCCGCCGGGTGACGGGGAGGTGACGCCGCCGGTGCAGGTCACGCCGTTGAGGGCGAAGCTCGCCGGCTTCGGGTTCGAGCCGCTGAAGCTTCCGTTGAACCCGAACTCGGTGCTCCCGCCGCTGGGGATGGCGCCGTTGTACGAGACGTTGGTGACCGTGACCTGGGAGCCCGACTGGGTGTAGCTGCCGTTCCACAGCTGGGTGATGGTCTGCCCGGCGGGGAACGCCCAGGTCAGGCTCCAGCCGTCGATCGGGTCGCCGAGATTGTTAACGTTAACACTCGCGTTGAAGCCGCCCGGCCATTCGCTGGCCACCGTGTAGGTGACCTGGCATCCGGCCGCGGCCGCCGAGGCCGCGTGGGTCCCCGCCATACCGGCGCCGGCCACCAGAAGGGCGGCGACGGCGGCTGAGAGTTTCAGGCGCCGACGTAATGAGCTGACGTTTCGCACAGATGTTTCCCATTCTCCGAGATGCGCGTTCTCCGCGGCGTCATTGCCGCGGACGATCAACCCACCTGTTGGGAGTCAGTCCATATCCGATTTTTTGTTAGCGCTAACATTTTTCGGCCGATCACGGATGCGGCTCCGTTCGTGGTGGTGGTGTGCTGCTGAGCCAATCCCGGCGCGGGGCATCAGTCAATCAGGCGGAACCCGGCCGCGCCCTCCATGCGGCCGCCGACCCTTTTGAAGTGGAACGATGAACCGCGGTGAAGACCGGCGGTTCACATCCACGCTGAAAGTTTCAGTCCTCCGACCATTCACGGGCTTAGAAGTGCCTTGAGTCAAAAAGGTCAGAACAATGATGACCGGTTATCGGACCTTTCGCAACCGCCGGGTTGCAGTCGATCGCGATACAGGGTCGCGAGCACGGCCGGCCGCCACTGGCGGAATCGAGATCGGGCCTGACCCTCCGAACCGGAGCGAAGTGTCAGGGCCGAGCGAGGAACTCCGCCGTCGTCGTCGTGAACCGGTGGGCGTCGTCGAGCCAGGGGAAGTGTCCCGCTCCCCGCTGCACGACGAACTCGGCGTGCGGGAACAGCGCCGCGAACTCGGCGACGACGTCCGGCGGCGTGTTCAGGTCGACCTCTCCGGCGAGCAGCAGCACCGGCGCGGTGAACCCGCCCAGCGCGGCGCGGGTGGCCGGTGGGTCGAACGCGCCCGGGGCGCCGAATGCCGCCGCGGCCTCCTCGTTCCGCCCGCCCTCCTGGGCCGCCTGATGGTCCCGGGCGGCGGCGTCCCAGCGTCCGTAGAAGAAGGGGTCGATGCGCTTCCAGTCGTCGTCGGCGGCGTCACCGGCGACGATCGCCTCGAGAGCCGCGAACGCGGCAGCGAACCACGGCTCGTCCCGGCGCAGCCGGGCGGTGGCGAGGCGCGACTCCCCCGTGGCCTCGATGCCGACCGCCCTGGTGCTCGGAGTGATCAGGGCGAGCCTGCGTACCCGGCCGGGGTGCCGGGCGGCGTACAGCGTCGCGAGGTTCGCGCCGGCGCAGTGCGCGAGCAGGTCGATCCGGTCGAGGCCGAGATGTTCGCGCAGCGCCTCGACGTCGCCGACGAGCCGGTCGCAGCGGTAGGAGGACACGTCCTCGGGTATCGCGGACCGGCCGGCGCCCCGGGGATCGAGCATGAGCAGCCGCCGGTGCGCCGGCAGGCCGCCGAGGTCACCGAGGTAGTCCGCGCTCTGCATCGGGCCGCCGGGCAGGCAGATCACGGGATCGCCCGCTCCGGACACGTGACAGGCCAAGGTCGTTCCGTCATGGGCGGAGTACGTCTGCAGCATGCCCGGAAGCCTGTCAGCGGCGTTTCGGCGCGGGCAACGGATTAACCGCCGGCGGGTGCGCGACCCCGCATCCCGGCACGAGCCCTCCCGGGGACGCCGCGTACGCGGTCACGGCCGGCGGTTCTCGCCCGGGGTGACGACGTCGGCGCCTCGCCGCCCCAGCAGTTCGGTGAGCCGCTCGGCGTTGCGCTGGGCGTTGTCGGCGCAGCAGTTGTTGTGCAGCACGTGCGTGGTCACCGCCTGGCCGGCCAGACCCGCGATCCGGTCCGCCCAGCTCCGGAGTTCCTCCTCCGAGTAGAGGTAGCCGAACCGCTCCTCGATGACGCGGCTCGTCCACTTGTCCGAGTGACCGTGCAGGCGGACGACGGCGAGGTCGGAGGTGGCCGCGAGCACGGGCGGGATCGACGACGGATGCCCCTGTGGCATGTCCACCCCGACGTACGGCAGGTCGTTGTCCGCCAGGAAGCCGAGGGTCTCGTCCTGGGCGGCGGGGTCCATCCACGCCCTGTTGCGGAACTCGACGCACACCCGCATCGGCAGGCAGCGGTCCCGGCATTCCAGGATGTAGCGCCGGTTGGCGCTGCCGGGCGGGAACCACTGGGGGAACTGGAACAGCACCGCGCCCAGCTTGCCCGCCTCGTGCAACGGCTCCAGCGCGGAGAGGAAGCGCCGCCACACCTCCTCGACGGCCTCGGTGGGAAGGTCACGCGCGTAGAGCGTGCCCTTGGGCTCCCCCAGCGCGGCCCGCAGGTCCTTGTACAGCGCCGAGGGCCGGGTCGGATGCCCGGTGAGCAGCGAGAACGCCTTGACGTTGAAGGTGAAGTCCTTCGGCGTGCGGTCCCGCCACAGCTCGGCCGTACGCCGGGCCGGCGGGTTGTAGTAGGTGGCGTCCACCTCGACCAGGGGGAACCGGCCGGCGTAGTAACCGAGCCGGGTCTCGGGGGTGGACGCCTCGGGGGGATACCAGCCGGACGCGAGCAGCGACTTGTCCGTCCAGGAGGCCGTACCGATCAGGATCTTGCCCATCCCCCGACCGTAGGCCCCCGCGCGCCGTCGTGGGCGCCGCTCCGGCCGGACAGGCGTCTGCCGAGGCGCTGGCCCGGGACCTCCACGAGGCGATAAGTCACGTGGCCGAGCGCCACCGTGGCGAGGAAGAACAGCGGCAGGTTCGGCGCGATCCGCAGCAGCAGCGGGTGCAGCAGGTAGAGGGAGAAGCTGATCACCCCGAGGTGGGTGAGCCACCGGGGGAACGCCCGGCCCCGCAGTGCGAAGGCGGCCAGGAAACAGGCCGCCGCGAGCACGATCGCCACCGTGTGCGTGGGGTCGTCCTCGGCGATCACCGCGCAGGCCAGGACGGCCGACAGGACCGCCGCGGCCGTACGCCACCGGATGGCCCCGCGCTCGGCCCGGTACACCGCCGTCCCGGCGAACATCATCGCCGCGATGACCAGCCCCTGCCCGGCACCGCCCCGGCTGCCCAGCACGACCAGCGCCAGACCGAGGAGGCCCCCGATCACCGCAGCCGCCCTGCGGAGGACGCCGTACGGGCCCGCGGACGCCACGACGGCCAGCACGACGGCGACGGCGAGGACCAGAGCGGCGGCGCCCGCGCGGCCGTTGATCGTCGCGCGCGGCAGCAGCAGGCCGAGGGGCACCGCCGCGAGCGCCAGGACGACGGCGATCGGCGCCGGCCGGTGCGCCTGCCGTACGGCGAACAGCCCGGCGACCATCAGATAGAACGCCATCTCGTAGGAGAGCGTCCACATCACGCCGATCACGGCGGGCAGGCCGAGCAGTTCCTGCAGCATCGTGAGGTTGCCGAGGGCGACGAGCGCGAGCGGACGCCGGTTCAGATCGGGTGACGGCACGAACGCGCCGGCGTACGCGAGGAGCAGCGCGAGGGCGAGCGCGGCGAGCAGCAGGGGCAGCAGCCGGAAGGCCCGGCCGATCCAGAAGGCCCGCAGGTCACCGCGCCGTTCCAGGGATGCCGGGATGATGTATCCGCTGACCAGGAAGAAAGCGAAGACGCCCCAGGTGCCGACGTCGACCTTCCCGTCCACTCCCGCCCAGAACTCCGGGACGAAGGTCCAGGCACCGTGGTGCAGGGCCACGCCCAGCGCGGCGACCCCGCGCAGCGCGTCCAGCCAGGCCAGCCGGGAGGGATTCGCCGCCATTCAGGTGACTTTATCCCGCCTTGCTCACGCTGAAGTCGTCGAACGAGACGGTGACCACGCCGCCTCCGGCCTCGGGGACGCGAGCGAGGACCCCCGCCTGGCTGTGCGGGCCCGGCGGCAGCGGATGGGCGTCCTCGGCGTCGAGAACGCGGGTGCCGTCGATCCAGAACGTCAGGCGTGAGCCCCGGCAGGAGGCCTGGAGGCGCACCGCGCGCCCGGCGCTCGGCGGGGCCGCCTTCACCGGCGGCACGACGTCGAGGCTCGCGCCCTCGGACCGCCGCACGACGCGGGCGGTGCCGTCCAGGCCGAGCAGGAACGCGTAGCCGCTGGGAACGTCCTCGTCCCATCGGCACACGAGCCCGAGGCCACCCTGCCCGGAGTCCTCCCGCGGTTCGGCCGTCACGCCGACCAGCACGTCGCGTCCGGCCGCCGCGTCGGTCTTGGCGGGCACGGGCGACAGCGCGACGTTGTGGGGATCGGTGCTGTCGGCGCGGACCGTGTAGACGCCGCGCTCGATCTCGTAGCCGCGCGTCGTGCGCTGGTCGCCCGCCGCGTCGGGGTCGAAGGTGTAGCCGTCCCAGTTGCCCCGATCGCCGAAGTCGTCGCCGTAGAGCAGGCTCCCGCCCCGGGGACCCGCCTCGCCGCCGCGGGACGCGTACAGGAGGACCCCGCCCGCGACGAGCACGGCCGTCACCCCCGCCGCGAGGCCGAGGAGCCACCGCCGCCGCGACGGCGGGTTCCCGGTGTCCGCCGGGATCCCGGCGCCGCCGGAGACGACCGTACGGGCCGGATCGGCCGCTGCCGTGGTGAACGGTGCCGTGGTGGCGGGTGCCGAGGTGAACGGTGCCGTGCTGAAAGGTGATGTGGTGGCAGGTGCCGTGGCGGCCGGTGCCGTGGCCCCCGTGGCGGCGTCGTCGCCGGTGAGGGCGCGCAGCAGGGCGGAGGCGGCGGGCCGGGCGGCGGGATCCTTCGCCAGGCACGCCTCCAGCAGCGGGCGGAGGTCGGCGGGCACGCCGGACAGGTCGGGCTCGCGGGCCGAGATGGCCATCAGGACGGCCGGAACGGTCGGCCCGGCGAAGGGCAGGCGCCCGGTCGCGGCGTACGCGATCGTCACGGCCCAGCTGAAGACGTCGGAGGCGGGACCGGGCCGCTGCCCGGCGAGCTGCTCGGGGGCGATGAAGGCGGGCGTGCCCGCCATGCCGCCGCCGGTGACGGTGTGGTCGGCGGCGCTCGCGATGCCGAAGTCGATGACCACGGGCCCCTCCGGGCCGAGGATCACGTTGCCGGGCTTGAAGTCGCGGTGCACGATCCCGGCCCGGTGGATCGCGGCGAGGGACGTCAGCGTGGCGACGGCGAGGCGGTGCAGCCCGCTGCCCGTACGCGGGCCGTCCTCGGCGACCGCCGTCGCCAGCGAGGGCCCGGGGATGTACTCGGTGACGATGTACGGCCGCCCGTGGTGGGACCCGGCGTCGAGCACGCGGGCCGTGCAGAAGAGGGCGAGCCCGCGGGCCGTCTCCGCCTCCCGGAGGAAGCGGCGGCGGCTCGTGGCGTCCGCGGCCTCCCTGGCGTGCAGCAGCTTGATCGCGACCTGGCCGCCCGAGGCGTCCCGCGCGAGGTAGACCGCGCCCTGGCCGCCCTCGCCGAGCACGCCGACGAGGCGGTGGTCGCCGATCCGCTCGGGATCACCGGGGTCGAGAGGGCGTCGCGGCACGGCGGGACCCGTCACGACCGGCGGTCGCAGGTGGTCCGTTCCGGCCGTTCCCGCATTCGTCCCGCTCCCTCGCGATGCCGTCGATATGTCGATGGAACAGGCCGGATCCTGTCATATCCTGAGGTGACCCGGCAGCGAAATCACACCCCCGGCGTACGGACGGCAGGGGATGTGCCTGTGCCGCGACGGGTCCCGCAGGTCACGGGCGAGCCGGACGGGGGCGGACCTCGCAGTCCGGCAGGCCCGCCAGCACGGCGGCGAGTTGCCGGGCGTTGGTCTGCGCGTAGTCGCGGTAGCAGTTGTTCATCAGCACGTGCGTCGTGGTCGCCTCCGCGCCCAGGTCGCGCAGCCTCGGCGCCCACCGCCGCAACTCCTCCGGCGAGTAGTGATAGCCGAAGCGCTCATGGATGTCGTGGCTGGTCCACCTGTCGCTGTGCCCGTGGAAGCGCACGACCTCCAGGTCGGAGGTGGCCGCGACGACCGGCGGGACCGAGTCCGGGTAGCCCTGCGGCATGTCCACGCACACGTACGGCAGCCCGTACGACCGGAGGAAGTCGAGGGTCTCGGCCCGGTTCTCCTCGCTCATCCAGGTGTGGTTGCGGAACTCCACGGAGATCCGCAGCGGTTCGCAGCGCCGCCTGCACTCCAGGATGTAGTGCTTGTTCGCCCGGCCGATCGGGAACCACCGGGGGAACTGGAAGAGCACCGCCCCGAGCTTGCCCGCCTCCAGCAGCGGCAGCAGGGCAGCGCGGAACCGTTCCCAGACCTGCTCGACGATCCGGGGATCGAGGTCGCGGGCGTACAGGTTCTTGCCGGCGCCGCCCGGCCGCAGGTCCTTCGGCAGCGCGCCCGGCCGGGTCGGATGCCGCGTGAGCAGGGAGAACGCCTTGACGTCGAAGACGAACCCCGGGGGCGTGCGCTCGGCCCACAGCCGTACGGTGGCCTCGGCGGGCGGCGCGTAGTAGGTCGAGTCGACCTCCACCAGCGGAAACTCGCCCGCGTAGTGGCGCAGGCGCTCCTCGGGTGTGGTGACGCCGGGCGGGTACCACCCGGACTCCAGCAGCGTCTTGTCCGTCCACGACGCCGTGCCGACCAGGATCTCTCCCATATCTCACGATAAGCCAGGAGAGGTGTGTCGGTTGTGACGCATGAAGCGTGCGTGGGTCTATGATGTTCAAAAATAAAGCGGCCCCGGCGTGCGGTGGTCGCCGGCCGAAGCTCACCGGAGGTGGCCGATGCTGTCGACCTGGGCCCTGGAGACGTTCGGGCCGCGCGCCGAGCAGATCCGCCGCGGCGTGGCCGAGGCGCTGGCGGTCGCCCTGGAGAACGCCCGGGACGCCCAGCAGACGGCGCGGACCCGGCATCTGCATCCGTTCGGCTTCACGCTGATGTCGCGCAAGTTCGAGGCGCTCGCCCGCGCGTTCGCGGACATGGCGGACGTCGATATCGTCAAGCCGCAGGGCTCCCAGCACGAGCTCGTCGTCCTCGGCGGCAACCTGCTCTTCCCCTTCCGCTACGCGAAGGACCGGTCGGTCAGCGTCGTCAACGCCCGGATCGGCGACGGCAGGCCGTCCGGGCTGGTCCAGGCGTTGTTCACCCGGTTCGGCCCGCGGCCCTGGACCGAGCAGCTGACGCTGGGCGGCGCCGAGACCGGCATGCCCGAACCGGTCATCCCGGCCGCCCGGGCGCTGACGCAGCTGCCCGAGGGCACCCGCCTGGTGCTCATCGCGTACGCGTGCAACGCCGGGGCCGGGCTGCTCGACGCGTGGTGGGGCGAGGCCGAGCTGCTCGACCGCACCGGCAACCTGCGCTGGCACCACTACGAGGCGATCCCGCTCGCCGGAGCCGCCCTCACGGGAACCCTGCCCGCACCAGCCCTGCCGATCGAGACCCTGCCGATCGAGACCCTGCCGGCCGAGGCGTCCGTCTTCTCCGGGGGCGCGATGCCCGCTCCCGAGATGAACCCCCGGTCGCCGTACGAGCGCGCGGCGGCCCTGCCGCCGGTCAGCGAGGCGCCGGCGGAGGCGCCGGACGTCGCCGATGAAGGACGATAGGCGACTCCGGCTGGTCGGAAGTCCGGTCGAGGGACAGGCCCGAAGGATGGCCGAGGGGCCGACCGAGGGATCGACCGAGGGACCGGACGTGCGGCCGGGCGGGGAGCCGGGCGATGACGCGGCCTCCCGGGAACCCAGCCCGCAGGCGGTGGCGGACGCCTTCGACGGGACCCGGCTCACGCAGGCCCGACGGCTCGCCGCGCTGACCAAGAAAGAGGTCGCCGAGCGCGTCGGCGTGTCGCCCGCCGCGGTCGGCCAGTACGAGGCCGGGGTCACCCGGCCGCGGCCCGACCTGGTCCCGCTCCTCGCCGAGGTGCTCGCGGTCCCCTCGGCGTTCTTCCTGCCGGGCCGCCCGCACGGCAAGCTCGACGGCTCGATGGCGCACTTCCGCAGCCTGCGCTCCACCCGGGCCTACCAGCGGGCCAAGGCCGTCGCCTTCGTCGAGCAGGTCTGGGAGCTGACGTACGCGCTGGAGAAGCGGGTGCGGCTCCCCTTCGTCGACCTGCCGGGCTTCGCCGGGGGCGAGGTCGACTCCGGCACCGCCCTGCCCCGCGATCCCGTGGGCGCTGCCCGCGCGCTGCGGGCCCACTGGGGCCTCGGCGCCGGACCGGTCAGTCACCTGGTGCGGCACATGGAGTCGCGGGGGATCGTCGTCGTCTTCCCCCGGGCCGACGAGGACGCGGTCACGGTCGACGCCTTCTCCACCTCCAGCCTGCCCCGGCCCATCGTCGTCCTGACGCCCAACCGCTTCGACGACGTCTACCGGCACCGCTTCACCGCAGCCCACGAACTGGGCCACCTGGTCCTGCACGGCGACGCGGCGGCCGGGGACAGTCAGCAGGAACGCGAGGCCGACTCCTTCGCCGCCGAGTTCCTCACGCCGCGCGACAGCGTCGGGCCGAGCCTGCCCGCCCGCGCCGACCTGCGGCGGCTGGCCGAGTTGCGCCGCGTCTGGGGCGTGTCGGTCGACTCGCTGCTGTACCGGTGCCGGGAGGTCGGCCTGCTGTCCGACTCGGCGGCCGGGCGGGCCTGGCAGCGGCTCGCCGCGCTGCGCGACCAGCCCGGCTTCGCGGCGGAGCCGGTGTCGGGCTATCCCGGCGAGCAGCCCGTGCTGCTCGCCCGGGCCTTCGAGATGGCGGCGGCCGAGACCCGGCTGACCGTGCCCGCGCTGGCGCGGGAGCTCGCCTGGCCGCCGGCGCGGGTGCGTGAGCTCATCGGCCTCCCCGGTCACCGTCCGGAGCTGAAACTGGTCTTCTGACCAGGGGCGACCGCTCCGCCGGCCGCCGCAACGACGCCGCCCCGAGAGCGCCGAGCAGCGCCGTCGCGGCGAGGACCAGCATGGTCTCCCGGAAACCCGTGAGCGCGGATCCGGTGGCCGCGCCACGGGTGGTGAGGAGCGTCACCAGCAGCGCGATCCCGAACGATCCGGCCAGCCGCTGCACGACGCTGAACAGCGTGTTCGCGTCCGGGACGCGCACGGGCGGCAGCCCGCCCAGCAGCGAGACGACCAGGGGCTGGCTCGTGAACCCGATCGCCAGGCCGCGCCCGCACAGCAGGAGCGTGGTCAGCCAGACGGGTGTGCCGGCCGACAGCAGCGCCATGAGACCGGTCGTGACCGCGAGGAACAGCATGCCGGCCACGACCGCGAACCGCACCGAGAAGCGCTCGGCCATCCTGGTGCCCGCGGCGGCCGACACTCCCATCGCCAGCCCCTGCGGCAGGAGCGCGAGCCCGGTGACGAGGCCGCTGTGGTGCTGGATCGTCTGGAGATAGAGCGGCGCGAGGAACAGCACGGCGAACAGCACGACGCTCGACACCGCGCACAGGGCGAGCGTGAGCGCCCGTACGGGGTCCCGGGCGAGGTCGAGCGCCAGGGCGGCCTGCGGCCGGTGGCGCGCCCACAGCACGTAGGCGGCCAGGAGCGCCAGGCCGGCCGGCCAGGAGGGGGTGGCCCACCCGTGCGCCGCCGCCCGTTCCACTCCGTAGGTGGTCAGGCCGAGCCCGGCCGCCAGCAGGACCAGCCCGGGCAGGTCCGGCCGTACGGCGCGGTCGCCCCTCGTGCCGAGGCCGGCCCGGCGGGCCGCCAGCGCGCCGGGCAGGGCGAGCAGCCCGACCGGCAGGTTGACCAGGAAGATGGAGCGCCAGCCGTACGCGCCGATCAGCAGGCCACCCAGGGAGACGCCCAGCGCGGGCGCGGCGAAGAACGCGAGTCCGGCGGCGAGCGGCACCTTGCCGCCCGCCCCCTCGGCGGCGCCTCCCCTGCCGATCAGCAGACCGATCGCCAGCGGAATGAGGGGCGCCCCGGCGAGGCCCTGCACGACCCGGAAGCAGATCAGCATGCCGGCGTCGGCGCTGAGCGCGCACGCGGCGGAGGAGACCGTGAACAGGGTCAGGCTCCCGGCATAGGTCGGCACCAGGCCGAAGCGCCTGGCCAGGTACGACGTGGCGGCCAGGCCGATCGCCAGGGCGAGCAGGTAGCCGCTCACCGCCCACTGGACGACCTCCAGCGGGCGGCCCAGCTCGCGGACGAGATCCGGCACCGCGAGGTTGACCACCGACGAGTCGATCATCGAGAGCACCGGCCCCGCGACGAGGCCGGCCGACATGAGGCGGGAGGGCGTCGCGCCCGCGGCGTCCGTCACCCCGTCTCCTCCAGCACCGCCTCCAGCTCGGTCAGCCAGAGCAGTTCCAGCCGGAGCCGTTCGACGGTGAAGGCGAGGACGCGCTCACCCCAGGGCGCGTGCCCGGCGGCGGCGGCCAGTTCCTCCTGCAGGGCCAGCTCGTGCTCGACGCGCTCCCGCCTGACCTCGACGATCCTGCGCCGGTCGGCGGCGGGCAGCAGGTCGAACAGCCCGACCCTGACCTGGAACTCCTCGTCCTTCGTCAGCACTTGGGGATCGGCCGTGCGCAGCAGCGCCAGCAGACGTTCACGCCCCTTGCCGGTGATCCGGTAGACGGTCCGCTGCGGACGGCCGGGCGCCACCTCCTCGGCGATCTTCTCGATCTCCCCGCGCTGCTCGAAGCGGCGCAGCGCGGGATAGAGCGTGTTGTTGTTGAGAAGACCGCCCGTCAGGCGCTCCATGTACTTCTTGATCTCGTAGCCGTGCTTCGGCGCGGTGAGCAGGCCGCGCAGGATCATTATGTCGGAGTACACCCGTCCAACATAACCTAGGTTAGGTTAACCCACCACTCCTTGCGTGCCGGGCAGCGGGTCATGCCACGGCCTGGCTCTGCACGACCTGGTCCTTCAGCGGGGCGAGGGCGCCGGCGATGGCGCCGATCGTCTCCCCGTCCACCCCGCACGACTCCAGTGCGCCGGCCAGGTGGACGACCACCTGGTCGAACTCCTCGGCGGTGATGCCGAGCCCGGCGTGCGCCACGTCCATCGACTTGCCCCGGTACTCCTGCGGCCCGCCGAGCGCCGCGGCGACGAAGCTGCGCTGGTGCGCCTTCAGCTTGTCCATGTCGACGTCCGCGAAGTATCCCCGCAGCATCGGATCGGCGACGACCCGCTGGTAGAACTCGTCGACCACGGCCGAGACCGCGGCCGACCCGCCGATCTGATCGAAGATGGACGGCATACCGATTCCTCCCGCGTCTGTGTGACCTCCTCGCAGAGGATCGACACGGAAGGTTACAGCGCGATTACCAACCGGAAATACGTGCGTAGCGGCCCGCTCACGCCGTCGACACGTTCGACCCGGAACGGTGCCCGCACCCCCGAGTGCGGGCACCGTCCGGAAGAGCCGGTGCCGTCCGGAAGGGTCAGTGCCCTCCCGCGCTCCGCAGCGCGTCACGGATCGCGGCGTAGGCGGGCTTCGGCTGGAGGTTCTCGTCGTACGGCAGCGCCGCGCCCTCGCCCTGGAAGACGGCGGGGATCCAGGAGTACTTGTCGGTGTAGTCCCAGACGGTGATGCCGACGCAGCGGCGGACGGCGAGGCAGGCCTTGGTGACCCTGGCGTACCAGTCGGCCTGGGTGGCGAGCTTGGTCGCGTCGGCCGGCAGGTACATGCGGATGTCCAGCTCGGTGACGGCCACGTCCAGGCCGAGGTCCGCGAAGCGCCGCAGGTTCTGCTGGAGCGTCTCCGGATAGCCGTACTGCAGCGCGAGGTGTCCCTGGAAGCCGACGCCGTCGATCGGCACGTGCTGGGCCTTGAGCGACTTCACGAGGTTGTAGTAGGCGTCGCTCTTCGGCCCGATCGCCTCGATGTTGTAGTCGTTCAGGTAGAGCTTCGCGTGCGGGTCGGCCTGGTGCGCCCAGCGCAGCGCGTCGGCGATGTACCCGGGACCGAGCGTCCGGTAGAAGATCGTGTCGCGGTAGGTGCCGTCCTCGTTGAACGCCTCGTTGACGACGTCCCACGAGTAGACCTTGCCCTTGTAGTAGCGGGCCACGGTCGTGATGTGCTTCTTGAGGATCGCCCGGAGCTGGTCGGCGGTGAAGGTGCCGTTGTTCAGCCAGTCGGGCAGCTGGTTGTGCCAGACCAGGGTGTGCGCCCGGAACGACATGTGGTGCCTGCGGGCGAAGTCGAGCACCTGGTCACCCTGGGTGAAGTCGAACACGCCCTGCTGCGGCTCGGTGGCGTACCACTTCAGCGCGTTGCCCGCCGTCGTGGAGTTGAACTCGCTGCCGAGGATGCCGAGGTACGCCGTGTCGGAGAACTCGGGGTTGTCGGTCGCCGAGCCGAAGTAGCGGTGGGTGTCCGCGGCCAGCCGGCCCAGCGTCTTGTCGCCGTGCCGGTCGGGTGCGGCGGAGGCCGGCGTCGCCGCGATCGCGGTGACGAGCCCGGCGGCGGCCAGTGCGGCGGCGAGTCTGTGCGACATGAGGAAGGTCCTCCGGTGGGGGTACGTGGCCGGACGTCCAGATCCACGAGCGAGGCCGTCCGAAACGTTTCGGAATGTTTCCCTAACTTTCTGGTGACGTACCCTACGAATCCTTCACTCGCCGGTCAATACGAAGTGACAAATCCCGGTTCGAACAGCGAGAATGACGATGGACGACTTGACAGACGTCCGAAAGTTTCAGCTCCGCGCCCTTTTCAGGGGTAAGGGTGCGGAAAGGGAAGGGGAGGGCCGGGTCGTCCCGGCCCTCCCCTTCGTACGATGCGGTCAGGGTTCCAGGCTCTCCGGGATGGAGTCGGAGCGGCCCGCCGGGTGCTCGGTGCGGCCCCGGGCGTCGTAGATCTTCACCCAGTGGACGCCGGGCAGCCGCTTGAGCGTGGGCGTGATCTCGTCGGCGACGGTGAACGCCGACCCGCCGCTGCCGACGGCGCCGGTGAGCCGTACGTGGGCGACCCCGCCGCGGACGACCACGGACCGGAAGCCGGTGGCCCCCGAGGCGACGAAGCGCAGCCCGGCGGCGTACTCCGCCCGGGTCGGCCCGGCGAACAGCCGCTGGAGCGCGCCGCGCGCGGTGGCGGGCGCCACCACCGGCCGCCGCACCACCCTGGTGTACGGCTCCCGCCCCGCGTGGTAGCGGCGGGAATCGAGGAAGTGGACGCCGACCGGCACGGTGCGGTGCGGCGTCCTGATGTCCACGACCACCCGGCTCGGACGGGTGAGCGTGTAGACGCGGTAGGGGGCCTTACGCGCCAGGCCGATGCCGAACGAGAGCACCGCCTCGAAGTCGCCCGCTCTGACGACCTGGAGAACCCCGGGCAGCGCGAAGGTCTCACGGGCGGGACCGTGGGTGGAGGCGCCGCTCCCGTCGTGGCCGATCGCGCGCTCGAAGCGCAGGGCGAGGATCGCGTCGCCGGCCACCGGGATGGTGGCGCCCGATCCGTCGGCGATCAGCCGGGACACGTAGCCGGCGCTCCGCCGTGCCGGGAGCGGGCCGCGGAACTCGAAGACGACCCGGTCCAGGCCGGGGTGGTGCGAGGCGCGCACGCCGACCAGGGTCGCGACGGGCGCGGCGGCCCGTAGCGCGGAGGCCGGGGCCGCGGAGACTGGCACGGAGGCCGGCGCGGCGGCCGCCGGGACCGCCGGCAGGACCGCCAGTGTGAGCGCGCTCACCAGCGACGTGGCCGAGGCCGCGAGCGAGCGCATGGGAGGCAGAAACATGAGGGCTCCTCTGCCGGGTTCCTTTCGCGGGAGTGGGGGACCCGCACGGGCCGGACCGTTCCAACGGCCCGGCTCCTAACTGGAGTATCTCCATATCGCCACGGCCTTCGGCGTGACAGACGTGTCACTTTCGGCCGCACTTTTCTACCCGGTCGACGAGAAGGCGGGCGCCGGTCCTGCGTACGCGGAAAAGGGAGCGCCGCCGGAGGGACGTCTCTCCGGCGGCGCTCCTTATTCGGGGGGTGTCAGGCGTGGTGGTGTCGTCAGGCGTTGGTGCAGGCGGTGCCGTTCAGCGTGAAGCCGGTCGGGTTGCCGTTCGAGCCGCTCCAGGTGCCCTGGAAGCCGAACGAGATGCTGCCGCCCGCGCCGACCGAGCCGTTGTACGACAGGTTCTTCGCGGTGACCGAGGACCCGTTCTGGGTCACGGTGGCGTTCCAGCCACTGGTGATCTTCTGGCCGTTCGGGAAGTTGAAGCCCACGGTCCAGTTGTTCACCGCGCTGGAGGGGGTGACGGTGACGTCGGCGGTGAAGCCGCCCTGCCACTCGTTCTTCGTGTACTTCACCTTGCAGCCGCCGCCGTTGCCCGGGTTGCTCGGCGACGTCGTCGGCGTGGAGCTCGGGACGGAGCCGCCGATGCTGTAGGAGAAGTTGTTGACGGCGAGGCCGGCGCCGCCCACCCAGGGCTCGAATCCGGCCTGGACGCTGGTGAGGTACCACGACCGCTGGCCGTAGCCCCGGTTCACGGTGTCGTCGTAGAAGTTGCGCACCGCGAAGCTGATCGAGTTCGTCGGCGAGGTCCGCACGTAGGAGATGACGTTCCAGCCGATGTTGCCGAACCAGACGTCCCAGGTGGCGCCGGCGATGTTGGCGGTGCCGACGCGGGATCCGACGGGCTGCACCGACCCGGTGTGGTTGAGCCACACCATGATCTCGGCGCCGGTGTTCTGGCCGTCCCGGCGGGGCGTGGGGTCGAACCAGATGTCGTATGCCGCGTCGTAGATCCCGGAGCCCGGGTAGCTCATGCTGACGCTGGTCTGCACCGTGTTGAACTGGCTGTTGCTCGCCTGGAGAGGCAGGCCGCTGTTCGTGGAGCAGTTGGCGTAGTGGCAGCCGGCGTAGATGGCCGGATAGGCGGCCGGGGTGCCGCCCGTGTTGTTGTGCTGCGCCTGCGTCACCGTGAAGCCGTTGTTCGTGACGTTGATGCACTGCGTGGCGCTGCTGCCCCACACGTTGTTGATGACGACGTACTTCCCGTTCTGGACGGTCGTACTGCCGTACTTGTCGCAGATCACCGTGTCTGCGTGCGCCGCCTGACCGACGACGAGCGACGCGGCGACGGAGCCGAGCATGGCGAGGCTCGCCGTGATCATTCGCATCTTCATGACCCGGACCATAGACACTTGACCATGGACCGCAACATGAGTTGATTTGGTCGACAAACTGGACGAAACCGCAACCAGCCACAACGCTGTGACGGTAGGTGAAACTTTCACCTACACATCTGCCACTTTGTCCGTCAATGCACCACACGCGTACGGCGGCCCGAGGCGAGGCGCAGCCGCACCAGCGTCGGGAGACGGCGCAGCCCGAGGGTGGTGCGCAGGCCGGGGACCGCCTCCTCGTGCAGCCGGGTGACCAGCGCCCCGAGGTCGGCCGGTGCGACGGCGGAGACCCCGAGATCGAGGTGCGGGTCGTCGGAGGGGCCGCGCAGCACGGCGTGCGCCCTGCGCACGTCCGGGTACGCGCTGACCTGCTCGGCCAGGGCCGCGCTCGCCGGGTAGGCGTCGACCTCCGTCACGCCGGAGGCGCCCGACTCCAGTCGCAGCCGCCTCGGCCGGTCGACCCGGAGCAGCGCGAGCAGCCAGGCCAGCCCGACGAGCGCGAGCACCACACCGGCCGCCGCCACCACCGGCCAGAACCAGGGGGTGGTCGCCGCGAAGGACGTGGTCCCCGCGTCGAGCACGGGCCGCCGCGCGGCGTCGCCGCCGAAGGCCCCGAGCGCCCGCGCCAGCGCCAGGCCGCCCGCGGTCAGCAGGACCAGCCCGAACAGCGTGAGACCCGTCCTGTTGCCCTTGGAGGGCTTCGTCGTCACTGCCCCGCCTCCTTCATTCGTCCCCTTCTGATTCCCGCGATGGTTCCGGCGGTGGTTCCGGCGGCCTACGCGGGGCCGTGGACCCGGATCCGCAGGGACACCGGGTGAGCGGGGGCGAGCCGGGCGATCTCCCGCTCCGCCGCCACGCGGACGCGCTCCCGGAGGACGGCGGTGTCACGCAGGTCGGTCCGGACGGACACGTCCGCGTGCCATCCGCGCACCCGTGCGCCCGCCGCCCGCACGCCGTCCACGCGGCCGGCCGCGCCGCTGAGCACCCGCGCGAGCGCGCGGCGCGGCACACCGACCACCAGGTCGGGGTCGGCCGTACGCAGCGCGACCAGCCGTCCCCGCCCGGGCACGGCCGCGATCAGCACCAGCACCAGCCCGATCAGGGCCAGCGCGGCGGCCACCGCGAGCGCCCGGTCGTCGTTCCACGCCGTGGTCCTCGCCCACCCGGCCAGCCGCTCGTACGGCACGAGCCTGACGGGACGCCCGAGCAACGCGGAGATCACCTGGACGGCGGTCAGCACGCCGATCGCGAGCAATGCGAGCGCGGCGACCGCGGCGGGCAGACGCCGGCCGGGCCGGAAGGCCCGTTCGGCTCCCGCGCCGTCGAACCCCCGCACCGGCACGAAGAGCGGGGTCTTCTCAGACCGGCCTCCGCCTTCGTTCATCCCCACTCCTCTGCTCGGGCACGAGCCCGACGACCTCGATGTCCACGTTCTCCACGGTGACGCCGGTGAGCTCGCGGACGCGCCGCCGGACCCGCTCGCGGATCTCGCCGGCCACCCGCGGCACCGGCGACGGGTAGCGGATGGTGACGTCGCAGCGGACCGCCGCGACCATCCCGCTCAGGGACGCCGTCACATGCGGCGGCTCCGTCACGTGCTCCTCCTCGCCCACCACCTGCTCGACGATCTTCGTGAGCACGCGCTCCGAGATGGTCGTCGTGCCCCGCTCGGCCGGGAGGCTCACTGCCGTCTCGGGTGCATCTGAGGCATGCGCACGCCGCCTTCGAGCACCATGCCGACGAAGAACCCGACGATGCCGAGGACCAGGACGATGAGGAATGCGTTGAGGCCGCCGAAGGCCCCGACCACCCCCAGCACCGTGCCGAACAGCAGCCCCGCGAGGGCCCAGACCGGATACCCTTCCATGATCATTCCTTCCCTCCGTCGGATGTGGCCAGGTCGGCGATCGCGACGTCCATCCTGCGGCCCGCCGCGAGGTCGCCGATCGCGTCCCGGATCAGTTCGGCGACCTCCGGGAGCGGCCTGCCGTACCGGGCGACGACGTGAACCTCGATCACGTCGTCCCGTACGGCGACGCCCGGGACGAGGTCGCCGGGGAGATAGGTCGCCACCGCGCCGAACGGCCCCCTGGACAGGCCGGCGACGTCGGGGCAGGACAGCACGCGTTCGGCGATCCGCCGGGCCGGCGCCGTGGGTCCGGCGGCCTCCCGGCTCGCGACCGCGTCACCCGGACCGGCGTTCACTGGACCCGCGGTTCCCCGTCGGCCGGCGCCGACGACTCCTGCCGAGGGAGATGGACGTCGTCGACGGCGACGTTCACCTCGGTCACCTCCAGCCCGCACATGCGCTCCACAGCGCGGATCACGTTGCCACGCACCGCCTGCGCGAGGTCGGGGATCGCGACGCCGTACTCGACGACGAGATGGATGTCGACGGCCGCCTGTCGCTCTCCCACCTCGACCGCCACTCCTCTGGTGACGGCGTCCTCCGCGCCGAGCACGCCCTTGATGGCCCCGAACGCACGGGCCCCGGCGGAGCCGAACTCGTGGACGCCTTCGATCTCACGGGCGGCCATCCCGGCGATCTTGGCGACCACCTCGTCCGCGATCGTGGTGCGCCCGCGCTCGGTCATCAGGCTGGTGCCGCCCTGGCCTCCGTGTGGTCGGACGGGTGCCTGCTCCGCGGTCGCGGACGACGTTCTGGTTTCAGTCATGTGGCTCCCCCGCTTCGCACGCGCGGCAGATCGGGCCGCTCCCCGCCCATTCATGGCCGTAATACCCGGTTTGCACACAGTAATCGTGCGAGGTGAGGCGAGGTTACGTCATCGGAAAGTCTCGAACACACCAAAACCACGGAGCCGGTCCCAGCTCCGGGCAGGGCCGGGGCCCATGCCCTAAGAGAGGGGTTATGGCATCCCAATTCTGTCCGCTATGTCCCCAATTGAGTTTTTATGTCACCTTATAGGGCATTCATAGTGTTCGATCGGATCGCAACGCCACACGGCGAGACGGGCGACACGACCGGCATCGGCGCTCCGGGCCGGCCAGTAGGAGGCGCGATCATGAAAGACGGACTGAAGGTGGCGCTGGCCGTCATCGCGGGTTACTACCTGGGGCGGCATCACAAACTGCGCCTCGCGCTGGTGCTCGCGCTGGCCATCCTCGCCGCCCGCCTGCGCGGAGAGGGAGCCGCCGGCGCCCTCCTGGAGCAGGTCCCCAAGATCCTCGGCGGGGCCGCCCCCGATCTCAGCAAGATCACCGAACGGGTCCGCGGCGACGTGCTGGACATCGGCAAGGCCGCGGCCAGGCGCGCCACCAGCCGGCAGATCGACACGCTGAGCGACAAGCTGCACGAACGCGCGGAGGCGCTCCGGCAGCCCCGGGGGCGCGGCCGGGCCGCGACGGAAGAGGAAGAGGAGCGCCCTGAGGAGCCTCGCCGCAGGCCGGGGCGCGGGCGGGCGCGCCGGGCCGAGCCCGAGCCCGAGCCCGAAGAGGCCTACGAGGAGGAAGAGGAGTACGAGGAGGAGCCGTACGAGGAAGAGGAAGAGGAGCCCGAGCCCGAGCCTGAGGAGCGGCCCAGGCCCCGAGCCCGGTCTGCCCGGCCCGTGACACGGACCCGGAGGTGAGCCCATGACCGAGGAGACACGGGAACGGGCACGGGAATCGGAAGAGACCGCGCTCCCCACCCAGCGCCTGGGCCAGGAGGTTCAGAACCTGCTGACGGCCGCGGCGGAACGCGCGCTGTCCGGCGTGGCCGGGAGGGTCGACCGGCTGGCCGGCCGCCTCACCGATTACGTGGAGCACGGCGGTTCCGGCCTGCTCGGCGCGGTCACCGGCAGGCAGGCGAACGGCGGTCCGGGGGTGATCGGCAGGCTGACCGGCGGGCAGGGCGGCAAGGGAATGTTGCGATCGCTCGCCGACCGGCTCGGCGCGACGGGTGGAGGCGGCCTGCTCGGCACCCTCTCCGAGGCGCTGACCGAGGGCGGCGGTGGCGGTGGCAGCCACCCCGTACGCGCCGCCCTGTTCGCCTACGGCAAGGAGAAGATCAAGGGCCTGTTCGGCGGCGGAGGCAAGGGCAAGGGCGGCAAGGGCAAGAAGCTGAAGCTCACCAACATCGTCGAGTCGCTCGACGTCGGCGCGCCCATCCGCGTGGTCTACAACCAGTGGACGCAGTTCGAGGACTGGCCGGGCTTCATGAAGAAGGTCGAGACGGTCGAGCAGAAGTCCGACGAGAAGCTCGCCTGGAAGGCCCAGGTCTGGTGGTCGCACCGCACGTGGGAGTCGACCATCGTCGAGCAGGTCCCGGACAGCAGGATCGTCTGGCGGTCGCAGGGACCCAAGGGCTGGCCGGACGGCTCGGTCACCTTCCACGAGGTCACACCCGAGATGACCCGGGTCCTGCTGGTGATCGAGTACAACCCGCAGGGCCTGTTCGAGCGCATCGGCAACCTGTGGCGGGCCCAGGGCCGCCGGGTCCGGCTGGAGTTCAAGCACTTCAGGCGGCACGTCATGACCAACACCCTGCTGCACGCCGACGAACTCGAGGGCTGGCGGGGCGAGATCCGCGACAGCAAGGTCGTCAAGGACCACGAGACGGCCCTCCGCGAGGAGCGCGAGCAGGAGGAGGGCGAGGAGGCCCGCGAGGAGGCTCCCGAAGCGGCTGGCGAGGCGGCGGAGGAGGCCCCCGAAGAAGGCGCGGAAGAGGCGGCGGAAGAGGGCGCCGAGGAGGAGCCGGAAGAAGAGGCCCCCGAGGAGCTCGAAGAGGAGGAGGAGCCGTACGAGGAGGAAGGCGAGGAGGAGCCCGAGGAACCCGAAGAGGCCGAGGAGGAGCGCGAACGCGCACCGGCCCGCGCCGAGGCGGGCGGAAGGGCCAGGGCCCGGGTGGTCGCACGGAGGCGCGCGCCGGAGCGGGCACCGGAGGAACGGGAGGAACGGGAACCCGAGGAACGGCGCACCGCCACCCGGACACGCGGCGCCCGGACCGCCGAACCCGAGCGACGTGGCGCCCGGACACCCCCCGCACGGCGGCGTGCGGAGGGCGCCGGGACGGCCGAGCGCGGCGAAGGCGAGCAGACGCGCGGGGGCGAGGAGGCCGGCGAGCCCGAGCAGCCGGCGCGGCGCCCGGTCCGGCGCCGCCGGCCCCCCGAGTGAGCGACGCGGGAGAGTCACGCGGGTGAGTGACACGCGCGGGACACCGTGACCACGGCAGGACCCAAGGAAAGGAGGGAACGCCCATGACGATAGCCGTTCCACCATCGGGTGGCGGCGGGTTGCCGGGCCGGTCGTCGGGATCCGGCCTGGCGGACGTCATCGACACGATCCTGGACAAGGGCCTCGTGATCGACGCCTACGTGCGAGTGTCGCTGGTCGGGATCGAGATCCTGACGATCGACGTGCGGGTCGTGGTCGCGAGCGTCGACACCTATCTCCGCTTCGCGGAGGCGGTCAACCGGCTCGACATCGCGTCACAGCAGAAGGGACTGCCCGACCTCCTGTCGGAGGCGCCGCGGAGCATCGCCCGCGGCAAGTCCAAGGGCATCACGCAGGGCGTGCTGGAGGCGGCCGGGGAGAAGCTGCAGGACCTCATGGCGAGCCGCGGGGAGGAACCCGCTCCGCATGCCCGCCGCCGGCGACGGGAGGAGGACTGAGATGTCCCGCTCCATCAGGGAACCCGGAGCAAGCGACCACGCCGAGACCCGTCCGGACGTCGCGTGCTACGTCTACGGCATCCTCCCCGAGGACGTCGAGATCAGCGAGGACGCCATCGGAATCGGCGATCCCCCGGCCAAGGTCGGGATCATCCGGCACGGCGAGATCGCCGCGCTGGTCAGCGACGTCGCCGTGGACCGCCCGCTCGGCCGGGCGCACGACCTCGTTGCCCACGAGCAACTCCTCGACGCCGCCGCCGCCGAGGTCCCCGTGCTCCCCCTGCGGTTCGGCGCCGTGATGACGACACCGGAGGCGGTCGTGGAGGAACTGCTGGGCCCGCACCACGACTCGTTCGCGGCGGCGCTCAAGCAGATCGAGGGCCGCGCGCAGTTCGTCCTCAAGGCGCGGTACGCCGAGCAGCCGGTGCTGATCGAGGTGCTGTCGGAGAACGCCGAGGCCAGACAGCTGCGTGACCGGATCAGGCAGCTGCCGGAAGAGGTGACGCGGAGCGAACGGATGCGGCTCGGCGAGCTGATCACGCACATCATCGCCGCCAAGCGGGAGGCCGACACACAGGCGGTCGTCGAGCGGTTCGAACCCGTCACCGCCGCAGCGGTCGTACGGGAGCCCAGTCACGAACGCGACGCCGCGCACGTGGCGTTCCTCGTGGAGAACGACCGCTGGAACGACTTCGAGCGGGCCGTCGAGGAGTTGCGTGCCGACTGGGGCGCCCGGGTCGAGGTCCGCCTGCTCGGGCCGATGGCGCCGTACGACTTCGTCGTCAGCTGATTCGTCACCATCCGAAGGGAGGCCGCCGTGGGACTGATCAGTCTGCTGTTCACCTGGCCGCTCGCCCCTGTGCACGGAGTCATCCGGCTGGGCGAGCTGATCCAGCAGCAGGTCGAGCACGAGCTGAAGGACCCGGCGGCGGTGCGGCGGCGGCTGGAGGCCGTCGAGGAGGCCAGGCGCTCGGGACAGATCTCCGAAGAGGAGGAGGCCCAGGCCGTGGAGGAGATCCTGCGCCTCATGAGCGGGACGCGGAGAGGGTGACGTCCCGTGCCTCCGCGGCGCAGAGACCGCTTCGACGAGGACGCCGGCGAGGAGGAGCCGCGCCGGCGGCGCCCGTTGAACGCGGCCTCGGCCGGTCGGCTCGGCCTGCGGTACATCGCCGATCTGACGGCCAAGGACACCGAGGGGATCACGCTGGTGGAACCCCTGGAGGACGGCTGGGTGGTCGACGTCGAGGTCGTCGAGGACCGCAGGATCCCGTCCTCCAGCGACATGCTGTCGACCTACGAGGTGCAGGTCGACGACGACGGCGACCTCCTGTCCTACCGCCGCACCCGGACCTACCGGCGCGGCACGGGTGCGTTCGGCGGTGGCGCATGACCGATCCCCGCTCGCGTCCCGTGCTGCGGGAGTCGTACGCGCCGCCGTCCCCCATGTCGAGGGAGTCGGCCAACCTGGGCGACATCCTGGAACGGGTGCTCGACCGGGGCATCGTCATCGCGGGCGACATCCGGGTGAACCTGCTGGACATCGAGCTGCTGACGATCAAGCTGCGGCTGGTCATCGCCTCGGTGGACACCGCCCGGGAGATCGGCATCGACTGGTGGGAACGCGACCCGTGGCTCAGCGGCAAGGACCGGGAACTGGTCGAGGAGAACCGCCGCCTCCGCGAACGCCTCACCGCGGTCGAGGAGCGCCTGCTCGCCTGGGAGGACCGGGTGGAGCTGGAACCGGGCGAGAGCCGGTACGAGCGCCCCGGCGACCAGGCGGACGCCGCGTCCGCCGGAACCCCCAGTGGACCCGGGACTCACAGTGGACCCGGAACGCGCAGGGCACCCGGAACCGCTGCGGGCGCCGCCCGCCGGCCCGCGCGCCCGCGCGACACGGAGCGCGACCGTGACTGACCACGCTCCCGCCGGCACGACCCGGCCGCCACCGCCCAGCCCGGCCGACGCGCCGCGCTCCGGCAGCGGGTCCAGGCCCGGACAGGGCGTCTACCTGTACGCGGTGACGCCCGGCGAGGCGCCGTACGCGGACGAACCGCACGGCGGTCTCCCCGGCGGCACACGCGGTGACCTGCGGGGGGTCGGGGGCGGTGCGGTGCGGCCGATCGCCCGGGGCGGTCTCGTGGCCTGTGTCAGCGACGTGCCGCTCGACCAGTTCGGCGAGGAGCCGCTGCGGCGGCACCTGGAGGATCTCGACTGGGTCGAGGGGGTCGCCCGCGCCCATCACGCGGTCGTCGAGACCCTGGCCGCGGCCGAACCGACCGCTCCCGTGCGCCTCGTGACCGTCTACACCGGCGACGACCAGGTGCGCGACCTGCTCGACCGGCGGCACGACGACTTCGCCGAGATCCTCGCCCGCGTGGCGGGCCGCCGGGAGTGGGGCGTCAAGGCGTACCTGCGCCGCGAGACGGCCCGGCCCGCGGCCACTCCCTCGGAGGAGCGGTCCGCACCGTCTCCGGCCCGCGCCCCGGCCGAACCCGAGGGAGGCGGTCCCGGCGCGGCGTACCTCCGCCGCCGCAAGGAGAGCCTGCGGGGCCGGGAGGACCTGTGGCGCGCGGCCGCCGAACGGGCCGAAGAGCTGCACGCCGCGCTGGGGCGGCTCGCCGTGGCGAGCCGCCGCCACCGGCCGCAGGATCCCCGGCTGTCCGGAAGGAGCGAGTCGATGCTGCTGAACGGCGCCTATCTCGTGGACCCGGCACGCGAGGAGGAGTTCGCCGCCGTGGTCGCCGCCCACAGCGACAGGTTCCTGGACGCCGAGATCACCGGCCCGTGGGCGCCGTACTCCTTCACCATGATCGACCTTGGGCCGGATCAGGACGGTGGCGTCCGGTGACCCCGGACGGCCTGCCGCAGTTCGCGCCGGAGCGGTCGCCGGGCCGGGTTCTCGCCGCCGAGGGCCGCCTGCCGCCCGAGCGGGTGGCGCTCGTCGACATCCTCGACCGGCTCCTCGCCGGCGGCGTCGTGATCACCGGTGACATCGTGCTGTCGATCGCCGACATCGACCTCGTCCGCATCTCCCTGCGGGCGCTGCTCGGCTCCGTACGCGGCACCGAGCCCTTCGATCCACTCGGTCAGCCGTACGCGGAGCGGGAGGCCGGCCGCCTTGGGACGGAGAGACGGGAGGGAGAAGATGACCGCTACGGGTGGTGAGGCGGGGGAGAGCCCGTGGGACGCCTTCGCCGACAGCCCGGCGAACGGCCCGGCGCAGAGCTCGTCCCAGGGCCCGTCGATCGGCCCGGCAGACAGTCCAGCACGGAGTCCGTCGCGAGGCCTGTCGGACGATCCGGCGGACGCCGCGGGCCCGTGGCGGATCGGCGCCGTGCCCGGGACGGCCGCCGGGGAGTGGAGCCGGAACCCGCGTGCCGGGCCGGACACCTGGCGCCTCAACACCGACCCCGAGGCGGTGCGGCGTGACCTGAGCCGGCTCGTCCTGACGCTCGTCGAGCTGATCCGCCAGCTCGTGGAACGGCAGTGCGTGCGGCGGATGGACCAGGGCGACCTGTCCGACGAGCAGATCGAGACGCTGGGCCTGACCCTGATGCGCCTGGAGGAGGCGATGACCGAGCTGTGCGAGCGGTTCGGCCTGTCCCTCTCCGACCTCAACCTCGATCTCGGTCCCCTCGGCACGCTGCTGCCCACGGACACCCCGTGAGCATCCGTACGTGTATGACCAGGTCGAAGGGGTACGCGGACGAGACCGGGGGTCGGAGGGAGCCGTCATGAGGATCGTCGGCCGGGACGAGGTCAGGGCCCTGCTGGAGTCGCCGTCGCCCGACGCGACGCTGGTGCTGGTCGGCGGACGGTGCGAGATCGTGCCCGAGGCGCGGGCCGAGGGCCTGGTGATCGTCAGCAGTCGCGACCTGCGCATCCAGACGGGGGACGGCCCGGTCGACGACCGGCGGGTCGACGAGCTGGCCGACAGCCTCGACACGCTGGCCCGCGAACTGGGGGGCTGACGGCCCGCCGGGGCGACCGGCATGCCCGGGGGGAGCACCTGGGGAAACACGTGGGCGGAACGCACGTGGGGGGAAGCACGTGGGGGAATACGTTGGGGAGTGGTTTGACGCGTCCGCATACGGGCGGGCGATCGCGGACATCTACGACGAAACGGCGCAGCGGCTGCCCGTCGAGCCCGTGATCGAGACGATCTCCCGGCTGGCCGGGCGAGGTCCGGTGCTGGAGTTCGGCATCGGCACCGGCAGGCTGGCGCTCCCCCTCGCCGCCCGGGGCATCCCCGTGGCGGGCGTCGACGGCTCCCCCGAGATGGTGAAGATCCTGCGGGCCAAGCCCGGTGGCGACCACGTCCCGGTGACCGTGGGCGATTTCTCCGAGGCACGGGTCGAGGGCGTCTTCTCGCTCGTCCTGCTGGCCGTCAACACCGTCTTCGCGCTGCCCTCCCAGGACGCGCAGGTGCGGTGCTTCCGCAACGCGGCGGCCCATCTGCGGCCCGGCGGCCGGTTCGTGGTCGAGGCGTGGGTGCCCGACCCGGCGGCGTTCCGCGACCGGACGTCGCTGCGCCTGCTGTCGGTCGCCGAGGAGGAGGTGGTCGTCGAGGCCGCCCGCCTCTGCCCGGCCGAGCAGCTCATGCACACCACGAAGCTGCGGATGACCGCCGACGGCCTGCGGCTGCTGCCGGCCAACCACCGCTACGCCTGGCCGTGCGAACTGGATCTCATGGCCCGGCTGGCCGGGATGGAGCGCGAGCGGCGCTGGGCCGACTGGTCGGGCACGCCGTTCACCGACGACAGCCGCGCCCACGTGTCCGTCTACCGCGTCCTGGAGGGCTGAATGCTCCTGCCCGCGCCACGAGGCCCGATCACCGACCGACTCCGCGGCGAACTGGCCCGCCCGCCCCACCTGTTCGACCCGCCGCCCGACGAGGCGTGCGGCGACGAGGAGGACCTCCACCTCGCGCTGTTCGTGTGTTACGAGCTGCACTACCAGGGCTTCGACGGCGTCGACGACCGCTGGGAGTGGCACCCGTCGGTGCTGGCGCTGCGGGAACGCCTGGAGAGGTGCTTCGAGGCCGAGCTGGCCCGGCTCGTGCCCCGCCCGCCCGCACCCGCGCCGGAGGAGGTGCCCCGGGCCCTGGCGGCCCTGGTCGCCGCCGACCAGGGTCCCTCGCTCTCGGCGTACCTGCGGACCCGGGCCGATCTCGGCCGGTTCGCCGAGTTCGTCGTCCACCGGTCCGTCTACCAGCTCAAGGAGGCCGACCCGCACACGTGGGGCATCCCGCGGCTGCTCGGCCGGTCGAAGGCGGCGCTGGTCGAGATCCAGGCCGACGAGTACGGCGGGGGCGTCCCGGAGCGCATGCACGCCGAAATGTTCCGCGCGACCATGCGGGCGCTCGGGCTCGACGACTCCTACGGCGCCTACCTGGACAGCGTTCCCGGCGCGACGCTCGCGGTCAGCAACGTCATGTCGCTGTTCGGGTTGCACCGCCGCCACCGGGGCGCGCTCCTCGGGCACCTCGCGGCGTTCGAGATGACGTCGTCGACCCCGAACCGCCGCTACAGCCAGGGCCTGCGGCGGCTGGGCGGCGACGCCGCGGCGCGCCGCTATTTCGAGGAGCACGTGCAGGCCGACGCCGTGCACGAGCAGATCGCCGCGCACGACATGTGCGGCGCGTTCGCCGCCGAGCATCCCGGCCTGACCGGGGACATCCTGTACGGCGCCGCCTGCGCGCTCGCCCTTGACCGGATCTTCGCCGAGCGTCTGCTGGGCCGGTGGCGGGCCGGGCGATCCTCTCTCCTGCGGCCGCTCGCGAGCCTGCCCCAGGCGCCGCCCGGAAGGCCGCCGCAGGACCTCCTCGGAAGCCCGCTCGGGACCCCGCTGCGGAGCCCGCCCCCGCAGCGGCTCGCACAGTCACAGGCCGAGCGCCCGGCGCCGCGGCCGCCCGAGCCCGAGGCCGAATCCGAGCCGGTACCGGCGCCCCCGATCGACTACGTGCTGCCGCTCCGCTGGCAGGACGACAGCGACCTGGCGGAACTGACCGGCTATCTCCGCCGGTTGTCCCGGCACGCGCGGATCGTCGTCGTCGACGGCTCGCCGTCGCCGTTGTTCGAACGGCACGCCCGGCTGTGGCGGGAGTTCGCCGAACACCTGCGGCCCGACGAGGACGTCGACGTGGCCAACGGCAAGGTGGCGGGAGTGCTCACCGGCATGCGCAGGGCCCGGAACGAGCACGTGATCATCGCCGACGACGACGTGCGCTACGAGATCACCGCGCTCGGCCGGGTCAGCGCCCTGCTGAAGAACGCCGACCTGGTCCGCCCGCAGAACCACTTCCACCCGCTCCCCTGGCACGCCCGCTGGGACAGCGCCCGCACCCTGCTCAACCGCGGCCTCGGCGCCGACTATCCCGGGACCTTCGGCGTACGCCGTTCGTTCTTCGCCCGGATGGGCGGCTACGACGGGGACGTGCTGTTCGAGAATCTGGAGCTCATCCGGACCGTCCGGGCCCACGGCGGCCGGGAGGCGTGCCCGCTCGACCTGTACGTCCGGCGCCTGCCGCCCGGCACCCGGCGGTTCTGGTCACAGCGCGTCCGGCAGGCGTACGACGACCTCGCGCAGCCCGCGCGGATGGCGGTATTCCTGGCCGTGCTGCCCGCCGTGGGCGCGGCGTTGTGGCGACGGCGCCCGGCACTGGTGGCGGCGGGTGCGGCGGCGGTCGCCGGCCTGGCGGAGATCGGACGCCGCCGAGCCGGGGGCCGCCGCGTCTTCCCCGCCACGACCCCCCTGTTCGCTCCGGTGTGGGTGCTCGAACGTGCCACCTGCAGCTGGGCGGCGCTCACGGCCAGGGTCCTGTTCGGCGGCGTCCCCTACGCCGGGCGGCGCCTGCGGGTCGCCGCGCACTCGACCAGGCGGCTGCGCCGCCGGGCGACCGGGCCGGGTGGTCCACACGCGTCCCCGTGAAGACTGAGACGCACGGCGGATCGGGCATCCCGCCCGTATCAGACAAGACGCGCTCATCCTTCGCGCGATGCGATGCGGAGCAGGCACCAGTCAGGCGGGCGGGGCGTGGAGGTCCACGCTCTACGCCGGCCGATCGCGGCCGCTCACCCTTCGCGCGATGCGATGCGATGCGATGCGAGGCAGGCGGGCCGGTCAGGCGGGCGGGTCGGGTTCACTCGACGCGCGGAACCCGACCGCCTTGTGCGAGCCGTCGCAGAACGGCTTGGCCGAGGAACGGCCGCAGCGGCACAACGCCACCGTCGCCCTGCCCGGATCGATGCGCCGCCCGTCCTGCGTGGTGAGCGTGAACGGCCCGCGAACCAGCAGCGGGCCGTCCTCGCACGGCGTCACCGTGACCACCGCCGCCGTGACCTGCTCGTCTGCCCGATGCTCCATAGAGGCAGCGTGCCCGGCACGGCGACGGCGTAACACACGGGCGCTCCCGGTCCGGTCAGTCGGCTCGCGCGCACACCACCGAAGGGCTGAAGGCCCAGCACCCGGACCGTTCGTCGACCGAACCGGCCTGGACGAACGCGTGCGCCCCGTCGAACGCGGCCCGGGGGGCGGTGAACACGCCGGGCACGCCGGAGGGACTGGCAACCGAGTTCTTCCCACCCGGCGGGGCGAACGCCCACTGCGGCATCGCCGGGCTGTCCGCCTGTCCGCCCGGTGCGGCCCCCAGGGGGAACCCGGACGTACGGCTCCGCCAGGGAGCCAGGCTCCAGCAGCCGGCGGCGTGGCCGTGACCACACCCGTCCTCCCGCGAGTGGGAGGCGAGCGGCGGCAGCGGCAGGTAGCCGGGGATCGCCAACGGCGCCTGCGGCTGTCGCGCGCCGCCCGCCTGCGGCGGCACCGCCGCGGACCCGCCCACCGGCAGCGGAATCGTTCCCGTCGGAGTGTCCGGGGGCAGCGCCGGTTCGGCCGTGGGAAGCGCCGGCGAGGCGGTGGTCACGCTCGGCTTTGGCAGCGGTTGTGACCCCTTGGGCGGCTTCGCCGGCTTGCTCTCGGACTTGCCGCCGGCCTTCGGAGGGTGCGCCGCCTTGGGCGGCTTGGCCGGCTTGCCTTTGGATTTGTCGTCGGACTTGTCGTCAGATTTCGACTTCTCGTCGGACTTGTCCTTCGGCTTGTCCTTGTCCTTGTCCTTGTCCTTCGGCGCGTCCTTGTCCTTCGGCGCCGGCGTGGGCGACGCCTCCGCACTCGGTGTGGTGCTCGGCGTGGCGCTCGGTGCCGTGCTCGCTCCGGAGGACGGGGCGGGCGTAGCACTCACGGTGGTGTCCGGAGCCGGAGTCGCCGTCGCGGTCGTCTCGGTGTGCGGAGCCGCGGTGTCCTGACCGGTCGGAACGGGCGACGCCGTCGCCGTGGGAGCGCCGCTCGCGGTGGGCGCGGGCTGCCCGGATCCGGACGGCGAGGGCGAGGGCGCCGCAGGCCCAGGTGAGGACGCCGCACCGGGGTCCGGCTGGGACTTGTGCCGGCCGGTCGCCTCGGGCGCCGGCCGCTTCCGATGGGTGGTGCCGGTAGCCCCGGAATCACCCCTGCGCCCGTGCTCCTTCCGGCTGGTGCCGCTTCCACCCGCCGAACGCCCCGAGGAACCGTGCCCGCCGGAAGCACTGTGTCCGCCCGAGGCACTGTGTCCACCGGAAGAGCTGTGCCCGCCGGAAGAGCTGTGCCCGCCGGACGCGCGGTGGTCGGACGGACGGTCCCCGCCGGATCCGCCGTGCGTGGAAGCGCGGTCGGCGCGCGAGCCGCCGGCCGTACGACCCCCGGCGGGGTCTCCGCCGGACCCACGGCCCGACGTGTGCGCGGAAGTGTCGGCGGCCTCACGCGTGCCGTCGTCGGACCGGTCCGACGGCCGGTCGGAGCCACCGGAGGAATGGCTGGACGCGCCGTCCCCACCGGACGAGCCGGAGGAGACGCGGGAGCCTCCGGAACCGGAGTCGCTCCCGGAGTCCGCGTTGCGTGCCATCCGAGCCCGCGGGTGTGCGGGCTCGGCTTCGCGACCGGCGCGGGGGGCGGAATCGGCCCGCGGCGCCGCCTCACGCGAACCGCCGTCCGATCCACTTGCGGACGCCCGCTGACGCGAACCGTCGCCCACATCGGCCGCGGAGGCTGCGCGGGCACCGGACGCGCCGTCGTCGTTCCGGTCGGCGGAGTCGTCCGCCTGTCCGGCGTCGGCGAGGTCGAGAGGGACGGATCCGTCCGACGAGGAGCCGTGGCCGGGTTCCGCCACGGCTGTCCAGGGTTGCGCGGCGACGGCGCCGGCCGTGGCGGAGACCGCGGCCAGGAGCAGGCCGGAGACCAGTTTGGCGCGTCGAGGAGAAATTCGGGGGGGCATGAGGCTCAACCTCGATCTAGGGGGTGGGCCGGGGATCGACGAGGGACTTCCAGCCCGCCGCGGCGAACTCGGGCGTCCCCGGGAGAGCTGCTGCGGGCACGGACGGAGGCGTGGGGTCGGGGATGTTCACCCAGTCGCCCTTGTTCGTGCCACGCATGTCGGGCGCCCACGCCATGAGCAGGCTCATCGCGTACGGGCTGGAGTAGACGGGGCCGTTGCCGCCGGCGCCCGTGGTCGCCGTCACCTTGACCAGGACCGACACCTGCACCTGGTCGTCGGAGCGGACATTCCACTGCACGCCGATCGTCTGGGTTCGCAGGGCCGCCCCTGCGGGGAGGTCGCCCTCGACGGGAAGGCCGAGGGTCTCGCGCCACCCGCGTACGGCCTCGCGCGCGCCGTCGCGCGCCGCCTTCTGCTGGTCCGGCGGCGCGTACAGCGCGGCGGCCTGCTCGGCCTGGCCGACGTCGAGCGTCCAGGCGGCCTCCAGGGCGGCCGCCGCGGCGGACGCCGCGCCGAGCTCGGTCCGGGGGAAGCCGACCGGATAGCCTCCGTCGCCCTCGTGATCGCTGGGCATCGCCAGGGCGACGGCCGGGGCGACCGCCCGGACCGGCGGAGCGGGCGGTTCGGAGTCCCGGGTCTGCAGCACGATCACCGCCACGGCGACGACGGTGACGACCCCCGCGATCACGACGATCAGATGCCGGGGGTCCCACCGTCGCGGTGGTCCGAGATCCCAGTCGAGCTCCGGCTCGGGGAAGATCTGTCCCACTAGTGACCCCGGTCCGGCCGCTGCCCGAACGCCTGCCCCGCCGCGGCGGCCAGCCGCAGGTACGCGCCGCGGGTGGTGGGCCGCAGCCGGGTCAGGTCGACCTCCGCGCCCTCCTTGAGGTGCGGGTCGAACGGCACCCGCACCACCGTGCGGCACCGGCCGGAGAAGTGGCGTTCGAGGAGGTCCACGTCGACGTGCGACTTGGGTTCGACCGCGTTCAGCACCACGATGGCGTTCTTGACCAGGTGCCCGTGGCCGTGGGCGGTGAGCCAGTCGAGGGTCGCCGCCGCCGAGCTCGCTCCGTCCACCGCCACCATGGTGACCAGCACGATCTGGTCGGCGAGCTCCAGCGTCGCCCCCATCGCGCCGTGCAGGAGCCCGGTGCCGCAGTCGGTGATGCAGATCGAGTAGTAGCGCTCGATCAGGTTGGCGACCGTGCGGTAGTCCTCCGCGTTGAACGCCTCGCTCACCGCCGGGTCGGTGTCGGAGGCGAGGACCTCCAGGCGGGCGGACGACTGGGAGGTGAACGCGCGGGCGTCGGCGTACCGGACGATGTGCGGCGCCTCGGCCAGCAGTGTCCTTATCGTCGCCGCGGTCTCCGACTTGACCTTGATGCCGAGCGTGCCCCGGTCCGGGTTGGCGTCGATCGCGATCACCCGGTCGCCGCGCAGGGAGGCGAGCGTGTTGCCCAGCGCCGCCGTCGTCGTGGTCTTCCCCACGCCGCCCTTGAGACTCATCACCGCGATCCGGTGGTGCCCGCTGGCCACGGGAGTCTGCGCCTGCGCGATCAGCGTGCGGCGCTCCAGCTCCGCCGCCGACTCCGACGGGTTGATCTTCCCGCCCGAGAGCTGGTAGACGAGCCGCCGCCAGCCGCCGGTGGGTTCGACACGGCGGTTGATCAGCAGGTGTTCGGCCGTGAGGGGCACGCTGTCCGGAAACTGCTCGGCGGATGTCGGCGCCGAGGTGCGGATCTCGGTCATGGTCGGGTCCTTTCACCGAGGACGAGGGGGAACGGGCAGGCGGTCAGCAGATGCTCCATCGCACGTGTCAACAGGTGCTCCATCGCACTGTGGCGGTGCGTTCGCCCTTCGGCCCGTGCAGAACGAGCGGCGTCGTCGTCGGCGCGGGGACCCCGCACCAGTAGCGGACTCGCTGCGCGCGAAGGGTGAGCACGGCGGTGTGCCGGGGCTTGAGCGTTCCACTGGACGGCACGACCGACAGGCCGGGAGCCGTTATCCGCCATTTCACCGATTTACCGGCGGTCGTCGAGAGAGAGATCGTGCCTCTGCCGAAGGCGTCGAGCGTGATGACGTTCGGCGCCTGGATGCCCCACGCACCCATCAGCACGGCGGCCGGGGAGGCCGGGGTGTCCGCGGGCGCGTGCTGCCCACCCGCCTGCGAGGCGTCCCCGGGCGAGGCGGTCGCGGTCGCCTCCGGCCCGCCGGAGGCTCCGCCCGTCGCGCCATTGGTGGTGCCGTCGTTCGTGGTGCCGTCGGTTTCCGTACCGTCCGTTCCCGCCGCCCCGTCCGTCGAGGCGCCGGCGCCACCCGCGCCCGTCCCGGCAGCCGGTGTGTCCACCGGGATACTCGCGGGGGCACTCGCCGTCCCCGCGCCGAGCGGGGCGCCCGCTCCGGCCACGCCGGGACCGGCCGTCGTCTGCGTGATCCCCGCGCTCCTGGGCTGTGGAGCCGGGGCGAAGAGGTTGATCCCGGCCACCGTTCCGGCCGCTCCCGCGACCATGACGATGATGATCCGTACGGCGGTCGCGCGCAGCAGCGTGACGACCCGCGCCAGCATCGCGACGATCCTGATCTGGACGCCGGGCGACGGGCGCGCGGAGCGCTCCAGGTCTTCCGCCGGAGCCGGGTCCAGGGCCCGATCCAGAGCCGGGACGAGGGCCTCGGTCTCGGGCGTGTTGGCGTGTGCCTCCCTGGCCCTGATCTGCGAAAGCAGGGCGTCGTACAAGGGGGTGTCCTGGCCCGGGGGTGTGCCGGGCCCACCCCGCGAGCCCGGCGGCGCGGTGGTTCCGGGAGGAGCGGCGTGCTCGGACGTCCCGGACCGTGAACCGCGCGGCTGGCCCGGCGGCCGTCCCGCACCCGGGGGCCGGGATGGCCGTGACGTGCCTAGGGGCCGCACGAGGCTCGGCTGTGTGTCCTCCTGCGAGAAGGGCCGCACCGGTCGCTCCGGCGACGCTTCGGCACCCCGCTCCGGCCGGGAGTCACTCCGGGAGCCGGGCTTCGGGTCACGCCGCGAGCCGGGCTTGGGGTCATGCTTCGGGTCACGCCGGGAGCCGGGCTTCAGGTCGCCCTGGGAGCCGGGCTTCGGGTGCTGGGAGCCGCGCTTCGGGTCGGGCCGGGAGTCACGGCCGCGCTCCGACTCGCCGTCCGGGGTGACCGGGGACGCCGGGGCCCGCGGCGGAACCGTCCGGGACGCCGCGGGGGCGACGGGGGCGGGGGCCGTCCCCACCGGCGCGGTGAGCGGCAGCCCGAAGGACAAGGGAGGACGGCGCGCCGACGAAGGCGCCTCGCCGGACGCGGGCCGGTCCGGCGCCGAGTCGTCGGGCCCGGGCTGGTCGGGTACGTCCTGGCCGGGCGCCGGCCGAGCCGGCGCGGGCCGGGCGGGCAGGGCGGGGACGGGCGACCTCCGGACGGGCACGACCGGGGCGGAGGCGATCGGGGCCGGCGTGATCGGGGCCGGCGTGATCGGGGCCGGTGTGATCGGGGCCGGTGTGATCGGTGCGGGGGCGGGGCGGTTCAGGGCGTCGAGGAGCCGCTGCCGTGTCTCGGAGGTGAGGTCGGCCATCGGCGGACGGGAGAGCACCTGCGGCACGGTGTATCGGATGTTGATGGGCCGTTTGCAGACCACACAGGTCACGATGTGCGTGAGCAGAGCCGTACGGGCGGCGCCGAAGTCGGCCGCCTCACTGTTCTCGTCCGGGAAGACGGCGGCGGCCAGAGGGCCGAGCTCCGGGCAGATGGGACGGCCCCTGGCCAGCCCGTCCAGCCCGCTCACCAGGATCTCCACCACGTCCTGGGTGCGCGCGACGAGCCGGCCGGCCTCCTTCGAGGGCAGGGCGAGCACGTGCACGAGATCGCGTAACCCGAGTTCGTGGCGGTAGAGCAGGCGCAGCGTCTCGGCGCCCAGAGGGTCCGCCAGCCGCCACGCGCGCCTCACCGCGCGGAGGTCCGGTCCTCCCGAGCCCGCACCCGGCAGGAACCCCCGCCCCGGTCCGGTGGCGCACTCCCTGCGCAGCGCGGACAGCAGCCAGGCGCGGTCTGTCACGTTCCCGGGCCGCTCGCGGGCGGCGCACGACCGCAACGCGGCGGTCACCGCCGTGAGCGTGGCGGAGGACTCAAGGTGGTAGGACGCGTAGTCCACGAGGTGGGCGCCGTGCTCGTCCACCCATGCCATCCCCCGGCCGGGGTCGAGCGTCACATCCCCGGCGGGCGGGCTCATGCGCACCGGTTCAGGTGGAGGACGGCGACTGCGTCATGTTCGGCCAGAGCATCACCGCGGCCAAGGCGCCCCACTTGCGCGGCGGGAAAATCCGATGCATACCGATACATAGAACGAGATCTTAGACTGACTCGGATGTGTTGGGAAGGAAAAGAACCCGAGAAATCCTCAGTTGAGGATAAGCCGCAAATAACACTGATATGGCCATCCGAAAGGGGCCCAGAAGAGACGCCCGTTATCAACTCCCGGCTTGTCTGGAGAGGTCGTGACACGTCTCCCCTTCCCCTCAGCAAGAACCGGATGACCTGCACGTACCTTCCCATTCTGCACGCGCGTACGCACGTGCCGGGACGGGTTTCCGCCGCCGCCCGCCATCCGTCATCCGATCGCCACATCCGATGTGAATAACCTTCATATTTCCGGGGAATAACCTGCCTTTCATGCTTTCTCGGTATTACGGCGCTTGCCCACAGTGACTCCACCCGGCACCGCCCGCCCCGGTCGTCCGGAACAGCCCCCCGAAGGCCATGGAAACGCGATCTCCGCGATTTCCCGGCGCAAGGCCGCCCGGCGCGCGTCAATCTAGGTTGACAGCCGCATCGCGTCAGCCTACGTTGACGCCATGCTTGATCGGCTGCTGCTCGGCTGCGGGCTGGTCGTGGGCCCCCTCTTCACCGTCGCGTACCTCGTGGAAGGCGCCACGCGCGCCGACTACAGGTCGCTACGCCATCCCGTCAGCTCCCTCGCCATAGGCGATCGCGGATGGACCCAGACCACCAATTTCTTCGTCGGAGGCCTGCTCTGCCTGGCCTTCGCCGTCGGCCTCTGGCGTGCCGGCCCCTCGCACTGGGGCGCGCTGCTGGTCGGCGTGTGGGCGATCGGCCTGCTCTGTGCGGGGTTCTTCCGTACGGATCCGGTGAGCGGCTTTCCTCCGGGAACTCCCGATCTCCCCCAGCCCAACACCCGGCAGGGAGTCCTCCACGATCTCTTCTCCCTGGCCGGGTTCGTGGCCCTGGCCGCGGCCTGCTTCGTGTTCGCCTGGTCGGGCACGCGTGGGTGGGCGATCTATTCGGTCGCGAGCGGTGTGCTCTTCGCGGCGACGATGGTGCTGGCGAGCGCCGCCTTCGCCCAGAAGGAGAGCCTGGTCGATCTTGGCGGACTGATCCAGCGCGTCTCGGTCACCATCGGCTGGGCCTGGCTCGCGGTTCTCGCCGTACGCACGCCGGCCGGCTGATCGTCGCGATCTCAGCGATCTCCGCCTCCGCGGTTTCCGCCGGCGCGCCGCAACCACCGGTGCCGGGAACCACGAAGAGAGGAGCGTGGAGGCCGTCGTCGTGCTGTTCAACCGGGATCTGCGGGTCCACGACCACCCCGCGCTGGCGGAAGCCTGCGCGTCTGCCAGGCACGTCGTGCCGCTGTTCGTGCTCGACCCCGCGATCGAGGCCCGGCACCGCCGCGACTTCCTCCACGCCTGCCTGCACGACCTGCGGTCGTCTCTCCGGACGCTCGGCGGGAACCTCGTCGTACGCCACGGCGACCCGGTCGCCCAGGCCGTACGGCTGGCCCAGGAGACGGGAGCGTCGGCGATCTGGGCGAGTGAGGACGTCAGTTCGCTGGCCCGGCGGCGGGAACGGCGCCTGGCGGCGGAGTGCGAGACCCACCGGCTGGAGTTCCGGCTCTTCCCCGGAGTGACCGTGGTGCCCCCCGGTGCGCTCACCCCGGGCTCATCCGGGTCGAACCACTATCGGGTGTTCTCGCCGTACTGGCGAGCCTGGTCAGGCACGGCCCACAGGCCGGTGCTCGGCGCACCCCACCGGCTGCGCCTGCCGCCGGGCGTCGAACCCGGAGAGCTGCCCGCGCTGCCCCCCGAGCCGTACGGGATCGTGCGGGGCGGGGAGAGCGAGGGACGGCGGCGGCTCGACCACTGGGTGCGCCACGGGCTGGCCTCCTACGCGGCGGACCGCGACCGGATGGCGGGCCGCACCTCGATGCTCAGCGCCTATCTCCACTTCGGCTGCGTGTCGCCCTCTGAGGTCGTCGAGCGCGCGTGCGAGCGGCCGGGCGGCGAGGAGTACGTCCGGCAGTTGTGCTGGCGCGACTTCCACTACCAGGTCGTCAACGACTTCCCGGAGATGGGCCGGCGCGACTACCGCGACAGGGACGTGGAGTGGCGGCGCGACGAGGACGCGGAGGCGGCCTGGCGGGAGGGCGTGACGGGCGTCCCGATCGTCGACGCAGGGATGCGGCAGCTGCGCGCCGAGGGGTGGATGCACAACCGGGTGCGGCTCATCACCGGTTCCTACCTCACCAAACGGCTCGGGATCGACTGGCGTGCGGGCCTGGCGCACTTCGGCGAGTGGCTCGTGGACGGCGACATGGCGAACAACTCCGGCAACTGGCAGTGGGTGGCGGGGACGGGCAACGACACCCGGCCCTACCGCACGCTCAACCCCCTGCGGCAGGCGAAGAAGTTCGACCCCGAGGGCGAGTACGTGCGGCGGTACGTCCCCGAGCTGGCGTCCCTTCCGGACGACCTGGTCCAGGAGCCGTGGAAGGTCCGCGGCGGCGTGCCGGGCTACCCCGCCTCTCCCCTGGGCGGCGAGCTCACGGCCTGACCGGCGGCGGCTCAGAAGACCAGGACGAGCTTGCCGGTGGTGTGACCGGACTCGATCAGCCGGTGCGCCCGCTCCGCCTCCTCGACCGGAACGGCCTCCTGGATCCGCACCCGCAGCTCACCCTTCTCCCACAGGGCGACGAGCCCGGCGAGCCGCGCCGCGGAGCGCTCGGTGCTCAGCCGCTGGACGCCGAACCGGTCGGCGGCCGGCTGGTAGGCGATCGTGCCCACGCGTGCGCGGTCGGCCACGAGCTCCACCGAGACCTCCAGGGCCTCCACGGTCCCGGCCGCATCGAGCGCGGCGTCCACCCCGCCCGGGGCCGCGGCGCGCACCCTCCCGGCCAGCCCGTCTCCGTACGCCACCGGGATCACGCCGAGCTCCCGCAGGTAGGCGTGGTTGCGCTCGCTCGCGGTGCCGACCACCGTCGCCCCGGCCGCCCTGGCGAGCTGCACGGCGAACGTGCCGACCCCGCCGGCCGCCGCGTGCACGAGCAGGGTGTCGCCCGCGCCGACGCGCAGCCGCTCCAGCGCGGTGGCGGCGGTCTGCCCCGACGCCGACAGGACGCCGGCCTCCGGCCACGGCATGGCGGCCGGCTTCGCCGCCACCTGGTCCGCGGGGACGACGACGTGCTCGGCGTACGACGCGAGCATGGCCCAGCCGACCACCTCGTCACCGGCGGCCACGCCGCCGACGCCCTCGCCGACGGCGTCGACCACGCCCGCGAACTCGTTGCCCAGCCGCTGCGGGAAGGCCGCGGGGATGTAGGAGCGGGCCTGCCCGCCGCGGAACAGCGCGTCGAAGGGCTGCACTCCGGCCGCCCGCACGTGGACCCTGATCTCCCCCGGTCCCGGCTCGCCCGGCTCCACGTCCGCAACGCGCAGCACCTCGGGGCCGCCGTAGGCGGAGAACACGACCGTCCTGCTCATGAACGTCTCCTCGTCATGGCCGCGAGCTGCCCGACGACCCACTCGCGGTACTCCTTCGACAGCGGATCGGCGCCGACGATCCCCTCGACCACCCGCGGCAGCGCGATGGGCGCGAAGGTCAGGGCGTAGGCGACCAGCAGGACGAACTCGGCGTCCAGCTCATCGGTGATCTCCCCCTCCTCCTGCCGCCCGCGGGTCCGCTCGACGGCCTCGCGCAGCCGGGCGCGCTGCGCCGCCGCCCACTCGTCGTCGCTCTCCCCGGCCGGACCGTCGCCCGTGCCAGCCGGGCTGTCGCCGAGGGCCTGCCAGATCATCAGTCGCGACCAGTCCGGGTTGTCCAGGGTCGCGGTGAGATGGGCCGCCACGCTCTCGGCGTACGTCGCGCCGGGCGGCGTCACGCTCTCCTGGGCGCGCGCCCACCTGCGGCGCAGCTCTTCGACGAGCCCCTGCTTGCCGCCGAAGTAGTACGAGATGAGCTGCTGGTTGACCCCGGCCCGCTCCGCTATGGAGGCCGTGCGGGCCCCCGCGTACCCCTTCGCGCCGAACTCCTCGACCGCCGCCCGCAGGATGCGCTCCCGGGTCCGCTCGGCCGCCTGCCCGCGCTCCTGAGGTGCGCGCCGTGCTGAAGACATGCGCCTCACCCTAACCATTCAATCGGTTGAGTGACAACTGTCAATCAAACAAATGATTAAATGGCGGCATGAGCTTCACAGAGCGCGAGATCGAGTACCTTCACGGTCAGCGGATCGGCCGGCTGGCCACGCTCCAGCCGGACGGGACGCTCCAGGTGAGCCCGGTCGGGTTCCGCTACAACCCCGGACTCCGGACCATCGACATCGCCGGGCGCGACATGGCGGCGAGCCGCAAGTTCCGCAACGTCCTGGCCAACGGCAGGGTCGCGTTCGTCGTGGACGACGTCCCGTCCGTCGACCCCTGGCGGGTGCGCTGCCTGGAGATACGCGGATACGGCGAGGCCCTGGCCGAGCCGGCCGACTCGGCGGCGCCCCTCCCCGGCCCGATCATCCGCGTCCACCCGCGGCGCGTCATCAGCTTCGGCGTCGACCCCGGCAACCCGGCGTCCGGCGCTCGCGACGTCCCCTCACACTGACCGGCGGTGGACGTCGTCCACGCGCTCGGTGAACCCCCGGCGGTCGAGGTGCTCCAGCAGGGGCACGGCCACCCGGCGGCTGGTGCCGAGCGCGCTTCTGGCCTGGCTGACCGTGAACGGCTGCGGCAGCCGGGCCAGCACCGCCGCCGCCCGGGCGTCGGCGCCCGGCGCGAGGACCACCCCGTCGGCCACCCGCAGCAGCGCCCCGGCGCGTACGGCGGCGGCGATCTCGCGCGGCCCCAGGCCCAGCTCGGCCAGCCGCCCGGCCTCCGGCGCCTGGAAGGGCGTCGAGGAGAGGCCGGCCAGCAGGGTCCGCACCGCCCCGGCGACGGGAGCCGGTAACCCCGCCTCCCCGGCCGCCGTCCGGCCGGTCGTGATCCGGCCGTCCGCCACGGTCAGCGGGGGCCGTACGAGGGCCGTCACTAGCCTGCGGTCGGGCAGGTCCAGCTCGTGGCGGGCGGCCTCCAGCGGCATCGCGGGCTCCAGCGGATGCGCGTCCGCGTGGCGCCGCACGACCTCGGGCAGCCGGGCGAGCAGATTGGCCCAGTGGCCGGGATCGGCGTGCCAGTCCCCGGTCACCGGCCGGCCCGGCGGCGGGCTGCCCATCGCGACCAGTTCTCTCTCGCGCAGCAGCAGATGCGTACGCAGGAGGGACGCGGCGTCGGCGGAGGCCTCCGCGAGCGCCTTCGCCCGCTCCCGGGCCGCGCCCCGCCGCCGTAGCTCCGGCGGCCGTACGTCGAGGACCGTCGCCCGCGCCAGCACGCGAAGCTCGCCCTGTCCGCGGCCGGGGTCGCGCAGCAGCAGCGTGTCGCCCACGTGCAGCGGAAGCGGCCGGGCCAGGCGCAGCCGCGCCGCCTCCGGGCCGAGCGGCCGGACCTCGCACGGCACCGACGCGGAACCGATGTGAGCGGTGAGCCGGCCCGGCAGCGGTCCTCGCGCCCCCTCGGCCATCGTCACACGCACGTCGGCCAGGCCGGTCGCCGTCCAGGCGCCGGGCGTGACGAGCGCGTGCCCGCGTTCCCCGGCGACCCGCCCGCGCAGGTTGAGCGCCACCCTCGCCACCCCGGAGACCGACTCGGCCTGCTCCTTCAGCGACTCCAGACCGCGCACCCGCACCGGCTCGCCGTCCAGCTCCAGCTCGTCGCCGACCTCCACGCGACCGGCGGGCAGCGTGCCGGTCACGACGGTGCCGCTGCCGCGCACGCTGAACGCGCGGTCGATCCACAGCCGCACCGGCGCCTCCGGATCGGGCGCGGGCAGCGCCGCCACCAGCCGGTCGAGGGCGGCGCGCAGCGCGTCCAGGCCCTCGCCGGTGCGCCCGCTCACCGCCAGCGTCTCCACCGCTCCACCCGCCGGTCCCGTGCGCAGACCGGCCTCGGTGAGACGGCCGCCCGCGTCCTTCGCCGCCGGACCGGGGTCGGCGAGGTCCGCGCGGGTCACGACGAGCAGGCCGTGCCGTACGCCGAGGGTGCGCAGCGCGACCAGGTGCTCCTCCGACTGGGGCATCCACCCCTCGTCGGCGGCGACGACGAACATCACGGCGGGCACCGGGCCGACCCCGGCGAGCATCGTGCCGAGGAACCTCTCGTGGCCGGGCACGTCGACGAACGCGACCCGCTCTCCCGAGGGCAGCGACGTCCAGGCGTACCCGAGCTCGATCGTGAGCCCGCGCCGCCGCTCCTCGGCCAGACGGTCGGGCTCCATTCCGGTCAGCGCCCGCACCAGCGTCGACTTCCCGTGGTCGACGTGCCCCGCCGTGGCCAGGACGTGCATTCACCCCTCCTTCGTCAGGCGGGCGGCGGCCGCGCCCGGGCCGCCGGGTCGTCCTCGCATCAGCGCGCCGCCCTGAGCACGGCCTCGACCACCTCGGCGTCCCGTTCCGGCGGCACGGCGCGCGGGTCGAGCAGCAGCCGCCCCCCTTCGACCCGCCCCACCACCGGAGGCTCGCCCTGCCGCAGCGGCACGGCGAGCCGTTCCGGCAGGCTCATCGCCACGCTCGGCAGCCGCACTCCGGGAGCGCCGCCTCCGCCCACGGTCGCCTCGGCCGGCACCACGTCGGCGTCCACGCCCGCCTGGCACACCGCCTTCGCCAGCGCCTCGGCCCGCTCGCGCAGCACGAGGGGATCGGCGTGAAGGGCCTGCCGTACGGGTGTCCCGGGCCCGCGCAGCGTCGCCTCCAGCGCGGCCAGCGTCAGCTTGTCCACCCGCAGCGCGCGGGCGAGCGGATGCCGCCTGAGCCGTTCGACGAGGTCGCGGCGGCCGAGCAGCAGGCCCGCCTGCGGGCCGCCGAGCAGCTTGTCGCCGCTCGCCGTGACCAGGTCGGCGCCGGCCCGCAGCACGCTCGCCGCGTCGGGCTCCTCGGGCAGCAGCGGATCGCGTTCCAGCAGGCCGGAGCCGATGTCGACGACCACCGGCACGCCCAGCCCGGTCAGCTCCTGCACCTCCACGGAGCCGGTGAAGCCCTCGACCCGGAAGTTCGACGGGTGGACCTTGAGCACGAACCCGGTCTGCGGGCCGACCGCCTCCCGGTAGTCGGCCAGGCCGGTGCGATTGGTCGTGCCCACCTCACGCAGCCGCGCGCCGGTGGAGACGAGCAGGTCGGGGATGCGGAAGCCGTCGCCGATCTCCACCAGCTCACCGCGGCTGATCACGATCTCCCGTCCGGCGGCGAGCGCGGTCGCGGCCAGGACCAGGGCCGCGGCGTTGTTGTTGACGACGTGCACGTGCTCGGCGTCGGGCACGGCACGGGCGAGCGCCTCGGCCGCGCCGCGTCCCCGGCGGGCCCGCGCTCCGGTGACGAGGTCGAACTCGACGTCGGTCGCCCCCGCCGCCACCGTCACCGCCTCGACCGCCGCGGCCGACAGCGGAGCCCGGCCCAGATTCGTGTGGAGCAGCACGCCCGTCATGTTGAGGACCGGGCGAAGGCTCGTCGCGTGCCTCGGCAGCGCCGCCAGCGCCGCCCCGGCGACGTCCTCCGGCTCGATCTCGCCCTGCCGCACCCGCTGCTGCGCCCGTACGACCGCGTCCTTGACCACCTGACGGCCGAGCCGACCGGCCGCCTCGGCCAGCCGGGGGTCCGCCAGCACGGTGTCCGTACGCGGCACCCGCCTCCGTGGATCCACACTTCAACCTACTGCTCCCGCCGGCACGGGCTCGCCGGAACCCCCGGTCCCGCTCTTCTCCCCGTACGGGCGGTAACGGCGGAGTCGTCGTCCGCGAGATCCTGGTGACCGACTCGGGAGGGAGGCCCATGGGCATGCGGGACCACGCCGGCGCCGGTTCCGGCCGGGAGCCGGCGGACCTGGCCGGGGCGCCGCCCGGACGCGGCGTGCTCGAAGGGGCGTTCCACCTGCTCGATGTGCTGGCGGCGGCCGAGGAGGGGGCCGGTCTGTCGGAACTCGCCCGCGACGCCGGCCTGCCGAAGGCGACCACCTACCGGCTGCTCCGGCAGCTCGCGGCCCTCGGCGCGGTGCAACGACATGGGCAGCGTTACTTCGTGGGCCGGCGGCTCGCCCGCCTGGCCGACGCCTGGCAGCCCGACCCGCGGCTGCAGGCCGCCGCCCGCGAACCCGTACGCCTGCTGTCCGCGCTGACCACGACCGTCGCGTTCCTCACCGTGCTGGAAGAGGACCGGGTCAGGGTCGTCACGGCGACACGGGGAGACATCACGGAGGTGCCGCCGGTCCTGCCGGGCTCCGAACTGGCCGAGGCGACCGCCGCGGGCCGGGTGCTGCTCATGCACAGGCCGGACGACGACGACGCGCCTGCGGGGTTCACTCCGGCCGAGTGGCGGCGGTCCCGGACGTCCTTCCGGCGGTCGGGCGCCATCGCCGTCGATCACCAGGACGTCCTTCCCGGGATCTGCTGCGTGGCCGTACCGGTGCGGCGGCCGGACGGCGAGGTCGTCGCGTCGGTGAGCGCGCTCACGATACGGCCGGCGGTACCCGCGGGGCTCTCCGAACTCGTGCTGCGCGCGTCGAGGGAGATCACCCGCAACCTCGGCCGTATCGACGCGCGGTCCGCTGAGTGAACCGCGCTGTTCCCTCCGCCGGGTCGCCCGGCCGACACTGCATCGAGCCGGCACCACGTGCGGCCGGCCCGGTCGGGGGCCGGGGTGCGGGTGCCGGGACGAACCGGCGCACCGGCCCCCGTACGGACACGTCCGCGTGCCGGGAACAGTAAGGGGGGATCCGCGACATGGCCGCTGAGACGACCCGGCTGACCATCCGGATCACCGGGGCAGGCGCCCAGGGGGACGCCCAGGGAAACGCGGACCCCCGCGAACTGGAGGACCTGACGGCGCGGCTCCGGGCGGAGCTGCTGGAGATCGACGTGCTGGCGGCCGAGAACGAGGCGGGGGCACCGCCGCCACCCGGAGCCAGGGCCGTCCTGTCGTTCTCCCTCGGCGGCCTGGTGGTCTCTCTTGCGGGTACCGAGCTGCTCGCCGCGGTCGTGAACGCGGTGACGGCCTGGCTGACCCGCAACCAGCACCGTTCCGCGAAGCTGACGATCGACGGCGACGCGATCGAGCTGACCGGTGTGCCGTCCGGCGAGCAACGCCGGCTGACCGATCTGTGGGTGCGGCGGCACGAGGGCGGACGGCAGGGGGACGCCGGCGCCCCCGCCGCCAAACGGACCGCCCTCATCGTGGCCGGAGACGAGTACCGCGATCCAGGGCTGCGCCGGTTGCGCGCACCGGCGCGCGATGCCGAGGCGCTGGCCCGCGTGCTCGGCGATCCCGCGATCGGCGGCTTCCAGGTGAGGACGCTGCTCAACGAGCCCACGCACGTGGTCAGCGAGATGGTCGAGGAGTTCTTCGCCGACCGCGCTCCGGACGACGTGCTGCTGCTGCACTTCTCGTGCCACGGCGTGAAGGACGACAACGGAGAGCTGTACTTCGCCACGCCCAGCACAAAGCTGAACCGCCTGGGGGCGACCGCGGTCTCGGCCGAGTTCGTCAACCGCAGGATGAGCCGCAGCCGGTCGAGGCGCATGATCCTGCTGCTCGACTGCTGTTACGCGGGAGCGTGGGCACGGGGCGCGCTGCCCCGCGCCGGCACGGGCGTACACGTGGAGGAGCAGTTCGGCGGCCGCGGCCGCGTGGTGATCACCGCGTCGAACGCGATGGAGTACGCCTTCGACGGCACCGAGCTCGCCGACACGCAGGAGCAGGCGCCGTCGGTGTTCACCCGTGCTCTCGTGGAAGGGCTGGAGTCGGGGGACGCCGACCACGACCAGGACGGCTACGTCGGCATCGACGAGTTGTACGACTACGTCTACGACAAGGTCCGGAGGACGACACCTGGTCAGACCCCGGGGAAGTGGGCGTTCGACCTGCAGGGCGATCTCTACGTCGCGCGGCGCGCCCGCCCGGTCACCGTGCCCTCTCCCCTGCCGGTGGAGCTTCAGGCGGTCATCGACAACTCCATCCCCAGGGTCCGCGCCGGGGCCGTCGAGGAGTTGCGGCGCCTGCTGCGGAGCAGGCACGAGGGCCTCGCTCTGGCGGCACGCCTGACCCTGGAGGAACTCGCCGACGACGACAGCCGCATGGTGTCCAAGGCCGCCGCCGAAGCCCTCGCCACCGCCAGGAAACCCCGACCGGCACCGGCACCCGCATCCCCTGCACCCGCACCCGCACCCGCACCGCAGCCCCCGCCTTCCGCCCCAGCCTCGGCACCGCAGTCCGCCGCATCCACACCGACATCGCTACCGGCGTCCGCACCTCTCGCCCCAGCCTCGGTACCGCAGTCCGCCGCGTCCACACCGACATCGCTACCGGCGTCCCCGCCTCCCGCGCCGGCGTCGGCCTCCGCAGGTCCCACCCCCACATCCTCCTCGCCGGCCTCGGCGGCACGATCCGCGTTCCCAGCGTCGGCGTCGGTAGCGGCGTCCGTGCCTCCCGCACCGGTATCGGAAGCCCAGCTCGCGCCCCCGGCACCGAAATCGTCATCGCAGTCGGCGCAATCCGCACCGGCATCGGCGACCGTGGTCAAGCCGCCGTCCTCGGACCCGTCCGCGTCATCTGTCTCCGAGGCGGAGACACCGGAGCCGCCCAACCCGTCCGGCGGTGTGACCGGCCCCGGAAACCGCCTCCTCCGAGCCTTCCGGCCGCACGGCCGAGCCTTCGATCTTCGGACGCTCGCCCTCCCCGCGGCCTTCCTGCTGGCGAGCGCGCCGCTCTCCTGGCTGACCCCGGTCGCCGTGATCTGGCAATGGCTACTGGTGGCCGCCGCGCTAGGGACGGGCCTGCTTCCTTCGGACGGACCCGCCCGGGAGATCGCCCGTGGGCTCGCCGCCGGTCTCGGCGCGGTCATGCTGGGTCTGCTGGCGTTCTTCGCGGCCGAGTTCGGCAGCGGCTGGAGCATGTGGATCGCGGCGGCGGGAACCCTGCTCATCCTCGTGGTCGTCATGCTGGAGGACGCGCCGGAAACGGCGCGGTGGTCATGGTTAGGGGACCGCGCCGTCAGCCTGGTCGCCGTGGCGGTGGTCGTGGCCCACTTCGTCTCTCCCGAACGCATCACTCGCGGCGCCGGAGAGACGCCGCAGTGGTGGGGAGCGATGGTGGTGTCGGCCGTCTGCCTCTGCCTGTTCGTCGTCCGCGTGATCGAGCAGCGACGCGACACCCGCGCCCTCATCGCATTCGTCCTCGGCGCCGCCGCGACCGTACTCGTGGTGCTGGACCTTGGCAGGGCCGAGGTGCTCCGCTTCTATCTCCCCACTCTGCTCGTCGTGCTGCTACTCGGCATCCGCCCGGCGAGCGGGCGACCGGAGTTCCTCGCCGCCGCCAGGCTCTCCCTCGTCGCGGGCGTCCTCCAGGGAGTCGCCGACCGAGGTATGGCGAACCGCGACTTCTCGCCCTTCGTCATCCCCTACACGATGGGTCATCTGATCCTCCAGCTCGTCGCGGCCCTCCTGGTCGCGATCGCCGCCTACACGGCGGGGAGAACCCGCTCATCACACGACTGAAGACGCCCCCGCGCCAGCGGTACGGCGAACACGTCCCCCGTACGTTGCCCGATCAAGATTCTTCGGCGAACAGATCCGCGACCGAGGTCGCGCTGACAGCGTGCCGAACCCACGCGTCGAGCAGGCCCGGGTCGGTGCAGGCCGCGGTCGGCGCCGTCCCTGCGTTGTCCCCTGCCTGGCGCCGGGCTCCTCTGACGGAGGTCGCCCGGATCGGCGGAATCACCACGCATGGCCCGGCAGGTTCACCGCTGATCAAGCGGCAGATCCACCACGACATGGACCCGTCACCTGGTCTGAGCTGGCCGTTCACTGCCTCTCGGGTGGTCCGCGCGCCGCGCCAAGTCACGAGGCCCAGCACCTCGCTGGCAGGCGGAGACCGGGGGGAGGCCTGACGTACGAAGGGACATGATGAGCGGAGGTGGACGGGAATCGAACCCGCCAGGCCGAGGACCTCGGCCTCGTCGGTTTTGAAGACCGCGGGGGCCACCAGGCACCCACACACCTCCAGGCAGAAACCTAGCCGGAACGGGGTAGGGACCCGGCGGTGCCCCCACGGCGGCGGCGCGGCGTACGTGAACGACGACCCGGACGGGGGAGGCATGACCGAGACGACGGAACGGGCCGGGTTGCGGCTGACCCAGCAGGCGCACGGTGGCGGCTGTGCCTGCAAGATCCCCCCGGGTGAGCTGGAGAGCATCGTGGCCGGGCTCGTGGCCCCGGATCCGTCGGCGTACGCCAACGAGTTGGTGATCGGGCTGGACGACGGCGACGACGCGGCCGTGGTCAGGATCGAAGGGGGCAGGGCGGTCGTCGCCACCGCCGACTTCTTCACCCCGGTCGTGGACGATCCGTACGACTGGGGGCGGATCGCGGCGACCAACGCGCTCTCCGACGTGTACGCCGTGGGCGGCGAACCGGTCGTCGCGGTGAACCTGCTGGGCTGGCCGAGGGAGACCCTGTCCATGGATCTCGCCCGCGAGGTGCTGCGCGGCGGCCTCGACGTGGCGCGGGCGGCGGCCTGCCACGTCGCGGGCGGGCACAGCGTGGACGACCCCGAGCCCAAGTACGGCATGGCGGTCACCGGCCTGGCCGACCCCGAGCGGCTGCTGCGCATCGACGCGGGCCGGGCGGGAACCCCGATCTCGCTCACCAAGCCGCTCGGCGTGGGCGTGCTCAACACCAGGCACAAGGCGACCGGCGAGGTGTTCCCGCAGGCGGTCGAGGTGATGACGACGCTCAACCGGGACGCCTCACGGGCGGCGCTGGCCGCCGGGGCCCGCTGCGCGACCGACGTGACCGGCTTCGGGCTGCTCGGCCACCTCTACAAGCTGGCCAGGGCGAGCGGCGTCACGGCGGTGGTCGACGTGGCGGCCGTGCCCTACCTGGAGGGCGCGCGGCAGGCCGTACGCGACGGTTATGTCAGCGGCGGCACGCGCCGCAACCTGGACTGGGTGCGCCCGCATCTCGACCCGGGCGGCCTCGGTGAGGAGGACCTGCTCCTGCTCGCCGACGCCCAGACCTCGGGCGGCCTCCTGGTCGCCGGCGAGGTCCCCGGCGCGCCGATCGTCGGCGAACTCGTCCCGCGCGAGGCCGCCGTCCTGCGACTCGCCTGAGATTGGGTCAACCGCCGATGTGTGACGGCGTGGAGGTGATCGCGTCCCAGGCGGCCAAGTGCGGCGTGTCCGGGCGGGTGATCTCGTCGGCGGTGGCCCGCAGCATGGCGTGGACCGCCGCGCGTGCGGTCGGCTGTTCGCGCAGCGCGCGCCTGGGCGGCTCCCCGGAGTGATGGGCGCGGCTCTGCGCGCGTCCATCGACACGATGGCCGAGCGGGTCGTCGACGGCCTCGATCCCGGCGTCCGCGCGGACGAGCTCTTCGAGCTGTTCGACCGCGCGACCCGCGCCGAGCCGTCACCGGCGCAGGGTGACCGGCACTAGCTGGTGCTGTGACCGGCATCGGGCCGGGTGGTCGTCAGGCGCGTTCGCGACGGCGCGCGCACCGCGAGATCACCCAGCGGGTACGCCGCAGGCCTCCCGGACAACGGGAAGACCGCACGCAGCCTCGCGCCCGGGCTGTGCGGGACCACCTGAAGAGTCCCCCCGTGAGCCCGCGCGATATCCCGGGCGATCGGCAGCCCCAACCCTGAGCCTCCCGTGTCCCGGGTGCGGGCGTGGTCCAGGCGGGTGAAACGGTCGAAGACGATGGCGCGGTGTTCCGGGGGGATACCGGGGCCGTCGTCCACGACGTCGAGGACGGCCTGGTCGCCCGGAGCCGTGAGGGTGACGTGGACTGACGTGGAGGCGTGGCGGACCGCGTTGTCGACGAGGTTCGCGACAAGGCGGCGGAGTTGGTCGGCGGAGCCGTGGAGGAGCAGGTCGGGGGTGAGGTCGAGGTACACGTGGACGTCCGGACGAGGGCGTTTGCGGACGGCCTCCTCGGCGACGACCTGGGCCAGGTCCAGTTCCTCGGCCCGCGGCAGGGGTTCGCCGGCGTCGAGCCGGGCCAGCAGGAGGAGGTCGGCGGAAAGGGACTGGAGGCGTGCGACATCGTCCAGTGCCGCAGTCGCCAGCGGCTTCTCGGCGGGCCGGGCCAGCTCCAGCCGGGTTCGCAGGATCGCCAGTGGGCTGCGGAGTTCGTGTGCGGCATCGGCGACGAACTGTCGCTGCGCGTCGACGGAGGTCTGCAGCCGGTCGAGGGTGGCGTTGACGGTACGGGCCAGTGCCGCGATCTCGTCTCGGGTGTCCGGCTCCGGCACGCGTTCGTGCAGGCCGTGCGCGGTGATGTCGGCGACCTTCGCCCTGATCGCGGAGACCGGGTGTAGCACTCGGCCGACCGCCAGCCAGGTGAACAGCGCGACCACCGCGAGGAGCGCCGGAACCCCCGGGATCAGCAGGTTCCTCAGCGTGGTCATCGCCGCCAGCGCGGGTGCCTTGGAAGCTTTTCCGAAGACGGTGACCGGGCCGTCCTCGGTCTCGAACGTCCGCCTGACCACGAGAACGGCCTCATCGGGCACCGGAAGGCCGTCGTCTTCGCCGATTGCGGCCGAGCCCGGCAGCGGTCCCTCCCCGCCCGGCGGCACCGCTCCCTTTTCAAGCGGTGGCACCATTCCCTTTCCGTCCCCCGCGTGACCCGGCCCCGACTCCGCCTTCAGAACTCGCATCTGTTCCTTGGCGTCGTTCGCCGCCAACTCCTTGGTGGAGGCCGTCAGGCTCGAGTCCAGCGCGGCGAAAAGCGCGATGGAGGCCAGGCAGAGCGCCGCCGCCACCGCCGCGGTGGCCGTCAGCGTCGTGCGTAGACGGACGCCCATGTCAGCCCTCCAGCCGGTAGCCAACGCCCCGCACGGTCTTCAGCGTCGTCCGTCCGAACGGTTTGTCGATCTTGCGGCGCAGCGCGCTGATGTAGACCTCGACGACGTTCGAATCGCCGTCGTACGCGAAGTCCCACGCCTGGGCGAGCAGCTCGGCCTTGGTCACCACCTCGCCCGCGTGCCGCGTCAGGCAGTGCAGGATCGCGAACTCCTTGGGCGTCAACGCGATCTGCACGTCCCCGCGACTGCACTTCAGCCCCGCCGGATCGACCCGGAGGTCCCCGGCGGTCAGCACCGTCGGCCGCTCCCGCACCTTACGCCGGGCCAGTGCCCTGAGTCGCGCCAGCAGTACGACGTACGAAAACGGCTTGGTCAGATAATCGTCCGCGCCGGTGTCCAGCGCCTCCGCCTCGTCGTACTCTCCGTCCTTCGCGGTCAGCATGAGGATCGGCGTCCAGTTCCCGGCCTCCCGCAGCTTCGCGCAGACCCCATAGCCGTGCAGCAACGGCAGCATCACATCCAGCACGATCACGTCGTACGAATGCTCGGTCGCCATCCACAGGCCCTCGCGCCCGTCGTGGGCGAGATCGACCGCGAAGCCCTCTTTGGTCAGGCCGTCTTTGAGCAGCTCGGTCAGCCTGCGTTCGTCTTCCACCAGAAGTAGGCGCACGTCGACAGGGTGGAGGTGCGTACCTAAGGCGAACATGAAGATCATCGTTTTCCTCTTCAGGATCGCTTCAGGTGTAGGGGCCCAAACTGCTGAGCGTTCCGTCACCGATCACGGGCAGCCCTCACGGGCAGCCGATCTAGGGAGTGTCCAGAGCATGAAGAAGAGGAGCAGGATCCTCACGGCGGTCGTCATGACGGTGGGCCTCGGCGTCGGCGTCGGCGGCGCCACGGCCGCGTCGGCGACCTCCACCGGTGCCCCGAAGCCGGTGTTCGGCTGCGCCGTGAAGGGCGGGCCGGCGGCTATGGGGGAGGGCAGGACCACCGTCAGGGTCGACCAGGACGGCAAGGTCTTCGTGGACGGCAAGGAGGCCCCGAAGAGCAAGCTGCGCACCCTCTGCACGCAGCCTCCGCTGCCCGGCAAGGGCGTCGTCTGCATCATGAAGAAGGCCGACAAGGGCGGCAAGTTCAAGGGGGAGACGTTCAGAACGGACACGTTCAGGGACGGCAAGGTCTTCGTGGACGGCAAGGAGGCCCCGAAGGGCAAGTTGCGTATCCTCTGCAAGGAGCCCCCGCTGCCCGGCAAGGGCGCCGTCTGCATCGTGCACGTCAAGGGCGACGAGAGCGGCGAGTTCGGCACGAGCGACGAGAAGAGCTACGCCGACGGCAAGCAGGCGCACGCCAAGTGCCCCCCGCCCGGGAAGCCCGGTGAGGGCATGGATGACGTGCGCGCCGGGGACGACGCTCCGGTGGCCGTCACGCCGAACTGACACACGACTCGCCGCAGGCGCTGACCACTCCATGCGAACGTCCCGCCGGCCACCTCGCCGGCGGGACGTCTCCGCCGGTCAGCCGCGTGCGAGCATCCGCCTGTACCGCACTGAGCTACATCGAAGGCCTACGCGTGAACCCGGTGATCGTTTCCAGTCACAGCACTAGCGGCCGGGGCGGCTGGCGTCGAGGCGGTCACGCTGGGGGACGACGGTGTACCTGGGGTCCTTGGCCGAGACGCGGCCCGCCTCCAGCACGCCGAACCGGGTGCACAGGGCACCGGCGGTGATCGCGAGCCCGGACAGCGCGGTGAGGGTCCGGCTGCGCCCGGCGACCGTGGCGAGCAGGCCGCCGCCGAGGGTGAGCGCGCGTGAGGCCCGCATGAGCCTGCCCGCCCTGCCCGTCCGGTACGGCTCGCCGAGCAGGCCCAGACGGCGCTCCATCAACTCGCCGGCCACGACCTCGGTCACGGCGCCGGCGACCGCCGCGGCGCGGGCGGGCCCCGCCTGCGCCCTGGGGGTGGTCAGCATCAGGGCCGCGCCCGCGGAGGCGAGCGCGCTCCCCGAGAACAGGAACGGAAGCTCCCGCATCCCCTCGTGCCACGACGGCACGGCGGTGTCGGCGAGGAGGACGGCCGTGTACGTCGCCATCGCCAGGCCGCTCAGGCCGCTCGCCACCGACGCGGCGTCGCCCACCGGGGTCAGCAGGCCGGTCACCGCCGATCCGGCCGCGACGCCGGTGAGCCCGCTGTGGGCGGCCAGCGTCCAGGAGCCGACGCTCATCGGCGAGGTGAGCTTGAAGACCCGCAGCATGTTCAGGAAGCGTTCCGGCCTGCCCAGTTCGGCGACGAGGAAGACCGTGCCGGCGCTCGCCGCGGTGAAGGCGGCGGCCCGGGCGGCCAGCCCGAGCCGGTCGTGCCCGGCCAGGCGGGCGGCCGCCGCCATCGCGCCCGCCGCGCCGGACAGTCCGCCCAGATACAGGTACGTCGGCATGTGGGGTTCGTGCCAGATGGGCTGCTTGACGACCGGCTGGCCGTAGTACGACCGGAACGGCGCCTCCGGCACCACCTCACCCTGGCCTTTCGGCATCAGATCCTCCCCACCGAATCCACCGAACCCACCGAACCGCACCCACCGAGACGATCACGGCTTTCTCCCGGCGAAGCACACCGCCACGCCGGCGGCGAGGGCGAGCGCGGCGCCGCCGGCCCAGCGCCACATCGCGGGCAGGTCGCGGGTGGTCACCACCGGGTCCGGCGGCAGGCCGTACGTCTCCGGCTCGTCCAGCAGGAGGAAGAACGCGCCCGTGCCGCCGACGCCGTTGTCCGGGCTCTCGCCGTACAGCCGGGCGTCGGTCACGCCCTCGGCGTGCAGCCGTTCGACGCGTTCCTGGGCCCGCTCCCGCAGTTCGTCGAGCGGCCCGAACTGGATGGACTTGGTCGGGCACGCCTTGGCGCAGGCCGGTTCCATGCCGCCGCGCAGCCGGTCGTAGCAGAGCGTGCACTTCCAGGCCCGGCCGTCGTCCTCCCGGCGGTCGATCACCCCGTACGGGCAGGCGGGCACGCAGTAGCCGCAGCCGTTGCACACGTCGGACTGGACGACGACGGTGTCGAACACGGTGCGGAACAACGCCCCGGTGGGACAGACGTCGAGGCAGGCGGCGTGGGTGCAGTGCTTGCACACGTCCGACATCATCAGCCAGCGGCCGTCCTGCTCGACGAACGCGACGTGCCGCCAGGTGCTGGCGCCGAGCGAACCGGTGTTGTCGTAGGAGGTGGCGCGGAACACGAACCCGTCGTCGGGCACGTCGTTCCACTCCTTGCATGCCACCTCGCACGCCTTACAGCCGATGCAGACGGTCGTATCCGTGAAAAAGCCCATCTGCTCAGCCATGGCGGTACCTCTCGATCAGGTCGAGCAGCGCCTGGCCGCGCGGGCGCCGTCCCGGAAGGACGTCGCAGGTGCCGGCCTTGCTCTCCTGGATGTAGACGTTCGGGTCGAGCACGACCGACGCCAGGTCGTTGACGACGTCCCCGGTGATCACGCCGCCTCCGCCGTAGCCCCAGTGGTAGGGCATGATCACCTGGTGGACGGTCCTGCGGTTGATCCGCAGCGGCCGTACCCGGCCGGTCACCAGCACGCGCAGCTCGATCGCGGTGCGGGCGGTGACGATCGTCGCCCAGCCGCCGTTCTCCAGGCCGAGCTCCTCGGCCATCTCCCTGGACACCTCGCAGAACGCCTCGGGCTGGAGCTCGGCCAGGTACGGCAGGGGCCGGCTCATCGCGCCGGTCGTGTGGTGCTCGGTCAACCGGCTGGTGGTGAAGACGTACGGGAACCGGGGCGACAGCGCCGGGTTGTACGGGTTCTCCGGCCGGTCGATGGTCCGGCGGGCCGGGTTGGACTGCTGCCCGTACAACGTGTTGCGCACCGCCGACTCGTGCGGCTCGTAGTGGGTGGGCAGGGGCCCGTCCGACAGGCCCGACGGCACGTACAGCCAGCCCTTGCCGTCCGACTGCATGATGAACGGATCGGTGCCGGCCAGCGCGTGCTGCGCCTTGGCCCCCTCCGGCGGCACGTAGCCGGGCGCCTTGTCCTCCTCGAAGTCCGGCACGTCGGGGCCGACCCACCGGCCCTGCCCGGCGTCCCAGTAGACGTACTTCTTCCGTTCGCTCCACGGGCGGCCCTCGGGGTCGGCCGAGGCGCGGTTGTAGAGGATGCGCCGGTTGGCCGGCCACGCCCAGCCCCATTCGAGCGCGACGGGACCCTGCTCGGTGTGCGGCTTGCGCCGGGCCGCCTGGTTGACCCCGTCGGCGTACACCCCGCAGTAGATCCAGCAGCCGCAGCTCGTCGAGCCGTCCGGCTTCAGCTCGCGCAGCGACGCCAGCGGACGGCCGTCGGCGTCCGCGCCGTTGATCTCCCGCAGCACGGCCTCGGCGGACGGGTCGCGCTGCTCGCCGATCTCGGGATAGTCCCAGGTCAGCTCCATCACCGGCCGGTCGATGTCGTCGTCGCCGAGCCGCCGCCTGATCCGCTTGCCGAGGTGGTAGTAGAACCACAGGTCGCTGCGGCAGTCCTCCGGCGGGTCGAGCGCCTTCTCCCGCCACTGCAGCAGGCGCTGGGTGTTGGTGAAGGTGCCTTCCTTCTCCACGTGGGTCGCGGCCGGCATGAAGAAGACCTCGGTGCCGATCTCCTCCGTCCGCAGCTCCCCGGTCTCGATCTCGGGCGCGTCCTTCCAGAACGTCGCGGTCTCGACCGTCACGAGGTCGCGGACGACCAGCCAGTCGAGGTTGGCCAGGCCGAGCCGCTGCGCCTTGCCGTTGGCGGACCCGACCGCGGGGTTCTCCCCCACGACGAAGTAGCCCTTGACCTTCCCGTCGATCTGGCCCATGACCGTCGAGTAGTGGCCGTGGTCGCCGGTGAGCCGCGGCAGGTAGTCGAAGCGGTAGTCGTTCTCCTCGGTCGCCGCGTCGCCCCACCACGCCTTGAGCAGGCTGACGACGTACGCCCGCCGGTTGCCCCACCAGCCGGTGTCGGAGCCCTCCCGCTCCAGGTAGTCGTCGAGGCCGTCGTGGCGGTGGGCGTGCGGCATCGCGATGTATCCCGGCAGCAGGTTGAACAGCGTCGGGATGTCCGTCGAGCCCTGGATGCTGGCGTGGCCGCGCAGCGCCATGATCCCGCCGCCCGGACGGCCCATGTTGCCGAGCAGCAACTGCAGGATCGAGGCGGCCCTGATGTACTGCACGCCCACCGAGTGCTGCGTCCAGCCCACGGAGTAGACCCAGGCGGTGGTCCGCTCGCGGCCCGAGTTGGCGGTGACCGCCTCGGCCAGCTCGCGGAACCGCTCCGGCGGGATGCCACACAGCTCCTCGACCATCTCGGGCGTGTAGCGGGAGTAGTGCCTCTTCAGGATCTGGTACACGCAGCGCGGGTCGGTCAGCGTCGGGTCGGACGGCGGCGTCGCGCTCGATCCCGCGCCGCGCGCACCGTAGGAGTCGGACCCCGCCGCCTCGGCGTGGTGCAGGCCGCCCTCGGTGAGCTCCTCCTCCTCGGGCCTGTCGCCCTCGTACGCCCAGGTGGACGGGTCGTACCTGCCGGTCTCCTCGTCATAGCCGGAGAACAGGCCGTCGAGGTCCTCGGTGTCGCGGAACTCCCGGTTCACCAGGGTCGCCGCGTTCGTGTACGCGAGGACGTACTCGCGGAAGTCGAGCCCGTTCGACAGCACATAGTTGATCAGCGCCCCGAGCAGCACGATGTCGCTTCCGGCGCGGATCGGCAGATACCGGTCCACCGACGCGCTGGTCCGGCTGAACCGAGGGTCGATGTGGAAGACCTTCGTGCCGCGCTGACGCGCCTCCATCACCCACTGGAACCCCACCGGATGGCATTCGGCCATGTTGGAGCCCTGGATGACGATGCAGTCGGCGTTCGCGAGGTCCTGCTGGGACTGGGTCGCGCCGCCACGCCCGAAGCTGGTCCCCAGACCGGGGACGGTGGAGGAGTGTCAAATGCGCGCCTGGTTCTCCACCTGGATCGCGCCGAGGGCGGTGTACAGCTTCTTCATCAGGTAGTTCTCTTCGTTGTCGAGCGTCGCCCCGCCCAGGCTGGCGATGCCCAGAGTCCTCCTGACCTCTTCCCCCTCGTGCGTCTGCTGCCAGGTCTCGCGCCGGGTCCGCACGACCCGGTCGGCGATCATGTCCATCGCGGTCTCGAGGTCGAGCGGCTCCCACTCGGTGCCGTACGGCCTGCGGTAGAGGACCTTCGTCTGACGGCCGGGGTGGGTGACGAGCTGCTTGCTGGCCGACCCCTTCGGGCACAGCCGCCCGCGCGAGATCGGCGAGGCCGGGTCGCCCTCGATCTGGGTGACCTTCCCGTCCTTCACGTAGACGAGCTGGCCGCAGCCCACGGCGCAGTAGGGGCAGACGGAGCGCGCCACCGTGTCGGCGTCCTCCACCCTGGGGCGAAGGGCGTCCGTACGCGGCGAGCGCGCCGCCCGCCCCCTGCCGTCCTCTCCCTTGAGCTGCCGGATCACCGGCCATCGGGAGAGCCATCCAGCACCCATGACGCCTCTACTGCCCCAGTTGCTCCAGGTTCAATCACGAAGAACTCCCAAAGGTTCCGGGGTGATCGGGTGTAGAGCGCGTACGGGGGGCATTAGGCCCTGATCCGGCGCACTCCGGGGGCGAGTCGTGCCTACGGGAAGACCGCACGGGAAGACCTCCACGCAGAGGACGGCGATGAGCGACCAACCGCCCGAGTGGGCGAGAAACATCGAGAAAGTGGCCGTCGAGGCGGCGCGGGAGTTCGGCGCCGCCGTCGAGCGGGCCGGCCGGGCTCTCGGCCGGGCGGTCGATCAGGCGGGGCGGACCGCCAGGGCGCAGGCGGCGATGGCGGCGGCCTACCAGGCCGACCTGGAAGCCCTGGAGAAGGTGCTGCGCGCCCTGCCTCCCGAGCAGGTCAGGGAGATCTCCGCGGCGGCGGCCGTGGTGGCGGCCACCGCCGACCAGGTCCTGGCCCAGACGCCGAAAGATCCCGACTGAAGATCATGCGCCGGTGTCGCGACGAAGCGGAGGGGCGAAGGAGGGCGCCGGGGTCCCGGCGTGCGGAAGTCAGGAGCGGGCGTCCGGAGAGAGTCGTTCGGTGAGCCATCCCGTCACGATGGCCTTCACCTGCGCGTCGACCGGCTCCCGCGCCTCACGGCGGTAGGCGCGCAGCGACGGCGGACCGGGCTGCCTGCGCAGGATGTGATCGAGGTCGGGGATCACGTGGGTCTCCACCGGTCCCGGGACCGACTCGGCGACCCGGGCCAGGTCGGCGGGGTCCACCTGGAGGTCCTTCTCCCCGGTGACGGCCAGGACCGGGGCGTGGATCCCGCCGAGGTCGGCGGCGGGGTCGTGATCGAGGAACTCCCGGGTCCAGCGCGCGTTGATCCGCACCCCGCCGATCCGGGCGACGTCCGTGGTCGTACGGCGGATCCGCTCGTGGTTCTTCAGCACCTTCGTGACCAGATCGGTGCGGGTCAGCCGCAGCAGCCACCGGACGGCCGCCGGCATCGAGGGCGCCAGGCGCTCCGCCTGCCACCGCAGTGTCTCCGCACCCGGCTTCGCGGACGGGGACAGCAACACCACCGCCGCCACGACCGACCGGGCCCCGGGCCCGTCCCCGGATCCGCTGCCGGGCTCGCGGGGCGGCTCGACGGTCGCGGCCAGGTTCGCCGCGATCAGGGCGCCCTCGCTGTGCCCGGCCACCGCGACCCGGGAAGGATCGATCTCAGGGCGTGAACGCAGCGCGGCGAGCGCCGCGGCGGCGTCGGTCATGCCCTCCAGGAAACCGGTCGCGAGGAACTCGCCCGTGCTGGCGCCGACTCCCCGCTTGTCGTAGCGGTACGTCGCGATCCCGGCGGCGACCAGCGCCTCGGCCAGTTCGCGGGTCACCTTCAGCGGAAGCCGCCGGTGGTCGGAGTCGCGGTCGACCGGGCCGGAGCCCGGCAGGAGCAGGGCGGCCGGGAAGGGGCCGTCCCCCTCGGGCAGCGTCAGCGTGCCCGCGAACCGGTGGCCCGCCGAGTCGAAGGTGAGATCGATGTCGTGCATGTCCTGACCGCGTCTTTCCGTGTCTCCGGTGCGGCTCTCGGAGGTCCTCACGCTTCGGACGGCGTGGGGGCCAGCACGGCGACCACGGCCCGGGGGTCGTCCACGCCGAGCAGCAGCGAGTCGTACCTCTGCCCCTCCAGGTGGATGCGCACCGCCGCCTGGCCGCCGCGCACGTCCACGAACTCCCTGGTGCCGGACCGGTGCCAGGTGCCGAGCTTACGCGCGCCCGGGATGGCGAGACCGGTGCGCAGCCCGCGGGGGGCCCGCAGCGGCACGCCCTCGACGACCTCGACGGACCGGACCGCCGAGCGGGGCACGCGGAGGTCGCCGCGCAACGCGCCGGCCTTCTCCGCTGCGCTCAGGCGGACGGTTACGGCGTCGGCGGTGATGGTCACGGTGCTCATAGGACGGCTCCTTCGTCGCTTCCGTCGTGTACGAGTCCATTGTTATCAACTATGAGAATGATGTCAACCATGAGAACATAGGGCCATGGCCACAGCGGAACTGCTCCTCCACCCCGTCCGGCTGCGCATCGTCCAGGCCCTTCTGGGCGACCGGACCCTGACGACGGGAGAGCTGCGAGCGGAACTGCCCGACGTGCCCACGGCCACGCTGTATCGGCAGGTCGCGGCGCTCGTGGAGGGCGAGATCATCGAGATCGCGGCGGAGCGCAAGGTCAGGGGCACGTTCGAGCGGTCCTACCGGCTGCGTGCGGCGAACGCGATCGTGACCGCGGAGGACGCGGCCGGGCTCGGCGCGGACGACCACCGGCAGGCGTTCATGACGTTCGTCGCGTCACTGCTCGCCGACTTCGACCGGTATCTCGACCACGGCGACTTCGATCTCGGCCGGGACGGGGTGGGCTACCGGCAGACGGCGATGTATCTGAGCGACGAGGAGTTCCGGGAGTTCCTCGGGGACCTGGCCGCGGTCCTGCGTCCCCGGCTGGCCAACCGGCCCGCCCCCGGGCGTGTCCGCAGGCTCCTCTCCACCGTCGTCATGCCCGCCCGGCCCCCCGCGTGATCGCGTACATGCACATTCCCTGTCACATCGATGGAAGAAGGCCTGGTCAGAGGGATGATGATGGTGGTGTCGAATTCGCCCGCGTCCGCGCGACGTGTAGGTGAAGCAGGGCGGACCGGCGATCGGCCCGCACAGAGAACGTCGCACAGTGAACGCAAGGAGACACCACGATGCGGTTCCTCATGACCACCAAGGGCACCTCCCCCGCTCCCGACGAGGCGATGCTGGCCGAGATGGGCGCCTTCATCGAGGAGATGACCAGGTCCGGCGTGCTGCTGGCCACGGGCGGGCTCGAGCCGGGCGGCGTGCGGATGACCTCCCGAGGGGGCGAGGTCACCGTGACCGACGGACCGTTCGCCGAGTCGAAGGAGGCCATCGTCAGCTTCGCGCTGGTCGAGGCCCGTTCCCGTGAGGAGGCGATCGAGCTGGCCCGCCGCTTCTGGAAGATCGTCGGTGACGGCGAGGGCGCCGTCCAGCAGGTGTTCGGCCCGGAGGACGCGCCCCGCTGACGCCGGGCCCGGGTTGCGCGGTGAGCGGCGCGGATGCTCTGATCGATCGGGTGACGTCCCGCGACGCCCCCCTGCGCGACCAAGGCGCTCTGATCGACGCGGTGTGGAAGCTCGAGTCCGCGAGGATCGTCGCCGGTCTCGTACGGATGGTCGGCGATGTCGGCCTGGCGGAGGAACTGGCGCAGGAGGCGGTCCTCGCCGCGCTGGAACAGTGGCCGGAGTCGGGCGCCCCGGACAACCCGGGCGCCTGGCTCATGGCCGTGGCGAAGCGACGTGCCGTCGACCACCTGCGCGGGGAGGACCGGCACGGCCGCGGGCAGGAGCGGCTCGCCCACGATCTCGCCACCCGTCCCGACGGCGATGCCCGCGAGATGGACGACGTGCTGGGCGCGGTCGACGGAGAGGTGGGCGACGACGTCCTCCGGCTCATGTTCGTCTCCTGCCATCCGGTGCTGCCGGCCGAGTCGCGGGTGGCGCTCACCCTGCGGCTCGTCGGCGGCCTGCGCACCGACGAGATCGCCCGCGCCTTCCTCGTCACCGAGGCCGCCGTGGCCCAGCGGATCGTCCGGGCCAAACGCGCGCTCGCCGACGCGGGGGTGCCCTTCGAGGTGCCGTCGGGGCCGGACCGGACGGCCCGGCTGGCGTCGGTGCTGGAGGTCGTCTACCTCGTGTTCAACGAGGGGTACTCGGCCACGGCCGGCGACGACCTGACGCGGCCGTCTCTATGCCTGGAGGCCCTGCGTCTCGGCCGCCTGCTGGCCGGGCTCGTGCCCAGCGAGGCCGAGGCGCACGGCCTGGTCGCGTTGATGGAACTCCAGCAGTCGCGCTCGGCCGCGCGCACCGGGCCGTCCGGGGAACCGGTCGTGCTGCACGAGCAGAACCGGGGACGCTGGGACCGGTTGCTCATCCGGCGCGGCTTCGCCGCGTTGCTGCGGGCGCGGCAGGCCGGCGGACCGCTCGGCCCGTACGTGCTGCAGGCGGCCATCGCGGCCTGCCACGCGGGAGCGGCCACGCCGGAGGAGACGGACTGGCCGCGGATCGCCGCCCTCTACGACGCGCTGGTCCAGGTGCTGCCCACACCGGTCGTCCAGCTCAACCGCGCGGTCGCGCTGGCCATGGCGCACGGGCCGGGCGCCGGTCTCGCGCTGGCCGACACGCTGACCGGCGAACCGGCCCTGGCGAGATACCACCTGCTGCCCGCCGTACGCGGCGACCTGCTGGCCCGGCTCGGCCGGCGCGACGAGGCCCGCGCGGAGTTCGAGCGCGCGGCGTCCCTCACCCGCAACGCCCCGGAACGCGAGGTTCTGCTCCGCCGCGCCGCGAACTGCGCCGGAAGCGCCATGCTCGCCGGGGACGCCATGCTCGCCGGGGACGCCGTGCTCGCCGGGGACTCCGGAGCCAGCGTGCTCGACGGGAGCGTCGGGGGTGCCGTGCTCGGCGGAGGCGCCGGGGGTGCCGTGCTCAGCGGAGGCGCCGTGCTCGCCGGGGACGCTGGGGACGCCGCAGCCGGCGTGCTCGGCGAGGGTGTCGGAGGCGTCGGGGGTGTCGGAGGCGTCGTGCTCGGTGCGGCCGTGCGGGCTTTCCTCGCCCGCCCCGGCCTGACGGCCGGCACCCTGCGGTCGTACGACCAGACGCTCTCACGGCTGTGCCTGCGCCTCGGCGCGGACCTTCCGCTGGCGGACGTGACCCCCCAGCGGGTGGCCGCGGTCTTCACGGCGGAGTGGGGCACGGCGGCGGGCGCGACCTGGAACCGGCACCGCGCCGCGCTGCGGTCGTTCGCGGCCTGGGCCGCCGGGCAGGGACGGACGTCCGCCGACCCCGCCGCCGATCAGGCCACTGGTCGGGCCGCTGACGGTGCCGCTGGTCGGGCCGCCGATGGGGCCGCTGACGGGGCCTCTGATGGTGCCGCTGACCTGGCCGCCGCGCTCGACCGGCGGCCCGAGCCCCGGGGGCGCGTCCGTCCCATCGCCCGGTCGCACCTTGAGGACCTGTGGGCGCGGCCGGACGTCGCACCGCGCGAGCGCGCCCTGTGGATGCTGCTCTACGAGAGCGCGACCCCGGCGGAATGGGCGCTCTCGCTCGACGTGCAGGACCTCGACCTGCCCGGCATGAGCGCCGTGGTGCGCGGCAGGCGGCATCGGATCCGCTGGGAGGCCGGAACGGCCGCGCTGCTGCCGCTGCTGGTGCGGGACCGCCGCCGCGGCCCGCTCTTCCTCACCGACCGGCGGCCGGGCCCGGGCCGCGCACCGGCGGCGGCCGACCTGTGCCCGCACACCGGCCGGAGCCGCCTGTCGTACGAGCGGGCGGAGCACCTGTTCAAGCGGGCCACCGGAGATCTCGACCCCGAGGGCGAGGGATACACGCTGCACCGCCTGCGGCACTCGCGCCTGGCCCACCTCGCGGAGGACGGCTGGACGGCGCCGATGCTGATGTCCCTGTCCGGTCACGCCGGCGCGCGCACCATGCGCGAGTTCGTCCGGGCCGGGCAGCCGGCGGTGGCGACCGCCGACCCGCCCTGCCTGCCGCCGGAGCGTCCGCGCGTGCCCGCCCGGCCCTCCGCGTGATCTCGCACGGTTCCGTCACGGCGTCCCCGCGCCCCGGCCCGCGCGGGGAGTAGCCGGGGCGGTGCGCTCGGCCGATACCGTTGCCAGGGTGTCGAGGAAAGCGTCATACCAGGCATACCAGGCATGTCTGAAGGACGTCCTGCTCTGGGCGGTCCTCGGGCTCCCGGTGATCTGGGCGGGCCTCACGCGGACCCTGGCCGACGCCTACACCTGGCCCGAGGTGTCCGCCGGACTCGCGGCGATCGGCGTGGCCGTCGCGCTCGCCCGGTCCAGGCCGCTGACAGCGATGCTCGTCACCGCCGCGTTGTGGGCCCTCTCGGTCGCCGTCAGAGGGGACCCCACCGTCTTCTTCCTGGCCCTGACGGTGATGAGCTGTCTGGCGGGGACGCGGATGCCCCGGGCCCGGCCCGCCCTGACCGGGCTGACGGCCGCGGCGGTGGCCGCAGCCGTGGTGGTGCCGCTCGTCCGCTGGGACCCCGCTTCGGAGGACTTCCTCCCCTGGGACCTCGGCGCGTGGTTCTTCGCCGTCACCGGAATCGGGCTGTTCGGCCTCGTGCCCTGGCTGGCGGGCCACGCGCGATACCAGGGCCGGGCCCTGGCCCGCGCGGGCTGGGAACGCGCGGAGCGACTGGAACGGGAGCGGCGGATGCTCGCCGAGCAGGCCAGGATGCGGGAGCGGGCGGCCATCGCACGAGAGATGCACGACCTGCTCGGCCATGACCTGAGCCTCGTGGCGCTGCGGATCGGCGCCCTCGAGGTCGCCCCCGGTCTGTCCGGAGACCACCGCGAGGCGGCCGGCGAGGCCCGCAGGGCGGTCACCGGCGCCGCCGAGCGGCTACGTGACATCGTCGCCGTGCTCGGGGACGGCGACGCGGGCCGCGTGGACGACGACCCGACCGGCGAAAGCATAGGCGAACTGGTCCGGCGCGCCGCGGCCGCCGGAATGTCCGTCATGGTGCACGGCACGCCGGAGGAGCGCATTCCCACGCCCGCACGCACCGTCGTACGACAGGTGGTGCGGGAGGGGCTGACCAACGCCGCGAAGCACTCCCCCGGGGCCGAGGTACGGGTGCGGCTCGCGGCCGGGCCGGACGAGACCGAGGTGACCGTCGCCGCCTCGGCACCGGACCGCCCCGGCCGAGGCGTGGCGGGCGGATACGGGCTGCGGGAACTGGCCGAGCGGGTGCGGCTCCACGGCGGCGTCCTGCACGCCGGACCCTCGGGCCCGGGCGAGGGCTTCACGCTCGCCGCGCGGCTGCCGAACGTCACCGCCCCGGCGACGGACCTCCCCGGCCCCCGGCCGGTCGCGCTCGATCTGGCGCTGGCCCGGCGGCGGGCACGCCGTACGCGCCTGGCCGCGGTGCTGGTGACCGCTGTGGCGGTGGCCGGTGTGTCCGCGTTCGTGCTGGGCTTCATGGTCTACGACGCGACGACCTCGGTGCTGCCGCCGGCCGAGTTCGCCGGACTGCGAGTTGGGCAGGCCGAGTCGGAGGTCGCGGCGGTGCTGCCGGCCAGGACCAGGATCGACGATCCGTCGTGGCCCGAGCCGCCGATCCCTCCCGGTTCCCGGTGCCGTTACTACGGCGTCCACCCCGACCCGTTCGGCGAACCGCGGCTCTACCGGCTGTGCTTCGCGGAGGGCCGCCTGGTCGGCAAGGACTTCCTGCCGCGGTGACCGTGCCCGGAACCAGCCGTGCCCGGAACCCGGGGCGGCTCCCTACCATCGAAGGGTGCGCGCGATCCGGGTGGTTCTGGCCGACGACGAGCCGTTGATCCGCGCGGGGGTCCGGGCGATCCTCGCGTCGGACTCCGGCATCGACGTGGTCGCCGAGGCCGTCGACGGGCGCGCTCTGGTGGAGGCCGTACGGGCGCACCGGCCCGAGGTCGCCCTCGTCGACATCCGCATGCCGGGCCTGGACGGGCTCGCCGCCGCGTCGGAGGTGAGCCGGATCGCCCCCGGCACCGCCGTACTGATCATGACGTCCTTCGGCTCGGACGAATACGTGGCCCGGGCGCTCGGCGACGGTGCGGCGGGGTTCCTGCTCAAGACAGGTGATCCCCGGGAGTTCTCCCTGGGGGTGCGCGCGGTGGCGGAGGGCGGGGCGTACCTGTCGCCGCCCGTGGCCGCGCGGGTCATCCGGGAGTTCGCCGGCGATCGGCTGTCACGCTCGGCCGCGGCCCGCGAACGGATCGCCGTGCTGACGAACCGGGAGAGGGAGCTGCTCGCCCTGGTGGGCGAGGGCATGTCCAACGCGGGCATCGCCGCGCGACTGCACCTCGCCGAGGGCAGCGTGAAGACCTACATGAGCACGATCATGGCCAAGCTGGGCGTGCCCAACCGGGTGCGGGCGGCGATCATCGCGCACGAGGCGGGGCTTTCCGGCGCGGGATAGCGGGCCCGGCTTCCGAGCCGCGCTCGTCGCGGGTGACGCGGAGCCGGCCGGCGCGGGTGGTCAGCACCGGCGCGAGAACCGGCCGCCGCCGCAGGGTGGCCACCAGCGCGATCGCCGGGCCCCGCAGGACCAGCAGGACCAGCGGCGCGGTCACCGCGCCGAGCAGCGCCCCCGCCACCACGTCGTGGGGGTAGTGGACTCCCACGAAGACCCTGGAGAAGGCCTCGGCGACCGCGAGCAGCCCGGCCGCCGGCGCCGCCCCGCGCCACAGGGCGGCCAGCGCGACGGCCCCGGCGGCGGCGAAGGTCGCGTGGTTGCTCGGCAGCGACCAGTCGCCGTGCGGAGGACAGGGCGCCACCGTGACGGCCCCGGCCAGGTCCCAGCAGGGGCGGCGCAGCCGCAGCAGGCTCTTGATCCCCTCGCTGGCGAGATACGGCACCAGGACGGCGACCGGGGCGAGCAGCGCCAGCGCCATCCGCCGGTCGTCCTCCCGACGGGCCCGCCACCAGGCCGCCGCGAGGAACACGACGACGAGCGCGGGAACCACGTCTGTGGCCAATTCCATCGAGTGCCGCACCCAGGCGGGAGTGCCCGCGGCGAACGCGACGACCTCCCGGTACCACTCGGCGCTGATGTCCGGCACGTCCTCGATCTCGCCGCCCACCGTCTTCCCTCCGTCGTGCCCGTACGCCGGTCCGTCCGGCCCTTCGACGCTAGGGACGGCCGTGACGGCGGGCACTGGCGGAAAGTCGCCGGTCACCCTCCACTTTCGTCAATGTCCCGCCACCGCCGGGCGCGGCGGACGGCGGGAGGCCGTGAGCCCCCCGCCGCGTCCCGCTCAGCCGGTGATCAGGGGTAGCTGACCACGTTGACCGGTACGGTGGCCGTGCCCTGGGCCGCGCCGCCCGTGTTATTGATCACGTGGGCGATCGTCCCGACGCCGCCCAGCGAGACGGTGAGCAGGTCGTGGAACTTCACGGTGGACCGGGTCGGGGCCTCGAAGCCGCGCTCGGCCACGACCGAGGGATCGGTGCTGAAGTTGCAGTAGCTGCCCATTCCCCAGGCCTCGTGGGTGGTCACCGAGTCGGCCACCTTGTAGGCGGCGTAGCCACGGGTCGAACCGTTCATCCAGGACGCCTGGTTCGGCGGGTCGTACGGCAGTTCGTTCTGGAAGAAGATGGTCCGGCCGCCCTGGCCGTTCCAGATCACCTCGTACTTCTTGTAGTGCTCGACGAACAGGCCGTACGCCGTGACGTTGTCGCCGTTGACGATCAGCCCGGTGTCGGCCGGGTTGGTGTTCCAGCCGACGCCCGCGCCGTGGTCGGCCCGCCACGCCCAGATGTGGTCGATGATCGTGTTGTCGCTGTTCACGACGAGGCTGGTCGTGGCCGAGCCGGGGCCCGCCCCGCCGATGCGGAAGAACACGTCCTGGATCGAGATGGGGTTGCCCGCGTGGCTCGCCGTGGCGCCGTCGGGCCCGACCCGCAGCAGCACCGGCGAGTTGACCGTGCCGGCGTCGAACAGCAGCCCGGCGAGCTTCACGCCGTCGACGTCCGCGACGTTCATCGCGACGACGCCGCCATCGGGGATCAGGGTCGCGTAGCCGAGCCCGAGCACCACCGTGTCCGGCCGGGTCACGTTGAGCGTCTGGCTGAGGTGGTAGACGCCGGGCGTGAACAGCAGGTTGAGGCCCTGGGCCAGCGCCTGGTTGAGCGTGGCCGCGCCGTCGGACGGCTTGGCGACGTAGAACTGCGTGAGCGGGATCGACGTGCCGGGGGTCGCGCCGTTCGCCCAGCTCGCGCCGCTGGAGTTGGTGCGCAGGGACGGGACGAAGACTCGGTAGGCGCCGCCCTGGTCGACGTACAGGTACGGCTTCTCGCGCGTGACGGGGCTCTGCGCCAGGGTGGTGTACGGCGGGTTCGGGAAGCTCTGCGCGGGAGCGCCGACGACGCCGGAGAACACCATGTTCCAGACCCCGTTGGTCCAGCCGCCGATGCTGCTGTCACGGGTGAACCACTGCTGCTGGGAGTACGGCCCGACCGTTCCGTCGATCTTGCTGTCGGCGATGTAGCCGCCGCTGGCCCAGCCGTACCCGTTGGGCGCGAGGTTCAGCCCGCCGCGGACGTGGATCCGCCGGAACGGCGCGGCCTGGGCCACCGCCCAGCGGTCGGTGCCGTTCACCGGCACGACGGCGAGGTTCTCGGCCGAGCGCCAGAAGTTCTGGGTGGCGTTGCCGTTGAACCAGCCCGCGTCGACGGTGATGTCCCCGTTGATCGTGACGTTGTCGGGCGACTGGCCGAGACCGGCGATGGAGGTGTAGAAGCCGATCTGGGCGTTGAGGCCGCTGTAGGTGCCGGGCTTGAACAGTAACGCGTACCGCTGGCCGCCGAACTGGTTCGACTCCTGCTGCCTGAAGATCGTGTCGAGCGTGCTCTGGATGCTCGCGGCGGACATCGACGGGTCGAAGACCCGCACGTTCGGCCCGAGGTCACCGCCCCCGGGAAGGGTGCCGCCGTCGGTGACGACGTTGACCCCGAACTCCCAGAGCGAGTAGCCGTACTGGGTGGCGCGGGTGAGGCCGTACATCCGCACGTAGCGGCCGGTGGCCGCGAGGTCGAGCGTCTGCGTGCCGGCCGCGCCGGTGACGGTCGCGGTGGCGTCCGTCCAGGTCGAGCCGTCGGCCGAGACCTGGATCTTGAACGTCTGGGCGCGGGCGGTCTCCCAGTTCAGGGCCACCCGGCAGATCTGCCGGGAGTCGCCGAGGTCGACCTGGATCCACTGGGGGTCGCTGAACGCGCTCGACCAGCGGGTGCCCGTGGCGCCGTCGAAGGCGGCCGAGGCCGGCGTGCCCGCGTTCTCCGTCGAGGAGGCCGAGGACGGCCGGCCCTGGGCCGCGTTCGCCGTGCCGCACACGGCCGCCGCGGCGCCGTAGGAGGCGGGGAGGACACCGGTCACCGCGGCGAACGTGGACAGCGCGGCGAGACCGGCGGTGACGAGACCGGCGCGCCGGCGCCGGGTACGCGGCCGAAGGCGGGAGGAGGGAGGCATGCGGTCTCCTTGGGGAGCCCCCGGCGGGGGACCTGGGGGATGGAGAGGTTCGGCGGCCTGAGCGTCCGTCCGCACGCTGCTTATGTCAAGACTTATTTCACAGTTAGAAATATCTGCCTTTGCTCCATCACCGGTCACCCTCCACAGGGAGTCAGCCGGCGGCGGTGATCCTGGCCACCTGGGGCGCGTTGAGGAACTCCTCCAGCACGAGCGTGGCGGCGCCCAGCGCGACGGCGTCGGGGCCGAGACGGCCCAGGACGATCGACGTCGCGGCGTACGGCTCGGCCAGCGAGTTGGCGGCCGTGGCGCGGCGGATGCCGGGCAGCAGGCGCTCGCCGAGGCGGGCGCCGACCCAGCCGCCGATCACGATCTTCTCGGGGTTGATCAGGTTGACCAGGTTGGCCAGGCCCACGCCGAGATAGGAGACGGTCTCCTGGATGACCGGGGACTCCGAGGCGAGCAGGCGGTCGAGGTCCTCCTCCCAGTCGCCCTGGGAGGCGACTCCCGCCCGGTCGAGGATCGCCTCGATCCCGACGTACGCCTCAAGGCACCCGCGCCCGCCGCAGCGGCAGGGCCGGCCGTCGGCCACGATCTTCGTGTGCCCCCACTCCCCCGCGCTGCTGCTCACCCCTCTGAAGGTGGTGCCGTCGGCCACGATCGTCGCGCCCACGCCCACCCCGAGCAGCACGATCACCGCTTCGGAGGCCCCCCGGCCGGAGCCGAACCACAGCTCGGCCTGGCCCAGCGTCTTGGCGCCGTTGTCCACGTACAGCGGGAGCGAGGTGCCGCGGCGCAGCAGCGCGCCCAGGGGTACGCCGTCCCAGCCGAAGGTCTTGGCGTGGATGACCCCGTCGGGACCGGGCTCCACGATGCCGGGGACGCCCACGCCGATTCCGAGCACCTGCTCGGGGGAGACGCCCGCGTCGGAGAGCACGACCTCGACTCCCGACAGGATGTGCCGGGCGACCAGTTCGGGGTCGTGCCTGGCCGGCCGCAGTACGTAGTCGACCTTGGCCCGCTCGGTCATCTCCAGGTCGAACAACCCGACCCTGACGTGCGTCTCGGCCATGTCGACGCCCACGGCGAAGCCGTACTCCGGGTTGACCCGCAGCAGGACCCGGGGACGGCCGCCGTCGGACTCCACCTGTCCCGCCTCGACCACGATGTTCTCGGCCAAGAGGCCGGCGGTCATCGTGCTGACCGTCGCGGCGCTCAGACCCGTACGCGCGGTGAGATCGTTGCGGCTGGTCGGCCCGGAGAAGTAGAGCGTGTGCAGCAGCACGGCCCGGTTGCCTCTGCGGATGTCCCGCACCGTCCTGCGCTCGGGCCTCGCCATGACCGACCTCCCCGTCGTCAGGGGTCATCTTAGTTCAGGAGCGAAAACAAGCGGCCGCGCCCTCTTACGCCCTTAACTGTCGCAGCCGCCGGTTGCCCCGCCGTTACGACGGCGTGTCTCCATCGCCTTCTTTCACGGCCTGAACGAAGACGACCGGAACGGCTCCCGGCGGCCCGCCGGGAGCCGCCGTGGAACCCTCCGGAGCCCGTCGCCGGGTCAGTCGAACTGCGGCTTGGTGGTGCGGCTGCGCTTCAGCTCGTAGAAGTACGGGAACCGCGCCATGTCGTAGGCGCCGTCGAAGACGCGCACGGCCTCCTCGCCGCGCGGGATGCGGGTCATCACCGGGCCGAAGAACGCCACGCCGTCGATGTGGATCGTGGGCGTGCCCACCTCGTCGCCGACCGGGTCCATGCCCTCGTGGTGGCTGCGCCGCAGGGCCTCGTCGTACTCGTCGGAGCCGGCGGCCTCGGCCAGCTCTGCGGGCAGCCCGAGCTCGGCGAGCGCCTCCTTGACGACGAGCTCGTAGTCGTCGTTGCCCTGGTTGTGGATGCGGGTGCCCAGCGCGGTGTAGAGGTCGCGCAGCACGCCCTCACCGTGCCGCTCGGCGGCGGCGATGCACACCCGCACGGGGCCCCACCCGCGGCCGAGCAGCTCGCGGTAGGTCTCGGGCAGCTCGTCCCTGCCCTCGTTCAGCACGGAGAGGCTCATCACCCGGAACCGCAGGTCGATGTCCCGGTGCTTCTCGACCTCGAGGATCCACCGTGACGTGATCCACGCGAAGGGGCAGATGGGGTCGAAGTAGAAATCCACCTTGGGACGGCTGTCGGTGCCTGCCTGGCCGGTTGCGCTCATGGACGGACTCCCCTGAAGAGGTTGACGGAGGATCGGGGGGCTTCGCGAGCGTATCCACAGGTGGGACGGACACGGACACGCGCCCCGACCCCTGAAACCTCCGGGCGTCCGCCCTCATTCCCGGCAGGCATTGCCGAGATCCCGCGGAGCCGGACCCGGCGGGTCCGGCGGGACGCCCGGGGGGCCGCCGGGAAATGTCGGCCGGGGTCTCTAGGGTGTCCTCATGGCTCACGACAGCGTGGCGACCAACCGCAAGGCGGCGGCGCTGCGGGCGCTCCATGTGCCCGGCGACCCCGTCGTACTGCCCAACGCCTGGGACGCCGCGTCGGCGCGGGCCGTCGTGGCGGCCGGGTTCCCCGCCGTCGCCACCGGCAGCGCGGCGGTCGCCGCGGCCCTGGGCTACGAGGACGGGCAGGACACCCCGGTCGACGAGATGCTCGCCGCCGTGGCCCGCATCACCCGCGTCGTGTCCGTCCCCGTCACCGCCGACGTCGAGCGCGGTTACGGCCTCGATCCGGCGCAGCTGGTCCGGCGGCTGGCCGCGGCGGGCGCCGTGGGCTGCAACCTGGAGGACTCCGACCCCGCGACCGGGTCCCTGATCGGCGTGGCCGAGCAGGCCCGGTTCCTGGCCGCCGTACGCGCGGCGGCTGCCGAGGCCGGTGCCGACCTGGTGATCAACGCTCGGGTCGACACCTTCCTCCACGGTTCCGGGTCGCCGGAGGAGAGGCTGGCCGAGGCGATCGACCGCGGCCGCCGTTACCTGGAGGCCGGCGCCGACTGCGTCTACCCGATCCTCGCGGGCGACCCCGAGGTGATCCGCGCGCTGGTGCGGGAGATCGGGGGGCCCGTCAACGTGCTCTTCCGGCCGGGCATGCCCGCCATCCGTGATCTCGCGGCCCTCGGCGTGGCCCGGATCAGCTTCGGGTCGGGCGTCCACAGCGCGGCCCAGGAGTTCGCGGCCCGCATGCTCGGCGCGATCGCGCGGGGCGACGACCCCTTCCCGTCCGGCTGATCCGGCTCATCTCACCCGGCGGTCCCGCTCACCCGGCGTACGACCAGCCCGACCAGCGGTCGATCTCGACGAGGATCGCGGGCCCGGCCGGAGGACGTTCGCGATACTGGGCGTACTTCGCGGCGAGCCACGCCGCCGCCTGGTCGCGTTCGGGTCCGTCCTCGACGACGCGGGCCCGCCCGTCGGCCCGCACCCACCACAGCCGCTCCCAGTCCTCCTCGTAGTGGTCGGCGAGGAGGCAGACGCGGGGCTCGTCACGGATGTCGCGCAGGCGCCGCAGGTCCGTGGTGCTCTTCGGCTTGTGGTCCACGGCCGTCACCACCAGGTCCCGGGAACCGGTCGCCTCGGGGTCGTGCCCGCCGTCGTACGCCGTGGCGAACGTCACCGGGACGAGGCGCGGCGCCCCCTCCGCCCCGGCGGTCGCGAGGCGGGCCACCCTTGCCACCGCGAACAACTCGCGGGCCCGGCTCTCGGGCATCCTCACCCGTCCAGGCTACGGCGTCGCTCCGCCGGCGCGGTTGATCGTCTCCAGGAGGCGGCTTATGGTGTGCGCCATGGAGGCATCTGAGTTACTCGAGCGGGCCCGCTCGCGCGCAACCGACCCCGAAGATCCCCTGGAAGTGCTGTCCGCCGCGATCGTGCTGTGCGGCGAACCGGGCGGCGAGGCCGACGCCCTGCTCGACCTCGCCGTACGCCGCGCCCGGGAGGCCGGCGCGTCCTGGACCGCCATCGGCGAGCGGCTGGGCTACGTCCGCCGGTCCGCGCGCAGGCGCTTCACCCCCGCCTTCGCCCACCGGCACCTGGTCAACCGCCGCAAGAAGCGCGAGGCCGCCTGCTCCTTCTGCCGGAGGCCGCCGGGGCCACGGGTCCACATGGTGCACGGCGAGGGCGGGCGCATCTGCGACAAGTGCGTGGCGCTGGCGGGCGACATCGTCGCCGGGCTGGCCCGCCGCCGCTGACGACGCCGCCCGGCGACCCCGCCTTACGCGCCGGTGCACGTACGCGTGACCACGCGAGCGCGGCCCGGCGGCCCCACCGCCGGGCTGTTCCGTCAGGTGACGGTGAGCCGCCGGGCGTAGCGCTCGTCCCGCCACCGTTCCTCGCCGAGCACCTCGGCCAGCGCGGTCGCGGCGTCGTACACGTCCACGTGGCGCAGGTACAGCGGCGCGAAGCCGAAGCGGACGAAGTCGGGTTCGCGGTAGTCGCCGATCACGCCCCGGTCCGCGAGCGCCCGCACCACCGGATAGCCGTGGGGATGGCGGTAGCTGACCTGGCTGCCCCGCCGCTCCGGGTCGCGGGGAGTGGCCAGGGCGAGCCCGAGCCCCGGGGCGACCAGATCGTCGAGCAGGTCGATGAACAGCGAGGTGAGGGCCAGGCTCTTGGCCCTCACCTCCGACAGGTCCACCCGCTCCCAGATGTCGAGCGACGCGTTCAGCGCGGCGTACGAGAGGATCGGCGGGCTGCCGGTGGCGAACCTGCGCACGCCGGGGGCGGGACGGTAGTGCGATTCGAAGTCGAACGGCGCGGCGTGGCCGTGCCAGCCCGACAGCGGGTTGCGGACATCGTCCTGGTGGCGCGGCGCGACGTACAGGTAGGCGGGCGCGCCCGGACCGCCGTTGAGGTACTTGTAGGTGCAGCCGACCGCGAAGTCCGCCTCGCCCACCCGCACCGGCATCGCCCCGGCGCTGTGGCACAGGTCCCAGACCATCAGCGCGCCGGCCGCCTGGACCTGTTGCGTCACCGCCGCCATGTCCCGGGCCGCGCCGGTCCGGTAGTCGACCTGCGAGAGCAGCACGAGCGCGACGCCGTCGTCGAGGGCGTCCGCGAGCGACCGGCCCCGCTCCCCGATGTCACGGATCTCGTACGAGCCGAGCGCCCGGGCGGCGCCCTCCACGACGTACCGGTCGGTGGGGAAGTTGTCGAGATCCGAGACGATCACGCGGCGCTCCGGGCGCAGCGGCAGGGCGGCCGTGACCACCTTGAAGATGTTCACCGAGGTGGAGTCGCCCGCCAGCACCTCGCCGGGCCCCGCGCCGATCAGGGGCGCGATCCGGTCGCCGGTGCTCTGCGGCATGTCCCACCAGCCGGCCGTGTTCCAGCTGGCCCCGAGATGCCTGCCCCACTCGGTCTCGACGGTGCGGGCCACCCGTTCCGGCGTGTGCCGGGGCAGCGCGCCGAGCGAGTTGCCCAGCAGGTAGACGACCCCGGGAGGAAGCGAGAACTCCTCCCGGAAACCTCTCAGCGGGTCCTTAGCGTCGAGATCCTGGCATTCGGCACGACTGACACCCATCGGCATCTCCTCCTTCTCCGCATTATGTCCCGAAATATCCGATCTTGTAGAGCATGTGATGACACAGCGTGGACAGCGGAGCCATACCGGAGAGGACCGTTCCACCGAATGCGGACGGCTATAAACCCCAGAGATCACCACAGCGGCACTATCAGCGCAAAGTAAGCACAAGACGCACCCAAGACTCTGTGCGATCGTGGACAAGACGGGGCAAGTTCTCTGGAGACGCCAATCCCCCGTTGGTGACAGAGGGTGATCAAACGTGACGGAATCCCCGGTGCATCATGAGTCCCCGATCTATCGACGCATCGCCGGCAGGCTGCGCGATCAGATCCTGTCCGGCGCGCTCGGTGATGGGGACCGGCTACCGGGCGAAAACGCGCTCATGAACGAGTACGGCATCGCACGGGCCACGGCGCGGCAGGCGCTCGCCGTGCTGATCAACGAAGGGCTCGCCGTGCCGAAACGAGGATCGGGCGTGTACGTGCGCCTGTTCCGTCCGATCCGCCGCCATGGGTCCCGGCGGCTCTCGCGCGAGCAGTGGGCCCAGGGCCTGGCCATCTGGGACTCCGACACCCGTGGCCGTTCGTACACGGTGGACGAGTTGCGGATCGTGCGCGAGACCGCGAGCGAGCAGGTCGCCCGCGTGCTCGGTGTCGAAGAGGTGTGGGTGCGCCGCCGCCGTTACTCGGTGGACGGCCGACCGGTGCAGCTCGCGGCGTCCTGTTTTCCCGCCGACCTCGTGGAGGGCACGGCGGTCGTCCTGCCCGACACCGGGCCCGGAGGGGTGTACGCCCGCCTGGGTGACCTCGGCCACGCCCCGGTCCACTTCAGTGAGGAGGTGCGGGCGCGAATGCCGCTGCCCGGGGAGACCGAACTGCTGAACCTCCCGGCCGGCACGCCGGTCATCTCCGTCACCCGCGTTGCCTTCGCGGAAGGAGGGGTGGCGGTGGAGGTCAACGAGATGACGCTCGACGCGGCGTCTTATGTACTCCAGTACGACTTCGACGCATAGGTCAAGCGGACAAGTCCGACGATAGGTTGACCTGTCCATCCCGATCATTGATTTCTCTAGAGAAGTCCCGCACCTTGAAGAAAGAGACGTCAAGAACACCGGGCCTACGGCGAGGGAAGGTGGACGGGTGTCCTTTGACCGACGCCTTGCCGAGATCGCTCGGGAGTTCCCGGAGTGGACGATCTGGCGGAGTGACGCCGGCCGGTGGTGGGCCACCCGGCACCGGCCGCTCACTTCGGCCCAGCGGGCGGCCGGATGCGCGATGACCGTCGACGCCGACGAACCCGACGGGTTGCGCGAGCAGTTGCGGGAGCAGGAGGAGTGCGACGCCGCCGCCGATCCATGAGCGCGGAAGCCCCCGACCCGATCGGGGGCGGGGGCTTCCGCTACCAAAGATCAGCGCGCGTTCCGCGGCTCACTTGCCGGCGACCGGCTCCTCGTCGGGGGCGGTGCGGCGGACACGGCCGAGGTCGACGTCGGTGTCCTCCGGCGACGCCGCGAGGTCGTGCCCCATCTCCGCGTGACCGGGTTCGGCGTGCCCGTGGTCGGCGTGGTCCTGCTGCTCGGCGCGTCCGGCGTCCACGACCAGGACGGCCTCCTCCTCGTCGCCCTCGGCCGCGTGGATCCCGGACCCGGACGCGGCGGGCGGCTCCGCACCGGTCGGCGCGGCGATCTCCCGGGGCTGCGACGTGAGGTCGCCCGCGCCGAGAGCCTGGGCCTGCTGCCCGGGCGGCAGCACGGTGGCCTCGTCCACCAGCGGGCCGGCCATCGACTCGCGGTGCATCAGGTCGCCGAGCACCGAGCCGATCTCGTTGAGCCGGCGGACGACCTCCGTGTGGGTGTCGGTCAGGTAGGCCACCCGGCGGCCGGTGTGCTCGTCCAGCGCGTTCACCCGCTGCTGCGCCGCCGCCAGCATGGCCTCGGCCTGCCCGCGCGCCTCGACCAGCAGCCGCTCCGACTCCGTCCGGGCGGCCGTGAGCTGGGCCTCCGACTCGGCGCGGGCGGAGCGCAGGGTCTCCTCGGCCTCGGCGCGGGCCGTGGTCAGCGTCTCGTCGGCGTCCGCGCCCGCCTGCGCCAGCAGCCGCTCCGACGTGGCGGTGGCGTCGGCGACCCGGCGCTCGGCCTCGTCCTGGGCGGCGGACCTGATCGCGTCGGCCTGCTCACGCGCGGACGTCACCAGCCGCTCGGCCTCCGCCGCCGCCCCGTCCCGCAGCCTCCTGGCCTCCGCCTCGGAGGCCTCCTTGTTGGCCGCCGCCTCCTCCTGCGCCAGCTTGAGGATCTGGCTCAGCCGCTCGCCCAGCTCGTCGGGGTTCTGCGGCGACTCGGTCATCTTGCGCCGCGCCTCGGCCAGTTCGAGGCGGCTCTGCTCGGCCTGGTCGATCGTACGCGCGAGCCGTTCCTCCAGGTCCCGGATCTGGTTGCGGGTCCGGACCATGTAGTCGTGGACCTGTCTGCGGCTGTATCCACGCATCACGACTTCGAACGAGTCGTCACTCATCAGGTCGGGAAAGTTGTCGGTCTGGTTCGTCATAAGAAGCCCTGGGGTCGGAGACAACGACGGTAACGCACGCCAGGACACGACTTTCCTGCTATCCGCCGCACATCGCAACCTGAACGCGGCAGCCGGACGGGGAAAAGCGCGGAGCGCCCCGTCGAGCCCGCCGGAGAGCCCATGCGATCATCGTGGCATGCCGTACATAGCCGAGCTGGACGACGACGCGACGCCGATCATCCATCCCGAGGCGTGGGTGGCCCCGGGGGCGGTGGTCGTCGGGAGGGTGCGGCTCGGACGCGGCGCGAACGTCTGGTACGGCTCGGTGCTGCGCGGCGACGACGAGCGGATCGACGTCGGCGACGAGGTCAACGTCCAGGACCTGTGCTGCCTGCACGCCGATCCCGGCGAGCCGGTGATCCTGGACGACCGGGTGAGCCTCGGCCATCGGGCGATGGTGCACGGCGCGCACGTGGAGGCGGGCGCGCTGGTGGGCATCGGCGCGGTCGTGCTCGGCGGAGCGGTCGTCGGGGCCGGGTCCCTCGTCGCGGCGGGGACCGTGGTGCCGCCCGGACGGCGGATCCCGGCCGGCGTGCTGGTCGCGGGCGTGCCGGGGCGGGTGGTCCGCGAGCTCACCGACGACGACCGCGCCTCCTTCGCGCGGACGCCGGACAACTACCTCGCCAAGGCCCGCCGTCACGCCGCGGCCTCGGTTCGGTCCCGATGAGCGTGCCGGCCAGCGCCAGGTGGTCCGAGAGCTCGGGGTCGGTCCTGACGACCTCGGCGCCGCCCGGGCGGTAGTCGGCCTCGCTGGCGAAGATGTAGTCGATCTTCCGGCCGCCGCGGGTCGTGGGGTCGCCGCCCCGGCGTACGGACCTGCAGGCCGGGGCGTCCGCCTCGGTGTAGCCGCCGTCGCCCAGGCCCATGCCGTACACGCCGGTGAGCTGGGGGTCGCCGGGCTCGCGGTTGAAGTCGCCGGTGAGGATCACCGGGGCGCCGCCGGCGTACCCCGCCACCAGCCCGGTGACCTGCCGCGGCGTCTCGGTGCCCGAGATGTGGGTCACGCAGCAGACCGAGCGGCGCGGGCCGACGTCACCCCTGGCGCACAGCAGGCCGCGCGGGTGGACCGTCTCGCCGGGGGTGGCCGGAGCGTGGTCGGCCCGCAGCAGCCGCCGCAGCGGCGGGCCCTGCGTGCCGTTCTTCAGCGCCAGCGCCACGCCGAAGGTCCTGCCGTCGGGCGGGGCCGTGTGCGGGGTGAGGTCGCGCCAGAGCGTCCGGCACCGGTCCTCGCGGCCCGGCCCGCCGCCCCTGGCGTAGCCGTACCAGACGAGGTGGTATCCGGGCAGCTCCCGACGCAGGAGACCGACCTGGGCGTAGCACATCTCGGTGAAGGAGGCGACGTCCACGTCTCTCGAACGGATCAGTGCGGAGACCTGTCCGGCCCAGGTCCGGCGGCGCCGCGGCGTCAGGTCGCGTACGCACGTGCCGGCCCGGTTGCCGGCCGCGCAGACGTTGTAGGTGAGGACGTTCACCCGGTAGGTGTCGGCGGGCGCCGGAAGACCGGCCACCACGATCCCGGCAATCGCCACTCCTGCCACAAACGCCCCCATACGGGAGGAAGCTACTGAGAGCCGATCAACCCGTCCACGCACCTGTGGTGAAATTTCCGACATTGATTGCCATGACTGGCGCGGCGACCGCCAGGTAGGCCATCATCACCCACGGCTTCCTGCTCCCGGCGACGCCCACCGTGACGTAGAGCGGCCACCACAGCAGCGAGGCGCGCCCGATCGACATGTAGAACGACGACATGGCGAGCAGCGCCACCGCCTGTGGCGCCAGATAGGCGACGTCGGCCCAGTTCCGCCGGACCAGCATCCAGAGGATCAGGACGACCAGCACGAGCCCGGCGATGATGTCCTCACGGTACGCCGTGGTGAGGATGGGCTCGTCGATCGATCTGTTCCAGGTGTTGATGAACGCGGTCCAGGGCGCCTCGGGGTAACGCCCCCAGTACTGCGCCTCCGCCGCCTTCCAGGCCATCAGGTCGCCGGTGCGGTGCCACAGATAGAGCATGTACGCCAGCACCGGCAGGCCCGGGACGACCATCCAGGGAGCAGTCCGCCACCCGGTCGAGCGCAGGCCGTTCGCGGAGAAGAGGAACATCACCGCGAGGCCCGCGGCCAGGAAGAGACCGGAGATGCGCACCGACGCGGCGAAGGCGGCGCACAGGGCCGCCGACTCCCACCTGCCGTTGCGGGCCAGCAGCCAGGCCGGGACGGCCAGCGCGAGGAAGGGCGCCTCGGAGTATCCGGCCAGCAGGAACGTGGCGAACGGGCTGAGGAAGAAGGCCAGCACCACCCAGGTGCCGCTGCCCTCGCGGTACGACTCGCCCAGCCGGTGCAGGGCCACCGCGACGACGGCGCTCGCGACGAACGACACCAGCACGATCGCCAGGTCCCAGTTCGGGATGACCAGGTGCAGCGACCGCAGGAACATCGGCAGGCCGGGGAAGAACGCCACCAGCTTCGGCGCGTCCGGCATGCCCGGCGTGCCGTCGTACCCGTACTGCGCGATGGCGATGAAGTTCTCGGCGTCCCAGGGCGTGAGCCGGTCGAGCATCGGCGCCTCGGTGCGTCCCGGGGCCGCGAGGACCATGTAGATGTAGGTCCCGATGTGCCAGAAGAACCAGATCAGCAGAGCCGTGGCGTCACCGGGGCGGCCGGGCCACCGCCATCCGCGGCTCTCCCGCTCCGAGCGCGGTCCCTCCGTCTGCTCACCGGTCGCGGTGCCATCCGGAACGTCCACGGGCGTCCCCTTCGCCGATTCCTCGACAACGCCCTGCTCCCGGTCGGCCCCGGCCTGCTGGATCTCAGTCACGAGCACCTATGCAATACGTCATGGACAGTCCCTGCCAAGGTAAGCATGCCGGGTTTTGTCGTCAGACGGTCAAAAAAGTCGTCGGACCCGGTCCGACCGGCCGCGGCCGGTGAAACTTTCACCGGCGGGCCCCCGGGCCACCTGCCACCGGCACGCGCCCTTACCGGCGATTTACCATGACTGGGTGTACTGGGACGGGTTCACGGCGATGGAGCAGGACGTGCGCGCCGTCGTCGGCGATCCCCGCTGGACGCTTCTTCCCCCGCTCACGCGGGCGCACACGCTCGCCCAGCGCGCGCTGCTGACCCCGGACGGGTCCCGGTGGCTCTTCGGCGCGCATGCCCGCTGGTACCGGCTCGACCGGGTGGACGGCCGCTGGCACCTCTCGGCTCCCCCGCTGCACCCGGCGATCCGGTCCGACGCCCGGCCGCACCCGCCGGGCGTGGCGATCCCGCCCGCCCTGGTCCCGGCCGGGCCCGACTTCGCCTACGACCGCGGGTCCACCCAGGCGTTCGTCGGCCCGGACGTGCCGCACGAGATCACCGAACGGCTCCGGGCGCTGCTGCTCGCCCACCGGGGGCTGCGCCGGGAGGACTTCCCGCTGAGCGGCGCCTACCGGGAGATCTTCGCCCGCGACGTCGCGAGCACGGTGGCCGCCGTGTGGGGCACGATCATGTGGTGCGCGTACGCCCCGGCGTTCGACGGCAACGAGGTCATGCTCTCGATGTTCGGCGAGTTCCTGGCCCGCCCGCTGCCGGGGGACGACTGGGTGCGCTGGCTGCCCCTGGGTTCGCTCGACGCGCTCGTGGCCCTCTACGCGGAGCGGATGCGCTCCGGCGCGCAGCAGGCGGGCCTGCGACTGGCCGGGCTGATGGCCGAGACCGCCACCGTGCTGCGCGCCGACGCCCGGTTCCGCCCGCGCGCCGAGGCGCTGATCGCGATGGCCGAGCCACTGCTCGCCAGCCCCTGGCTGGACCACCACGCCCTCCCCGGCGGCGCCGTACGGCAGGCCTGGCTGGCGCGCTGCCCGCCGCACCTCGTCTCCGCGACGCTCCCCGAGTGGGCGCCCGGCGAGCACTTCCGGCACACGTTGTACGACCTGGTCGAGGCCCTCGCCTACACCGCCTCGCGCGGGATGGACCCGCGGGCCGTGGCGGCCGCGCTGCTCGCCGCGGACGTCGCGGGCGTCTGCGGCGTCTCGGAGCCCGCCTGGGCCCCCGGGTCCTCCGGCACCGCGCGGGTGGTCACCGCCCTGTATCCGTGGATGGACGACGAACAGCGGCAGGCTCTCTATCTCGCGCTCGCCGATCCCGCCCACCCGCTGCGGGGGTGCTGGCCGGCGGGCGGAGTGCTGCCGGCCGCGCTGCTGCCGCCCGACCGGACGACGGCCGCCGCCCTGCTCGGGTCCGCGTACGCGACGGGGCTGGCGTGGTGCGCGCTGACCGGCACGCCCGCGCCGCCCGAGGGCTTCGCGGTGCCCGCCGCCGTGGTCCAGTGCCTGATCCACCAGCGGGACGACCCGCGCCCGCAGGAGCCGCGGGCGGAGCACAGGGCTGACCTGGAGGAGTCCGGGGCCTGGCTGTTCGAAACGTCAAATTCGGATATTTCATCCTTACCTCCGCTTTAGCAATCCCTTCCCTCCATCACCGTCCTTTTCATCGAATCGTGATCTCGGAATCGGGGAAATGGTCACCGAGGGACACGAGGTACGGGTCGGGAATGGTCACGATGGGCCATGTCGCGGTGGAGTACCCGGACGTAACCTCGTGATGGGTGTGGGCTGCGGAAGGAAGGACGACGCGGTGGGGCACGACGATCTGGACTCCCGGGTCCACGACCGTGTCGCGTTGGACGAGATCGCGCTCTACGCCGAGGTACTGGAGGCCGTGAACATCACGGAGAACCGGCTGACCTTGGAAGAGCTCGACAACGCGCTCGGCTTGCGGACTTCGGCGAGCCACTGAAGAACTGAGAGCATGGTCCGTCCCGGGCGTCCTGATGCGCCCGGGGCGGCTTGCTCCGTTGACCCGTACCGGCCCGCCGAGGAGCTGTCGATCCCGCCGGGTCCGTTCAGGACCGTACGAGGCGGGCGATGGCGGCCGAGGCCTCCCTGATCTTCTCGTCGGCCTCCGGACCGCCGCTCTTGACGGCGTCGGCCACACAGTGGCCGATGTGATCCTCCAGCAGGCCGAGGGCCACCGCCTGAAGGGCGCGGGTGGCCGCCGAGACCTGGGTGAGGATGTCGATGCAGTAGGCCTCTTCGTCCACCATCCGCTGCAACCCCCGGATCTGTCCCTCGATCCGGCGCAGGCGGGTGAGGTAGGCCTGTTTGTCCCCGCTGTACCCGTGCATCCTTCAACGATACCCGGCGCGGGTATGAACCGGTGTGCTCCTCCGCGGGCGCCCGGAGCTGCACGATCGCCTGTCCGGGGCATCGTTTGTCATGTGCAATCATGGACGGACGGGTCCCGGCGGCTCCCGGATCCGCCAGGACGGGACGAGCCGAGGCGAACAGAGGCGAGCGCGAGTGGAACGGGGACGGTACGGAGAGCCCGAGACCTTCTCGATGCTCACCGTCCTCCAGGACCACGTCGTCGTCATCCACATGTACGGCGAGCTCGATCTGATCGCGGCTCCCGCCCTGCGCGCCCGCCTCGCCGAGGCGGTCGGGCTGCGCAACCCGCCCCGCATCGTGGTCGACGCGGAGGCCCTCACCTTCTGCGACTCCACCGGGCTGAGCGTCCTCATGGGGGCGCTGCCCGCCGTCCGGTCGGTCGGCGGGGACCTGGCGCTCAGCAACGCGCACGGACGCTTCGCGCGAATGCTCAGGATCACCGGCCTCGACTCGGAACTCCCGGTCCACGACTCCGTCGCCTCCGCCGCCGCCTTCCTCACCGGCCCCGAAGCCTAGGTCGGACTCCCCGTGCCCGTCAGTCGCGGGAGCGGAGGCCGTACATGAGTTCCTCCCAGCGGGCGGCGACGCCGGACGCGGCGTGGCCCGAGGCGCTCTCCAGCGCGCCCGCCGCGAGGGCCATCCGGCGGCGCTCGTCGTCGACGAGGGTGAGCAGCGCGCCGGCGAGTGACTCGACGCCGTCCTCCCCCTCGGCGACCAGCACGCTGTCGAGCCCGGGGCGGAGGAACTCGGCCGGACCGCGCGGCCCGGCGTAGCCGACGACCGGCACCCCGCAGCTGAGCGCCTCGATCACGGCCATGCCCTGGGCCTCCTGCCGGGACGGCGCCACCACGACCGACGCCTTGGCGAACTCTCCGGGCAGGTCGGGGGTCGCGCCCATGAAGTACACGTGATTGTGCAGGGCGAGATCGCGGACGAGGGCGCGCAGCCGCCGCTCCTCCGGACCTCCGCCGTACAGCCGAAGCCGCCAGTCGGGCCGTTTGTCCGCGACGATCGCGAAGGCGCGCACCAGCTCGTCGTACGACTTGCCGGGCACGAGCCTGCCGCCCGCGCTGACGATCCGGTTGTCCATGCGCGACCGCGGCCAGGGCCCCTGCGGCAGGGCGTCCGGGATGACGTGAACCGACAGGTCGTCGTCGAGCAGGCGCGCCCACTCGTCCCGGCGGCCGGGGGTGGTGGTGACCACCGCGTCCAGACGGGGATAGAAGCGGCGGATCGGGCCGGGAACCGAGGGCCTGTTCCACTCCCGGGCGATGCGGACGACTCCGCGCGGCGCGTGCCGGGCGGCCTGCACGCCCAGTGACGGCCGGGTGGTGACCAGGACGTCGGCGCGCAGCCCGCGCAGCGTCCGCCACAGCGCCACCTCGGTGCGCACCTGGCCCCGCGGCAGCAGGTGGTGGACGCCGGGCCGGGCGTCCACGAGCCAGCGCAGCGCCACCCGGCGGTCCACCGGGAAGAACGGCGTCTCCCTGGTGCGCCGGATGCTCACCACCTCCACCTCGTGCCGTGCGGCCAGCCCTCCCGCGAGGTTCAGGACGGCCCGCACGTCGCCGCGCATGCCGTACGCCGACGGGAGCACGAAGGCGACTCTCACACCCCCACCTCCAGGAGCAGGTCGTCGCCGGAGGTGAAGCTGGGCCTGACCGGCACGCCGTCCACGAGGGCGCGCGGATAGTGGACGCGGCGGCGCTTGCCCTCGACGTCGTCTAGGCGGGCGCTCAGCGGCAGCACGCGCTCCAGGCCGTCCACCTCCAGGTACGGCTGCCACGTGCCCTGCGAGCCGGGCGTGGCGGCCAGCACGTCGCACAGCGAGAGCGCGGCGTGGAAGCGGACGCCCTGGACGGTGGCGGAGGACCGCAGGGTCGCGGCCGGGTCGCCGTGCCGCAGCGTGAGCGTGGCCCGCCGTTGCTGGTCGTCGTCGTCGAAACCCGTGTACGCCAGCAGGCCCGTCACCTCGAACCGCCCCTCACGGAACCACACCGCCCGGATGTCCGCGGCCGGCTCCGCCTGGTCTATCTTCAGCGCCAGATATCCGTTACGCGTGCGATAGGCGCGGTACGCGAGGGTGCGCCGCCCGAGCGCGTACGCGTCGAGGCGGTCGAGCGAGAAACCGGGGTCGACGCTCTGGATCCGGGTGCGGGGCCCGTCCTGTTCGAGGTAGGCGTCCCAGCGGCCAGGTTCGAGATCGAGTGGCGCGAGCGAGATCGCGACGCTGGCGTCCCTCGTCTTCCTGCCGGAGGCACCCAGCGTGACGTGCCGTTCCTCACCGGTGCCCCGCTGCCGCAGGACGAGCCGGGTGCCGTCCACGAGCGGCTGTTCGATTGCCAGCCGCAGGGAGAGGACGTCGGCCAGGGTGACCTCCGCGTCGCTGACGACAACACCCACCGTGCCGCCCCCTCCCCGTCGATTGAGCCAACGTTGAGGTTACCGTGATTCTCCTGTTATGTGGAGAAAGCGTTTGCCGACTCTTCACTGAAACATGTATGTATCACTCGTTCTGACGGAGAAACTCCACAAAATGTGCGATCCGTCAGCAAAGAATTCGTTAACCCTGCTTGACGGATTTGATGAGGAGCTGGGCGACGTCGACGACCTCGATCGACTCCTTGGCCTGACCGGCGTTCTTCTTCTCGTTGATCGCGTCGCCGAGCATGACGAGGCAGAACGGGCATGCGGTGGAGACGGTGTCGGGATCGGTGGTCAGCGCCTCGTCCACCCGTTCGGTGTTGATTCGCTTGCCGATGCGCTCTTCCATCCACATACGCGCGCCCCCGGCGCCGCAGCAGAAACCGCGATCCCCGCAGCGGTGCATCTCCTGGGTCGTGACCCCGGGCACCTTGGCCATGATGTCGCGCGGCTGGGCGTACACCTTGTTGTGGCGGCCGAGGAAACACGGGTCGTGGTAGGTGATCTTCTCCTCGATCGGGGTGATCGGCGTGAGCCGGCCCTCCTCGACCAGGCGCGCCAGCAACTGCGTGTGGTGCACCACCTCGTAGTGCCCGCCGAGCTGCGGGTATTCGTTGGCCAGCGTGTTGAAGCAGTGCGGGCAGGTCGCGACGATCTTCTTGACGCCGGCCTCGTTCAGCGTCTCGACGTTCTGCTGCGCGAGCATGCTGAACAGGAACTCCATGCCCAGGCGCCGGGCGGGGTCTCCCGAGCACGCCTCCATCGGCCCGAGCACGCCGAACTTCACACCCGCGATGTGCAGCAGCTCCGCGACGGCCTTGGTGGTCTTCTTCGCCCGGTCCTCCAGGGCCCCGGCGCAGCCGACCCAGAACAGGTACTCCACGTCCTCGGGCATCTTCTCGTCGACGAGGGTGACCTCGAAGTCGAGCTCCTCGATCCAGTCGGCGCGCTTCATCTCGGACATGCCCCACGGGTTGCCCTTGTTCTCCAGGTTCTTGAGCATCACCCCCGCCTCGGACGGGAACGACGACTCGATCATCACCTGGTAGCGGCGCATGTCGAGGATGTGGTCGATGTGCTCGATGTCCACCGGGCACTGCTCGACGCAGGCGCCGCAGTTCGTGCAGGACCACAGCACGTCGGGATGGATGACCCCGTCCTCGCCGACCAGCGGCTTGTCCAGCAGGGCCAGCACGTCCTGCGACAGGCTCTCCTTCTCCTTCTCCCCCGCCAGCAGGTAGGGCGCGACCGCGAAGGCGTGGTCGCGCTGGTCGAGGATGAGCATCTTGGGCGACAGCGGCTTGCCGGTGTTCCACGCCGGGCACTGGGACTGGCAGCGTCCGCACTCGGTGCAGGTGTAGAAGTCCAGGAACCCCTTCCAGGACGTGTCGGCGATCTTGCCGCGGCCGAACACGTCCGTCTCGGGGTCGGCCTCCTCGAAGTCCAGCACCTTGCCGTCGCTGCGCATCGGCTGGGCCGGGCCGAGGCCGTCCGGGCGGCGGGAGAACAGCACGTTCAACGGCGCGGTGAAGATGTGCAGGTGCTTGGAGTTCACCACGATGACGAGGAACACCAGCATGACGCCGATGTGCAGCAGCAGGCCCGCGGCCTCCAGCCCCTCACTGTCGGGCAGGATCTTCGCCACCGCCTGTGAGGCGAAGGCCCCCGACCGGTAGGGGAAGTTGCCGGTGTTGACGGCCGCCCCCCGGAACAGGAACATCGTCCAGATCACATTGAAGATCATGAACAGGATGAGCCAGGCGCCGCCCAGATGCGACCCGGAGAACCGGGAGCCGCGGCCCAGCTTCTTCGGCGAGTTCTTCACGCGGATGACCGCGAAGGCGATCAGCCCGATCAGCGCGGCGACCGCGATGAAGTCCTGCAGGAAGCCCAGCACCGGCCAGGTCCCGATCAACGGGATGCGGAAGTCCGGCGTGCCGGTGACCGCGCCCTGGACGAGCGCGCCGTACGCCTCCAGGTAGACCGAGGCGAGGATGAAGAAGGCCCACATCACGAAGAAGTGCGCGGTGCCCGACGGCGTCCACTTGAGCAGCTTGCGCTGGCCGAACACCTCCACAAGCTGCGCTTTGACCTCCGCGCCGGCGTGCTGCCGGGCGTACTCGATCCGCTCCGGGGCCGGCTGACCACTGGTCGCGAGCCGGTAGAGGAACAGCACACGCCGGCCCGCCAGCGCGACCGCGGCGGCGGTCGCGACGAGGCCGGCTATCGCTATCGCTACCCAGAGCACGAGCCCTCCCGCTTTCAACGTCGGCTGCCACCATAAGCACGCGGCGCCTTCACCGGGACGGCCGGGGGCCGGCCCTGTGGAAAACCCGCTTCCCGCATGGTACCGACGAGTAACATATGCCTGTCACGCCATCGGCGTGGCGCGCGTCACAGCGTTCCCGCGGCACCAGACTAGAACGAAGCTCTACCCGAACGCATGCGGGGCCCCACCTGACCTGCCGGCACCGGTGACGCCTGTCCCGGTGCTCATCCGTCCAGGTAACGCTGCACCACCGGGGCCAGCAGCGCGACGAGTTCCTCGATGTCCGCCGACGCCATCGGCTCCATCCCGAGGATGTACCTGATCATCACCACGCCGAACATCTGGGCGAAGGCGGCCTCGGCCCGCAGCGGCGGGACGCCGAGCGCCTCGGCCACCCGGCCCAGGATCGCGGTGCCGAAGAACTCCCGGATCATGCCGACGGCCTGCTCGTTCACCATCGCCGTCCGCATCACCCCGAGCACCCGCTCCCGCGCCGCGGGGTCCGCCGTCATCGTGAGGATGAAGCGGACGATCCGCTCCCCGATCTCCTCGCGCGGCCCCGCGAGAAGCATGGGGACGACCGTCGAGGGGTCCGCGGGGAGCTCCATGGCCGCGACGAACATGCCCTCCTTGTTGTCGAAATAGTGGTGGAGGAGGGCGGGGTCGACGCCGGCCTCGCGGGCGATGCCCCGGATCGTGGCCTTGTCGAACCCCTTCTCCGCGAAGACCCTGCGCGCCGCGGCCAGGATCTCCCCACGTGTGTCCGCCGTGCCGGGACGCCGGCCCGGCCGCCGCGGCCGCCGGCCGCCTCCCGACACCTCCGGGACTTCGGTGGTCACGGTCAGCCCCTGCGTCCCACCGCGAGGTACACGCGCATGGGCACGGTGAGCCTGCCGCCGGGGAACACGCGGCCGAGTTCGGCGCGCTCCCGGGCGATCAGGTCCGCCACCACGTCGCCGTCCATGCTGGCCATGTAGGAGTGCGTACGCAGGTCGGTGAGGAAGTCCTCCAGCGGCACCGACCTGGTCCAGGTGACCCAGGTCTCGGCCACGTCGAGGCCGGCGCCCGCACCGTCGAGACCGCCGCCCGACATGGCCGCGGCGAGGGGCGGCATGCTCCACCCGGGCAGCACCGGCCCGATGTACCCGGGGCAGGACTCGGCGAGCCGCACCTGGTTGGCCGCCAGCCAGTCGGCCTTGCCGGGGTCCACGCTGTTCCACCATCCCGCGACCGCGCCGCCCGCCCGGGTCACCCGTACGGCCTCGGCGACCGACAGCGCGGGGTCGAGCCAGTGCCACGACTGGGCGTAGGTGACGAGGTCGGCGACACCCGCGCGAAAGGGCAGGTCGTCGCCGTTCGCCAGGATCGCCGGGCAGGTCGTGCGGGCCCGGAGACGGGCCAGCATCCGCTCGCCCCGGTCGACGGCGACGACCCGGGCGCCGCGGTCGAGCAGCCCCCGGGTCGAGATGCCGGTGCCCGCCCCCACGTCGATCACCGTCGCGCCGTCGAGCCGGATGCCCGACAGTTCCTCCAGAGCGAGGTAGAGGGCCTCCGGATAGTGCGGCCTGGCCGCGTCGTACTCCTCCGAGACGCGGTCGAACACCCGGTGGCTGCCGGTCAGCCGTTCGTTCATGAGGCCGTCGTTCATGAGGCGGTCGAGGAGGCGGCGAAGTGGTGCCTGGCGAACGCGAGCGCCTCGGTGAGGTCCTCGATCCGCTCGGTGCGGCTGGCCGCCCTGCGCGTGTTGATCTCCAGGACGATCAATCCGCGGTATCCGCTCCCGGCCAGGCGCTCCAGCATCGGGGCGCACGGCTGCGTCCCCCGGCCCGGGACCAGGTGCTCGTCCTTGTTGGTGGTGCCCAGGCCGTCGGCCAGATGCAGGTGGGCCAGCCGGTCGCCGAGCTTGGTGGCCATCTCCATCGCGTCCGTGCCGGACACCGCCGTGTGGGACAGGTCGAGCGTCACGTCGGGGAAGTCGTAGTCGACCGGGTTCCAGTCCGGCGCGTACGGCACGACCTCGTTGCCCCTCGCCCGCAGCGGGAACATGTTCTCCACCGCGAAGACGACGTCGGTCTCGTCGCGCATCCTCGCCAGGCCCTTCTCGAACTCCTTGGCGTAGTCGCGCTGCCAGCGGAAGGGCGGGTGGACGACGACCGTCCGCGCGCCCAGCCGTTCGGCCGCCTCGCGGGCCCTGCGCAGCTTCGCCCAGGGGTCGCGCCCCCACACCCGCTGGGTCACCAGCAGACAGGGCGCGTGTATGGCCAGGACCGGGATCTGGTAGTGGTCGCGCAGCCGCTGGAGGACCTCGACGTCCTGACTGACCGGGTCCTGTCCCACCATGATCTCTACGCCGTCGTACCCGAGCCTGGCGGCCAGTTCGAAGGCGTCCGGGGTACGTTCCGGGTACACCGACGCGGTCGACAACGCCACCTCGCCGCTGGGCACGCGGATGTCACTCATGAGGCCAGCCTCCCCTGGCGACCCCCGGGCACGATCCAGTCCCGTGGCCGTGGCCGTCCGTTCGCTCCCTGCGCCCGTTCACGGATCCAGCCTAAGCCGCACCCGCGCCGCGCGCCGCTTCGCCACAATCAACTACCCAAGGTCGCGAACTAATGTGGGGCGCATGGCACGGATCGTGAGCGGGGCCGTACCCAGCCCGAACATCTGGAACACCCCCCAGGTCTACGAGCTGGAGAACCGCGCCGTCGGGCCGGCGGGCGCCGTCGAGGCCGCGATGCGGGCCGTACGGCCGTGGGACGGCGCGACGGTGCTCGACATCGGCTGCGGCACGGGCTTCCACCTGCCGGCGCTCGCCGCGTCCGCGGGGAGGGTGGTGGGCGTGGAGCCGCACGGCGGCCTCGCCGCCAGGGCGGCCGCCCGCTGCGCGTCGCTGCCCAACGTCGCGGTGCGCACCGGTACCGCGCAGGCGCTGCCGGTGCCCGACTCGTCGGCGGACGTCGCGATGGCGCGCTGGGCGTACTTCTTCGGCCCGGGGTGCGAGCCCGGGCTGCGCGAGCTGGGACGGGTGCTGCGCCGGGGCGGCGTGGCGTTCGTCGTGGACGTGGACGCCTCCCGCGACGCCTTCGGCCGCTGGTTCCGCCGGTCGCTGCCGTCGTACTCCCCCGAGGCCGTGGAGCGCTTCTGGTCGCGGCAGGGCTGGCGGCGCGAGCCGCTGGACCTGCGCATGACCTTCGAGTCGCGGGCCGACCTGGAGGCGGTCCTGCGCATCGAGTTCACCCCCGAGGTGGCCGAGGCCGCGCTGCGGGAGAGCGAGGGCCTGGAGATCGCCTACCCGAACGTCCTCAGGTGGCGGGAATTCTGAGCTCCGCCCTTGACCTTGTCACCGGCGTCAACCTTTACCGTCGTGCCCGGAGGCGGGCGGGCCGAGGAGGAGACCGATGCGGATCGGCGAGCTGGCCCGGCGCGCGGGTGTGAGCACCCGGGCGCTGCGCTACTACGAGCAGCAGGGCCTCATCCGGTCACGCCGCTCGGCGAACGGCTATCGGGAGTACGACGAGTCGGACGTCCGGCTCGTCACCGAGATCCGCGCCCTGATGGCGGTGGGCTTCACCCTGGAGGACGCCCGGCCGTTCGTGGACTGCCTCAGGTCGGGGCATCCGTCGGGAGGCTCCTGCCCGGAGTCGGTCGCGGTGTACCGGCGCAAGCTGGCCGAGATCGACGACCGGATCCGGGACCTGCTGGCCCGCCGCGCCGAGGTGGCCGCCCAGCTCACCGACGCCTGCCCCGGCTGCCTGGTGACACGACGAGGAGAATCATGATCACGTTGACCGCGGAGAACTTCGACGAGCAGGTGCTGCGCAGCGGCACACCGGTGCTGGTGGACTTCTGGACCGACTGGTGCCCGCCCTGCAAGATGATCGCCCCGATCCTGGAGGAGATCGACGCCGAGCTCGGCGACCGGCTCACGGTGGCCAAGCTCAACGCCGACGACCACCCCGAGATCGCGCGGCGTTACAACGTCCTCGGCTTTCCCACCCTGAACCTCTACCGGGACGGCGAGGTCGTGCGGCAGATCGTCGGTGCCAAGCCCAAGCGCCTGCTGCTCGCCGACCTCGCGGACCATCTGTGATCCCAGGGGCGGCTTATATAAGCGTTGACTTTTATAAGCCGCCCTCGGCATAGTGGGCCCGTGCACGCATTCGACGCGCTGGGGGATCCGGTGCGGCGCCGGATCCTGGAGCTGCTCAGCGATGGGGAGCAGACGTCGGGCGCCGTCACCGCCGCCGTCCGCGCCGAGTTCGGGATCTCGCAGCCCGCGGTCTCCCAGCACCTGCGGGTGCTCCGCGAGTCGGGGCTGACATCCGTACGGGCGGAGGGCACGCGGCGGCTGTACGCCGTCGAGACGGCGCCGCTGCGGGAGATCGACGCGTGGCTCGACCGGTTCCGCGGCTTCTGGCAGCAGCGGCTCGACGCGCTCGACACGGAACTGGCGCGGGGGAAACGGGAGCGGCGGCTCCGGCAGGAGCCCGGCGGCGCCGATGGCCGGCACATGTCCCAGCACGAGGTCCACGACGTAGAGGAAGAGCGGCAATGAGCGACTTCATCGACGAGATCAACGAGGTTCACCGCGCGGTCGGCACGCGCGACCTGGCGGAGGGCGAGGCCCGTACGGTGCTGCTGCGGCGCACCTACGACGCCGCGGTGGAGGACGTGTGGGACGCCTGCACCGACCCCGAGCGGATCGGCCGCTGGTTCCTTCCGGTGACCGGCGAGCTGAAGCTCGGCGGGCACTACCAGCTCCAGGGCAACGCGGGCGGGGAGATCCTGCGGTGCGAGCCGCCGCGGCTGCTGCGGGTGAGCTGGCTGTTCGGCGAGAACCCCGGCTTCAGCGAGGTCGAGGTGCGGCTCACCCCGGAGGGCGGCGAGCGCACCGTGTTCGAGCTGGAGCACGTCGCCGTGGTGCCGGCGGAGTTCTGGGACCGGTTCGGGCCGGGGGCCACCGGAGTGGGCTGGGACCTGGCGCTGCTCGGGCTCGGGCTGCACCTGCGGGGCAACATGATCGACGACCCCTCGGCGTGGGAGCAGTCGGACGAGGCTCGCGCCCTCATGACGCACAGCAGCGCGGCGTGGGGCGAGGCGTACCTGGCCTCCGGCGCGCCGGAGGACGTGGTGAACGCCGCGGTCGCCGGCACCACCGCCTTCTACGTACCGGAGAAGCCGGAGGGCTGAGTCGTGTCCTGCGGGCCGGCTTCGGGGGCGTCTCCGGATCGGCTTCGGGCGGCTTCGGGGGCGGACTGTCGGCGGCGACCGGTAGCCTCCCGCACGTGAGCAGGGCAGCGAAACCGGCGTACCGGTGCGGCGAGTGCGGCTGGACCACGGTCAAGTGGGTCGGCAGATGCGGGGAGTGCCAGGCGTGGGGCACGGTCGAGGAGGCCGGGGCCCGGCAGGGCGTCCACGTGGTCAAGCCGGGTGCGGTCACCGCGCCGGCGGTGCCCATCGGCCAGGTCAAGGCCGAGGTGGTGAGCGCGCGGACGACGGGCGTGCCCGAACTCGACCGCGTGCTCGGCGGTGGCATGGTCCCCGGTGCGGTCGTGCTTCTCGCCGGGGAGCCCGGCATCGGCAAGTCGACGCTGCTCCTGGAGGCCGCCGCCCGCACCGCGCAGGGTGAGACCGTCCTCTACGTGACCGGCGAGGAGTCCGCGGCCCAGGTGCGCATGCGCGCCGACCGCATCGGCGCGATCGAGGACCGGCTCTATCTAGCGGCCGAGACCGACCTGTCCGCGCTGGTGGCCCACGTGGACAAGGTGCGGCCCGGCCTGCTGATCGTCGACTCGGTGCAGACGATCGGCTCGGCCGACGTCTCGGGTGTGCCCGGCGGCGTGACCCAGGTCAGGGAGGTCGCGGGCAACCTGGTCCGCCTCGCCAAGGAGCGGGCCATGACGACCGTGCTCGTCGGCCATGTCACCAAGGACGGCACGATCGCCGGCCCCCGCGTGCTGGAGCACCTGGTGGACGTCGTCCTCCACTTCGAGGGCGACCGCAACTCGCGGCTGCGGCTGGTGCGCGCGGTGAAGAACCGCTTCGGCCCGATCGACGAGGTCGGCTGCTTCGACCTGAACGAGCGCGGGATCACCGGGATCTCCGACCCGAGCGGGCTGTTCGTCTCGCGCCATCCCGAGCCGGTGCCGGGCACCTGTGTCACCGTCACCATCGAGGGCACCCGGCCGCTTCCGGCGGAGCTTCAGGCCCTGGTAGGCCCCACCGAGGCCCCGCAACCCCGCCGCACCTCCTCGGGCCTCGACTCCTACCGTGTGGCGATGGTGCTCGCCGTCATCGAGCGGCGGCTGCGCGCGAAGATCGGCAAGTGTGACGTCTTCACGGCGACCGTGGGCGGGATCCGGCTGACCGACCCGGCCGTCGACCTCGCGCTGATGCTGTCGGTCGTGAGCGCGGCCGGCGACCAGGCGCTGCCCTCGGGGCTCGTCGTGCTCGGCGAGGTCGGCCTCGCCGGTGAGCTGCGGCCCGTACGGGACGTGCGGCGGCGGCTGGCCGAGGCGGCGCGGCTGGGTTTCACCCGGGCCCTGGTGCCGTCCGGCTCGCTGGAGGAGGAATCCCCCCGGCTGGACAACGCGGCGAGCCGCGGCCGCCTCGTGGCGCTGCGCTCGCCGGTCGGCCGCACCACCTCCTTCGCGCCGGGCTTCGAGGTGACGGAGGTCGAGAACGTCTGGGACGCCCTCAACCACATGAGCTGAGCCGGGACGGGGTGCGGTGGGGTGCGCTGTGCCACAGGTGAGCATGACGTCACGCGGGTAAACTGAGGCCCTCATCGAGCCCTCGAGGGGGCTTCGACCGGCCGGCCGCGGAGCGTATCGCGGACCTCGCGCGGCGAGGACCGGTAGACAGACGATCCCACGGAGACGATCGGGCGAGCCCACCGAGGTGCATGTGCTGGACAACGACAAGGCGGCCGACGAGCGCAGACGGGCCGTGCTCGCCACGCTCGCCCCGGGGACGGCGCTGCGCGACGGCCTGGAGCGCATCCTGCGCGGTCACACCGGCGGCCTGATCGTGCTCGGCTACGACCGCACCGTCGAGGACATCTGCACGGGCGGGTTCACCCTCGACGTCGAGTTCTCCGCGACCCGCCTCCGCGAACTGGCCAAGATGGACGGCGCGATCGTGCTCGACGTGGCCCAGCTCAGGATCGTGCGGGCGGCCGTGCATCTCGTGCCGGACCCGGCGATCCCCACCAACGAGTCCGGCACCCGGCACCGTACGGCCCAGCGGGTGGCCAGGCAGACGTCGCTCCCGGTCATCGCGATCAGCAAGTCCATGCGGATCATCGCGCTCTACCTCGACGGCATCCGCTACGTGCTGGAGGAGTCGGCCGCGATCCTGTCCAAGGCCAACCAGGCCCTCGCCACGCTCGAACGCTACAAGATGCGGCTCGACGAGGTCTCCGGCGCGTTGTCGGCCCTGGAGATCGAGGATCTGGTCACGGTCCGCGACGTGGCGGTCGTGGTGCAGCGCCTGGAGATGGTCCGCCGCATCGCCCGGGAGATCGAGGGGTACGTCGTCGAGCTCGGCACCGACGGGCGGCTGCTGTCCCTCCAGCTCGACGAGCTGTTCGCCGGGGTGGAGACCGACCACCGGCAGATCATCCGCGACTACGTCCCCGGCTCGCTCGGCGCGCGCCCGTACGGCGACGGCGACGCGATACGCGAGCTCGACGAGCTGTCCTCCGGCGACCTGCTCGACCTGGCGAAGGTGGCCCAGATCCTGGGCCACCACGGCACCGAGGCCCTCGACACACCGGTCAGCCCCCGCGGCTTCCGCCTGCTGACCCGGGTCCCCCGGCTGCCCGGCGCGATCGTCGACCGGCTCGTCGACCACTTCGGCGGCCTGCAGAAGCTGCTGGCGGCCACCACCGACGACCTCCAGGCCGTCGGCGGCGTGGGCGAGACCCGGGCCCGCAGCGTCCGCGAGGGCCTGTCCCGTCTCGCCGAGTCGTCCATCCTGGAGCGCTATCTCTGACCCGCGTCCCGGCGGAGTCAACGCAGGTGGAAGACGACCTTCGGGCTCTTGAGCCGGCCCGCGTGCGCGGTCGCGACGTACGTCCCGGGATCGGCGGCCGACCGCTTACCGGCGCAGGTGGTGCCCGAGCGGTGGCGGTCCCACCGGACCGTGCGGACGAAGGGGATCCCCCGCTCCAGCGCCTGCCGGTCCACACCGTCTCCCGCCACGCAGTCGGCGGTCGACCACACCCGCTCGCCGCCCGACAGCACCCGCATCTCCAGGGTGCGCGGCCCCACGTCCACCGTGCACTCGACCCTGCCCGTGCTCACGACCGTCAGCAGGAAGGTCGGCGCGGTGTCCTTGCCGTACACGTCCTGCCCGCTCTGCAGGGCGAGCACGAGGTCCTTCTCGTCGCAGGGGTCGCCGGGACGGCGGGGCCTGCCGGGCGTGGGCGAGGCCGAGCCCGGCGCCGACGGGGACGGTTGCCCCGGGATCGCGGCCGAGCCGGCCGTCTTCGCGGGCAGGCCCGCGGGGAGCGAGACCACCAGCCGGTCTGAGGGCGTCGTCCTGACGACGGCGGCGGTGTCGTCCGATCGTCCCGAGGCACTGCTGCACGCCCATGCCACGACCGCCACCACGACGAGCATCCCCGTGAGCACCGACACCCGGCGGCGCCAGTAGACGTCCGCCCCCTCGACGCCCACGTCACCACGGAAAGTGTCCGGATCCATACGGACAGTATGGGGAGACGTGGCGCGGCAGGGGAAACAACGCGCCGTGTCAGGCGCTTTCCCAGGTCATCGGCCTGCCGGTCCTTTCCGGACTTGGACGGCGATGCGCGGCATCGGCCCGGCGGAGAACGCTGCCCTGCCACGCGCGGCGGGGTCGGTCGGTAGGGTCGGGGCTGTGTCAGCCTCCCTGCGTGAACCCATCCTCGACTGGTACGCCGAGCACAACCGCGACCTGCCCTGGCGGCGCCCCGAGGCGACGCCGTGGGGCATCCTGGTGAGCGAGATCATGCTCCAGCAGACGCCCGTCGCCCGGGTGCTGCCCGTGTGGACCGAGTGGATGGAGCGCTGGCCCACTCCGGAGGCGCTCGCGAAGGAGTCCCCCGGCGAGTCCGTGCGGCACTGGGGACGGCTCGGCTACCCGCGCAGGGCGCTCAACCTCCACGCCTGCGCGCGCGCCATCACGACGGACCACGGAGGACGGGTGCCGTCCACGTACGACGAGCTCCTGGCCCTGCCCGGGATCGGCGACTACACGGCCGCCGCCGTGGCCAGTTTCGCGTACGGCGGCAGCCACGCCGTGCTGGACACCAACGTGCGGCGGGTGCTGGCCCGGGCCGTCCGGGGCGAGGAGTACCCGCCGAAGGCCCCCACGGCGGCCGAGCGGCGCCTGGCGGAGTCCCTGGTGCCCCCGGTCGGCGCACCGCGCTGGGCCGTCGCCGTGATGGAACTGGGCGCGCTGGTCTGCACGGCGCGGGCGCCGCGGTGCGAGCGCTGCCCGGTCACCTCCCGGTGCGCCTGGCGGCTGGCCGGCCGCCCCGCCCACGACGGCCCGGCGCGTCAGGGCCAGACGTACGCGGGCACCGACCGGCAGTGCCGGGGACGCCTGCTCGCCGTGCTGAGGGAGGCGCACGGCCCGGTGCCGAAGCAGGCGCTGGACGCCGTCTGGGCCGACCACGTGCAGCGGGAGCGCGCCCTGGACGGCCTTCTCGACGACGGCCTGGCGGAGACGCTGCCCGACGGCACCTACCAGTTGCCCTCCTGACCGGCCGGGCGCCCTCCTGACCGGGTCCTCAGGCGGCGAGCTTCAGGCCGAGGGCGGTGAGGTTGCGGCGAGTCCAGTCGAGCTCGTCGGCGAGCTTCGCGACGAGGGCGGCGGGGCCCTTCGCCTTGGGGGTGGTCCCGTGGTGGGCCTCCACCTCCACGTGCGCGGTGCCGTTCACCGCGCCCGAAAGGATCGCGGTGAGCGTGTCGGCGATCACCGGCTGCGTGCTCGGAATCTCCTGGCCGTGGTCGTGCACGTGGCTCAGCTTGACCACGGGCGCACCCGCGAGGGCGAGCCCGCGCAGCGCCGCGTCCGGCTCCTCCGCGCCGCACGACAGGTGGCAGGCGTCCAGGCAGACGCCGAGGTGCTCGGAGTCGATGTCGCACACACGCGCCAGCGCCTGCTCCGTGGTCTCCAGCACGCAACCGGGCCAGGGCTCGAATCCCACCCGGATCGTCTTGCCGGTGACGCTGTAGAGGCCGCGAAGCTCCCGCGACAGCCGTTCGAGGCGGCGGGAGGCGATGGAGTGCAGGTCGGCGGGCCAGTCACGGCGCCAGCCGATGGGAATCGTGGAGATCCCGCCCGACTGCACGTCGTCCGGCAGCAGGAACGCGAGGATCTTCGCCAGCGACATCGTGTAACGGTAGCGCTCCGGCTTGGCCCAGTCGGGCCCCGGCACGTCCTGGTTGCGCCCGCCGGTGCCGTTCAGGCTGACGCACTCCAGGCCGCGCTCCTCCAGCGAGCGGCGCAGCCGCACGAGTTCGATGCGGTCGGCGACCAGGTGGTCGGCCACGGCGGGGGCGAGCCACAGGCCGATGCCCAGCCGCTCGACGCCCAGTCTCCTGCGCACGGGCACCGCGTATCGCGTGAGGTGGGCGATCAGGTTCTCCAGGTCCTCCGCGGGATGTACGCCCGCGTTGTAGGCCAGGTGAACCAGCGTCCCGTCGTCGTGCAACAGGCGCATCAGTGCCTCCAAGGCTTGTGCACTTCCGGACCGCCATTTCACCCACGAGGGGTGTCCCGACCGCATGGGACGCCGGTCCTCTTATCACCGGGATCCACCCGGCCGGACCGAGCCTCTCCCGTACGCCCGGCCCGCCGCGTCCCTCCCGCAGCGGATCTCAGGTACGTCGCGGGAATGACACGAGTGGCCCGTCATGCGCCTCCGGCATGCCGGTGGCGCAGTCTGACTCTACAAAGTGTAGTACTACGTTCGGTGGTGTGATACCGGTTCTCGTCCACTATGTTGCGCGCGTGTTACCTGGATCGCCGGAGCCCCGGCGGCCGCGGTGCTCCGGAACGCCGAAGGGGCGCCCCTCGCGGAGCGCCCCTTCGGGTGGAACAGGTTGTCCGGGCTGTGCCGGCTGTCGCAGGACGGTCAGCGCTGGACCGTCTCCGCGATCGAGGCCGCCGAGTCCGGCACGGACGGGCTCTTGGCCTCGCCCGTGAAGGTGAACTTGGCGTTGTCGCCCTCACCCTCGATGTCGATCTTGACGACCTGGCCCGGCCGCAGCTCGCCGTAGAGGATCTTCTCCGACAGGGTGTCCTCCAGCTCGCGCTGGATCGTCCGGCGCAGCGGACGGGCACCCATCACCGGGTCGTACCCCCGGTCGGCCAGCAGCTGCTTGGCGGCCGACGTCAGTTCCAGGCCCATGTCGCGGTCCTTGAGACGCTCGGCCACCTGGGCGAGCATCAGGTCCACGATCTGGATGATCTCCTTGGGCGTCAGCTGGTGGAAGACCACGATGTCGTCGACACGGTTGAGGAACTCCGGCCGGAAGTGCTGCTTGAGCTCCTCCTGCACCTTCGCCTTCATCCGGTCGTAGTTCGACTCGGTGTCGTCGGACCGGGCGAACCCGACCCCGATGCCCTTGGAGATGTCCCGGGTGCCGAGGTTGGTCGTCATGATGATGACGGTGTTCTTGAAGTCCACCACCCGGCCCTGGGCGTCGGTCAGCCGGCCGTCCTCCAGGATCTGCAGCAGCGAGTTGAAGATGTCCGGGTGGGCCTTCTCGATCTCGTCGAACAGGACGACCGAGAACGGCTTGCGCCGCACCTTCTCGGTCAGCTGGCCGCCCTCCTCGTACCCGACGTAGCCGGGCGGGGAGCCGAACAGCCGCGAGACGGTGTGCTTCTCCATGAACTCGGACATGTCCAGCATGATCAGCGCGTCTTCGTCCCCGAACAGGAACTCCGCCAGCGCCTTGGACAGCTCGGTCTTACCGACTCCGGAGGGGCCGGCGAAGATGAACGAGCCACCGGGACGGCGCGGGTCCTTCAGACCGGCGCGGGTGCGGCGGATCGACCGCGACAGGCCCTTGATGGCGTCGTCCTGACCGATGATCCGCTTGTGCAGCTCGTCCTCCATGCGGAGCAGCCGCTGCGACTCCTCCTCGGTGAGCTTGAAGACCGGGATGCCGGTGGCGGTGGCCAGGACCTCGGCGATGAGCTCCTCGGTGACCTCGGCCACGACGTCCATGTCGCCGGCCTTCCACTCCTTCTCCCGGCGCTCGCGCTTGAGCTGGAGCTGCTTCTCCTGGTCGCGCAGCGCGGCGGCCTTCTCGAAGTCCTGCGCGTCGATCGCGGACTCCTTCTCACGCCGGACGTTCGCGATCTTCTCGTCGTACTCGCGCAGGTCCGGCGGCGCGGTCATCCGGCGGATCCGCATCCGCGAGCCCGCCTCGTCGATCAGGTCGATCGCCTTGTCGGGCAGGAACCGGTCGCTGATGTAGCGGTCGGCCAGCGTCGCCGCGGCCACCAGCGCGCTGTCGGTGATCGACACGCGGTGGTGCGCCTCGTAACGGTCCCGCAGGCCCTTGAGGATCTCGATCGTGTGCGACAGGCTCGGCTCGGCCACCTGGATCGGCTGGAACCGCCGCTCCAGCGCGGCGTCCTTCTCCAGGTGCTTGCGGTACTCGTCCAGCGTCGTGGCGCCGATGGTCTGCAGCTCACCGCGGGCCAGCATCGGCTTGAGGATGCTGGCGGCGTCGATGGCGCCCTCGGCGGCGCCCGCGCCGACGAGCGTGTGCAGCTCGTCGATGAACAGGATGATGTCGCCGCGGGTGCGGATCTCCTTGAGGACCTTCTTCAGGCGTTCCTCGAAGTCGCCGCGGTAGCGCGACCCGGCCACCAGCGCGCCGAGGTCGAGGGTGTAGAGCTGCTTGTCCTTCAGCGTCTCGGGCACCTCACCCTTGACGATCTTCTGGGACAGGCCCTCCACCACCGCGGTCTTGCCCACACCGGGCTCGCCGACCAGCACCGGATTGTTCTTCGTACGGCGCGACAGCACCTGCATGACGCGCTCGATCTCCTTGTCCCGGCCGATCACCGGGTCGAGCTTGCCCTCCCGCGCGGCCTGGGTCAGGTTCCGCCCGAACTGGTCCAGCACCAGCGACGTCGACGGCGCCGACTCCTGCGGCCCGCCCGCCGCCGCCGGCTCCTTGCCCTGGTAACCGTGCAGCAACTGGATGACCTGCTGCCGCACCCGGTTCAAGTCAGCGCCCAGCTTCACCAGCACCTGCGCCGCGACGCCCTCACCCTCCCGGATCAAGCCCAGCAGGATGTGCTCGGTGCCGATGTAGTTGTGCCCAAGCTGCAACGCCTCACGAAGCGACAGCTCGAGCACCTTCTTGGCACGCGGAGTGAAGGGAATGTGCCCCGACGGCGCCGACTGCCCCTGGCCGAT